>NZ_JBFUBN010000010.1:0-197325 GCF_056405735.1 Polaromonas sp. P1_F2 | reverse complement strand
AAGGCGGCCGCCACACGCCTTTCTTCAACAACTACCGCCCCCAGTTCTACTTCCGCACGACGGACGTGACGGGTGCGATCGAGTTGCCAGAAGGCAAGGAAATGGTCATGCCAGGCGATAACGTGTCGATCACCGTCAAGCTGATCAACCCGATCGCCATGGAAGAAGGCCTGCGTTTCGCCATCCGCGAAGGCGGCAAGACCGTCGGCGCCGGCGTCGTTGCCAAGATCATTGCGTAAATTTGCAAGGTTTGATGGAGGGGTATAGCTCAATTGGCAGAGCGTCGGTCTCCAAAACCGAAGGTTGTAGGTTCGATTCCTACTGCCCCTGCCACCTGATGGTTGATGTGTATCAGCGTTGAGGGTGGTTTGAAAAGTTAAAAAGCAAGCCCGCCGGGAGTCAAAAACTCCAGGTGGGCTTAAGCGTCTGGAAAGACGCCCGAAGATTGAACAGGAAATCCGCCAACCATGGCCACTTCTCAAGTTGAAACCGTCAGTACCAGTGCCGACAAGGCCAAGCTGGGCGCGGCCGTTGCTCTGGTGCTGGCCTCCCTGGTGGGCTTTTACCTGCTGGCCAAGCAAGGCCAGGTGGTCCAGTGGGCTGCCCTGATCGCCGGGCTGGTGGCGGCCGTAGCGGTGTTCATGCTGTCCGAGCCGGGCAAGCAGTTCGTGGCCTTCGGCCGCGATTCCTGGCGCGAAGTCAAAAAAGTCGTCTGGCCGGCCCGCAGGGAGGCCATCCAGATGACGGCTTATGTGTTCGGTTTCGTGGTGATCATGGCGCTGTTTTTGTGGTTTACGGACAAGACGCTCGAATGGGTGTTTTACGACCTGCTCTTGGGATGGAAACGATAATGAGCGATCTGAATGGCACGGTAGTCAGCGAAGTGGCGGCGGGTACGTCCCTCACGCCGACGCCAGGCATGCAGTGGTATGTCGTCCATGCCTATTCCGGCATGGAAAAAGCGGTCGAGCGCAACATCGTCGAACGCATCAACCGCGCGGGCATGCAGTCCAAGTTCGGCCGTTTCCTGGTGCCCACCGAAGAAGTGGTCGAAATCAAGAACGGCCAGAAGAAAACGACGGAACGCCGCTTCTTTCCTGGTTACGTCCTGGTCGAAATGGTCATGGACGATGAAACCTGGCACCTGGTGAAGCACACCAACAAGGTTACCGGTTTTGTCGGCGGCGCCAAGAACCGCCCGGCCCCGATTTCCGAGGAAGACGTCCAGAAGATCGTCAGCCAGATGCAGGTCGGCACCGAGAAGCCGCGGCACAAGGTGGAGTTCGAAACCGGCGAATACGTGCGCGTCAAGGACGGCCCGTTCACCGACTTCAACGGCACGGTGGAAGAGGTCAACTACGACAAGAACAAGGTGCGTGTGTCGGTCACGATTTTCGGCCGCGCCACACCGGTGGAACTGGAATTCAGCCAGATCGAAAAAACGTAATTTCGGTCCGGCATTCAATTTCGCGCCTTGCAACTCGGCGCGAAACGGTCCTCAGGGACTGTTTTTGAGTTGTGTAACCCCCGGGGAGCCCGGGCCCGCCTTGATGGCGGCGTCCAGGCGTTATGACCCGCAAGGAGAAAAGTATGGCGAAAAAAATCGTCGGCTTTATCAAGCTGCAAGTGCCAGCTGGTAAGGCTAACCCGTCCCCCCCGATCGGCCCTGCGCTCGGTCAGCGTGGCCTGAACATCATGGAATTCTGCAAGGCATTCAATGCGCAGACCCAGGGTGTCGAGCCCGGCCTGCCGCTGCCTGTGGTGATCACGGCATTTGCCGACAAGAGTTTCACCTTCGTCATCAAGACGCCTCCCGCAGGCGTCCTGATCAAGAAGGCCATCAAGCTCGACAAGGGTTCTGCCACGCCGCACACGGTGAAGGTGGGCAAGATCTCCCGCGCACAGCTGGAAGAAATCGCCAAGACCAAAATGAAAGACATGACGGCTGCTGACCTCGACGCCGCAGTTCGTACTATTGCCGGCACGGCCCGTTCCATGGGTGTGTCGGTGGAGGGTGTTGTATGAGCAAGCTGACCAAGCGCCAAAAAACCATCGGCGACAAAATCGACAGCAACAAGCTGTACGCGCTGCCTGAGGCCCTGGGCCTTGTGAAAGAGTTCGCCGTCGCCAAATTCGATGAGTCCATCGATGTGGCCGTGCAGCTCGGCATCGACGCCAAGAAGTCCGACCAGGTCGTTCGCGGCGCGGTTGTGCTGCCTAACGGCACCGGCAAGACCAAGCGCGTGGCCGTGTTTGCGCAAGGCGCCAAGGCTGAAGAAGCCAAGGCCGCCGGCGCCGACATCGTCGGCATGGACGATTTGGCCGCCGAAATCAAGGCGGGCAAGATGGACTTCGACGTCGTGATCGCTTCCCCCGATGCCATGCGTATCGTGGGTACCCTGGGTCAGGTGCTCGGCCCCCGCGGCCTGATGCCCAATCCCAAGGTTGGTACCGTCACGCCGGACGTCGCCCAGGCTGTGCGCAACGCAAAAGCCGGCCAGGTCCAGTTCCGCGTCGACAAGGCCGGTATCGTGCACGGCACCATCGGCCGCCGCTCGTTCGACACCGACAAGCTGCAGGGCAACCTGGCTGCGTTGATCGATGCGCTGCAAAAGGCCAAGCCGGCTTCGAGCAAGGGTGTGTATTTGAAGAAAGTGGCGGTTTCGTCCACGATGGGTGTGGGCGTTCGCGTCGACACGCAAACCATCGCAGCGTAATCGCGAAAATTTGAGCAACCCGCAAGGGCTGCTCAATGTGGTGGGCTGCCGGGGTTCGCTCCGGCAGGTCATCCAAGACCGTTGGCGCGACAGGCTTTTTGGGCTTGCCGCTTAATCGAAAGACAGCCAACGCAGATGGCGGTCCCGCTGCTTGAATGGTTTTGCAAAGAATCTGAAAACAGTTGGTCGCTGAACATGAGCGTGTTGAAGGGCAGACAGCCGGCGCAAGCAGGCTTACACCCGACGGCACATTTTTAAGGAGTAGACCTTGAGTCTCAACCGCAGTGAGAAACAAGCCGTCATTGATGAAGTGACTGGCCTCGCCGCTAAAGCTCAAACGCTCGTGATGGCGGAATACCGTGGTATCACGGTCGCTGACATGACCCGTCTGCGCAGCCAAGCCCGCGACAAAGGCGTGACCCTGAGTGTTCTGAAGAACACCCTGGCTCGCCGCGCAGTGGCCGGCAGTGCATTCGAAGTCGTGTCCGACCAGATGACCGGTCCGCTGATCTACGGCTTTTCTACCGATGCAGTAGCTGCCGCGAAAGTGGTATCTGACTTCGCCAAGACCAACGACAAGCTGGTCATTCGCGGTGGTGCATTCGGTGGCAAGACCCTGGACGTGAACGGCGTGAAGCAACTGGCCAACATCCCTTCCAAGGAAGTGTTGCTGGCCCAGGTGTGTGGCTTGCTGATGTCCCCCATGTCGCGTACGGCCGTTGTGCTGGGCGCGCTGGCGGCGAAAAAGGGCGGCGGCGCAGCCGAAGCCCCTGCAGCAGCTGAACCTGTAGCAGCGTAATTACCCAACTTTTTTAGGAAATCAAAATGGCATTCGATAAAGACGCATTTTTGACCGCGCTGGATAGCATGACGGTCCTCGAACTCAACGAACTGGTGAAATCCATCGAAGAGAAATTTGGCGTGAGCGCTGCCGCAATGGCTGCTCCCGCTGCTGCCGGTGGCGGCGGTGCCGCTGCTGCCGCTGAAGAGAAGACCGACTTCAACGTCGTGCTGCTCGAAGCTGGCGCAAACAAGGTGTCGGTCATCAAGGCCGTGCGCGAAATCACCGGTCTGGGCCTGAAAGAAGCCAAGGACCTGGTCGACGGCGCCCCGAAGAACGTCAAGGAAGGCGCTCCAAAGGCCGACGCAGAAGCTGCGAAGAAGAAGCTCGAAGAAGCCGGCGCGAAAGTCGAACTCAAGTAATTCTTGGTGTTCGAGAAGGCTGGAAGACCGTAGTCGGGCTTCCAGCCTTTCGTGTTTCAAGGAGCACACCGAAAAGCAGACTTAACCGTCCTTTTCTCAGTGTTCTTCGAACACTGACGCAGGCTTACAGCCTGCCCAGTGTTTTGTAGAAACACTGGAAAGCAGACTTAAACCGTCTGCTTTCCAGTGTTTTCTGACCCCGACTGCAGAAAACGCCTTGGTTCGGGTGACGTGCAATGCGTCACCGTCCGCCATGGTTGGTAGTGGCCAACCACCAAGCTGCCTGAATACGTGGTGTATTCGGGCACGAGAGTCGCCAGAGCCCATCAACGCGGAGAACTCATGGCCTATTCCTACACCGAACGTAAACGCATCCGCAAAAGCTTCGGCAACCGCGAAAGCGTGTTGACTGTTCCCTATTTGCTGCAAATGCAGAAAGACGCGTACACAGCGTTCCTGCAAGCCGACCGTGCCCCCCAGAAGCGCACCATCGAAGGCCTGCAGGCAGCGTTTGACAACGCATTCCCCATCGTCTCGCACAATGGTTTTGTTGAGATGAAGTTCATCGAGTACAACCTGGCCAAGCCCGCCTTCGACGTGCGTGAGTGCCAGACCCGTGGACTCACATTCGCCTCGGCCGTGCGCGCCAAGGTGCAGCTGATCATTTATGACCGCGAATCATCCACGTCGCAGTCCAAGGTGGTCAAGGAAGTGAAAGAGCAAGAAGTCTACATGGGCGAAGTGCCCCTGATGACCGACAAGGGCTCCTTCGTGATCAACGGGACCGAACGCGTGATCGTGTCCCAGCTGCATCGCTCCCCCGGCGTGTTCTTTGAACACGACAAGGGCAAAACCCACAGTTCGGGCAAGCTGCTGTTCTCGGCTCGCATCATCCCCTACCGTGGTTCCTGGCTCGACTTCGAGTTCGACCCGAAGGACGTGCTGTACTTCCGCGTCGACCGCCGCCGCAAGATGCCGGTCACCATCCTGCTCAAGGCCATCGGCCTGAACCCGGAATCCATCCTCGCGAACTTCTTCGTGTTCGACAACTTCCGCCTGATGGACAGCGGCGCGCAGATGGAATTCGTCGCCGAGCGCATGCGCGGTGAAGTGGCCCGCTTCGACATCACCGACAAGAACGGCAAGGTCGTCGTCGCCAAGGACAAGCGCATCACGGTTCGCCACACCCGCGAACTCGAGCAAAGCAACACCACCACCATCAGCGTGCCGGAAGACTTCCTGGTCGGCCGCGTGGTCGCCAAGAACATCGTCGACGCCGAAACCGGTGAGATCATCGCCAAGGCCAACGACGAGCTGACCGAAGTGCTGCTGAAGAAGCTGCGCGTGGCCGGCGTGCAGGACCTGCAGGTGCTGTACACCAACGAACTCGACCAGGGCGCGTACATTTCGCAAACCCTGCGCGCCGATGAAACGGCCGACGAGTTCGCCGCCCGCGTCGCGATCTACCGCATGATGCGCCCCGGCGAGCCGCCGACGGAAGACGCGGTGCAGGCCCTGTTCCAGCGCCTGTTCTACAACCCGGACACCTACGACCTGTCGCGCGTGGGCCGCATGAAGTTCAACGCCCGCGTCGGCCGCGACTCTTCCACCGGTCCCATGGTCATGACCAACGAGGACATCTTGGCTGTCGTCAAGATCCTGGTCGACCTGCGCAACGGCAATGGCGAAGTCGATGACATCGACCACCTCGGCAACCGCCGCGTGCGTTGTGTCGGCGAACTCGCCGAGAACCAGTACCGCACCGGCCTGGCGCGTATCGAAAAGGCCGTGAAAGAGCGCCTCGGCCAGGCCGAGCAAGAGCCGCTGATGCCGCATGACCTGATCAACAGCAAGCCGATCTCCGCCGCCCTGAAGGAATTCTTCGGCGCATCGCAGCTGTCGCAGTTCATGGACCAGACCAACCCGCTGTCCGAGATCACCCACAAGCGCCGTGTTTCGGCCCTTGGCCCGGGCGGTTTGACCCGCGAACGCGCAGGTTTCGAAGTGCGCGACGTGCACGTGACCCATTACGGCCGCGTCTGCCCGATTGAAACGCCTGAAGGCCCGAACATCGGCCTGATCAACTCGCTGGCCTTGTACGCCCGCCTCAACGAGTACGGTTTCATCGAAACCCCGTACCGCCGTGTGGTGGACAGCAAGATCACCGACCAGATCGATTACCTGTCGGCCATCGAAGAAGGCAAGTACGTGATCGCCCAGGCCAATGCCCTGCTGGACGAGTCCGGCAAGCTGACCGGCGACCTGGTGTCCGCCCGTGAAAACGGCGAATCCGTGCTGGTCGGCGCAGAGCGCATCCAGTACATGGACGTGTCGCCCGCGCAGATCGTCTCGGTGGCGGCTTCGCTCGTGCCCTTCCTGGAACACGATGACGCCAACCGCGCGCTGATGGGCGCCAACATGCAGCGCCAGGCCGTTCCTGTGCTCCGCCCCGAGAAGGCCTTCGTCGGCACCGGCATCGAGCGCGTTTCCGCGGTCGACTCCGGCACCGTGGTGACGGCCAATCGTGGCGGTGTGGTCGATTACGTCGATGCCACCCGCATCGTGGTGCGCGTCAATGACGCGGAAGCCCTGGCCGGCGAAGTCGGTGTGGACATCTACAACCTGATCAAGTACCAGCGTTCCAACCAGAACACCAACATCCACCAGCGCCCCATCGTCAAGATGGGCGACAAGCTGGCCAAGGGTGACGTGATCGCCGACGGCGCATCGACGGACATCGGCGAACTGGCCCTGGGCCAGAATATGCTGGTGGCTTTCATGCCCTGGAACGGCTACAACTTCGAGGATTCGATCCTGATCTCCGAGCGCGTGGTGGCCGAAGACCGCTACACCTCGATTCATATCGAAGAACTCGTGGTGATGGCCCGCGATACCAAGCTGGGCTCCGAAGAAATCACGCGCGACATTCCCAACCTGTCCGAGCAGCAGCTCAACCGCCTTGACGAGTCCGGCATTATTTATGTCGGCGCTGAAGTCCAGCCGGGCGACACGCTGGTCGGCAAGGTTACGCCCAAGGGCGAGACCACGCTGACGCCGGAAGAAAAACTGCTGCGCGCCATCTTCGGCGAAAAAGCCAGCGACGTGAAAGACACCTCGCTGCGCGTGAGCCAGGGCTCGCAAGGCACCGTGATCGACGTGCAGGTCTTCACCCGTGAAGGCATTGTTCGCGACAAGCGCGCCCAGCAGATCATCGACGACGAACTCAAGCGTTTCCGCCTGGACCTGAACGACCAGCTGCGCATCGTGGAAGCCGACGCGTTCGACCGTATCGAAAAGATGCTGGTCGGCAAGGTCGCCAACGGCGGCCCGAAGAAACTCGCCAAGGGCAGCAAGATCGACAAGGCCTACCTGGCCGACGTCGAGAAGTACCACTGGTTCGACATCCGCCCGGCGGAAGACGACGTGGCTTCGCAGCTGGAAAGCGTCAAGAATGCCATGGAGCAGACGCGCCACAGCTTCGACCTGGCTTTCGAGGAAAAGCGCAAGAAGCTCACGCAGGGCGACGAACTGCCGGCCGGCGTGCTGAAGATGGTCAAGGTCTACCTGGCCGTCAAGCGCCGCCTGCAACCCGGCGACAAGATGGCCGGCCGCCACGGCAACAAGGGTGTGGTATCCAAGATCGTTCCGGTCGAAGACATGCCCTACATGGCCGACGGCACGCCGTGCGACATCGTGCTGAACCCGCTGGGCGTGCCTTCGCGCATGAACGTGGGCCAGGTGCTTGAAGTCCACCTGGGCTGGGCCGCCAAGGGCCTGGGCCAGCGTATCGGCGACATGCTGCAAGCCGAAGCCAAGGTGGCCGAGCTGCGCAAGTTCATGGACACGCTGTACAACAAGTCCGGCCGCACCGAGGACCTGGCCAAACTGTCGGATACCGACGTGCTCGAGATGGCCAGCAACCTGGCCACCGGCGTGCCTTTCGCGACGCCGGTGTTCGACGGTGCTTCGGAAGAAGACATCATGACCATGCTCAAGCTGGCTTACCCGGACGACATCGCCAAGGCCAAGGGCCTGACGGCGACGCGCACCCAGGCCCAGCTGTACGACGGACGCACGGGCGACCAGTTCGAGCGCACGACGACGGTCGGCTACATGCACGTCCTGAAACTTCACCATCTGGTGGACGACAAGATGCACGCCCGTTCGACCGGCCCCTACAGCCTGGTCACGCAGCAACCGCTGGGCGGCAAGGCTCAGTTCGGTGGACAGCGTTTCGGCGAGATGGAGGTCTGGGCGCTGGAAGCCTATGGTGCCGCCTACACGCTGCAGGAAATGCTCACCGTCAAGTCCGACGACGTGCAGGGCCGTACCAAGGTGTACGAGAGCATCGTCAAGGGCGAGCACGCGATCACGGCCGGCATGCCCGAGTCGTTCAACGTGCTGGTCAAGGAAATCCGTTCGCTCGGGATCGACATCGAGCTGGAACGCAGCTAATCAACAGGAAAGAAAAGGATTTAACTCATGAAATCATTACTCGACCTGTTCAAGCAATTCACGCCGGATGAGCATTTTGATGCCATCAAGATCGGCATGGCCTCGCCCGAGAAGATCCGTTCGTGGTCTTTCGGCGAAGTCAAGAAGCCTGAAACCATCAACTACCGCACCTTCAAGCCCGAGCGCGACGGTCTTTTTTGCGCCAAGATCTTTGGCCCCATCAAGGACTACGAATGCCTGTGCGGCAAGTACAAGCGCCTCAAGCACCGCGGCGTCATCTGCGAGAAGTGCGGCGTTGAAGTCACGCAGACCAAGGTCCGCCGCGAGCGCATGGGTCACATCGACCTGGCCGCACCGTGCGCGCACATCTGGTTCCTGAAGTCGCTGCCGTCGCGCCTGGGCCTGGTGCTCGACATGACGCTGCGCGACATCGAACGCGTGCTCTACTTTGAAGCATACGTGGTGACCGACCCCGGCATGACCCCGCTGAAGAAGTTCAGCATCATGTCGGAAGACGACTACGACGCCAAGCGCAAGGAATACGGTGACGAGTACACCGCCAAGATGGGCGCCGAAGGCATCAAGGACCTGCTCGAAGGGCTGGACCTCGACGTCGAAATCGACAAGCTGCGCAACGACCTGACCGGCTCCGAAATCAAGATCAAGAAAAACGCCAAGCGCTTGAAATTGATGGAAGCGTTCAAGAAGTCCGGCATCAAGCCGGGCTGGATGGTGCTCGACGTGCTGCCCGTGCTGCCGCCGGACCTGCGTCCGCTGGTGCCGCTGGACGGCGGCCGCTTTGCGACCTCCGACCTGAACGACCTGTATCGCCGCGTCATCAACCGCAACAGCCGCCTGCGCCGTTTGCTGGAACTGAAGGCTCCTGAAATCATCGCGCGCAACGAAAAGCGCATGCTGCAGGAAGCCGTCGATTCGCTGCTGGACAACGGTCGCCGCGGCAAGGCCATGACGGGCGCCAACAAGCGCGCGCTGAAGTCTCTCGCCGACATGATCAAGGGCAAGTCGGGCCGTTTCCGCCAGAACTTGCTGGGCAAACGCGTCGACTACTCCGGCCGTTCCGTGATCACCGTGGGCCCTACGCTCAAGCTGCACCAGTGCGGCCTGCCCAAGCTGATGGCCCTGGAGCTGTTCAAGCCTTTCATCTTTGCGCAGCTCGAAAGCCGTGGCATCGCCACGACCATCAAGGCGGCCAAGAAGGAAGTTGAATCCGGCACGCCGGTGGTCTGGGACATCCTGGAAGAGGTCATCAAGGAACACCCCGTGATGCTGAACCGTGCGCCCACGCTGCACCGCCTCGGCATCCAGGCCTTTGAGCCCATCCTGATCGAAGGCAAGGCTATCCAGCTGCACCCGCTCGTCTGCTCGGCCTTCAATGCCGACTTCGACGGCGACCAGATGGCCGTCCACGTACCGCTGTCGGTGGAAGCGCAGATGGAAGCCCGCACGCTGATGCTGGCTTCGAACAACATCCTGTTCCCCGCCAACGGCGAGCCCTCCATCGTTCCTTCGCAGGACGTTGTGCTGGGCCTGTACTACACGACCCGCGACCGTACCAACGGCAAGGGCGAAGGCCTGGTGTTCTCGGACACCGGCGAAGTCCGCCGCGCGTTCGACGCGGGTGAGCTCGACCTGAACGCCCGCATCAGCGTGCGCCTGACCGAGTACACCAAGGACAAAGCCACCGGCGAATTCGTGCCGTCGACCAAGCTGTGGGAAACCACCGGCGGCCGCGCGCTGCTGTCCGAGATCCTGCCCAAGGGCCTGCCTTTCTCCAACATCAACAAGGCGTTGAAGAAGAAGGAAATCTCCAAGCTCATCAACGTGTCTTTCCGCAAGTGCGGATTGAAAGAGACCGTGGTGTTCGCCGACAAGCTGCTGCAGTCGGGCTTCCGCCTGGCGACCAAGGCCGGCATCTCGATCTGCATCGACGACATGCTGATCCCCAAGGAAAAGCCGGCCATCATCGCGCGCGCGCAGAAGGAAGTCAAAGAGATCGAGCAGCAGTATGTCTCGGGCCTGGTGACCTCCGGCGAGCGTTACAACAAGGTGGTCGACATCTGGGGCAAGTCGGGCGACGAAGTGTCCAAGGTGATGATGGCCCAGCTCTCGAAAGAGAAGGTCATCGACCGCAACGGCAAGGAAGTCGAGCAGGAATCCTTCAATTCCATCTACATGATGGCCGACTCCGGCGCCCGCGGTTCCGCGGCGCAGATTCGCCAGGTCGCCGGTATGCGCGGTTTGATGGCCAAGCCTGACGGCTCCATCATCGAAACGCCGATTACCGCCAACTTCCGCGAAGGCCTGAACGTGCTGGAGTACTTCATCTCCACCCACGGCGCCCGTAAGGGCCTGGCTGACACTGCGCTGAAAACCGCCAACTCCGGCTACCTCACGCGCCGCCTGTGCGACGTGGTGCAGGATCTGGTGGTCACGCAAGACGACTGCGGCACGCAAGAAGGCTCGCTCATGCGCGCCATCGTGGAGGGGGGTGAAGTCATCGAATCGCTGCGCGACCGTATCCTCGGCCGCACCGCGGTGGAAGACGTGCTGCACCCCGAGAACCGCTCGGTCCTGGCCAAGGCCGGCGTCATGCTGGACGAAGACCTGATCGAAGAGCTCGAAGCGGCCGGCGTGGACGAAGTCAAGGTGCGCACGGCCCTGACCTGCGAAACCCGCTTCGGCCTGTGCGCCAAGTGCTACGGCCGCGACCTGGGCCGTGGCGGCCTGATCAACATCGGCGAAGCGGTCGGTATCATCGCCGCCCAGTCGATCGGCGAACCCGGCACCCAGCTGACGATGCGGACCTTCCACATCGGCGGCGCCGCATCGCGCGCAGCCATCGCCTCCAGCGTCGAAGCCAAGTCCAACGGCGTGATCGGTTTCAACGCACCGATGCGCTATGTGACCAACAGCAAGGGCGAGCTGGTTGTGATTGCCCGTTCCGGCGAGATCGTCATCCATGACGAGCATGGCCGCGAGCGCGAGCGCCACAAGGTGCCGTACGGCGCGATTCTGGCGGTGAAAGCCGACCAGACGATCAAGGCCGGCGCTATCCTGGCCAACTGGGACCCGCTGACACGCCCCATCATTACCGAGTTCGCCGGCAAGGTGGCCTTCGAGAATGTGGAAGAAGGCGTGACGGTTGCCAAGCAGGTTGACGATGTGACCGGCCTGTCCACCCTGGTGGTGATCGATCCGAAACGCCGCGGCGCCACGAAGGTGATCCGTCCGCAGGTCAAGCTGATCGACGCCGCCGGCCACGAAGTCAAGATCCCCGGCACCGATCACTCGGTGACCATCGGCTTCCAGGTGGGCGCGCTGGTTCAGGTGCGCGACGGCCAGGACGTGGGCCCCGGCGAAGTGCTGGCCCGTATCCCGATCGAAGGCCAGAAGACCCGCGACATTACCGGCGGTCTGCCGCGCGTTGCCGAGCTCTTTGAAGCCCGTACGCCGAAAGACAAGGGTACGCTGGCCGAGATGACCGGTACTGTGTCCTTCGGTAAAGAGACCAAAGGCAAGGTTCGCCTGCAGATCACCGATCCTGAAGGCAAGGTCTGGGAAGACCTGGTTCCCAAGGAAAAGAACATCCTGGTGCACGAAGGCCAGGTGGTCAACAAGGGCGAATCGATTGTGGACGGCCCGGCCGACCCGCAAGACATCCTGCGCCTGCTGGGCATGGAAGAGCTGGCCCGCTACATCGTCGACGAAGTGCAGGACGTTTACCGCCTGCAGGGCGTGAAGATCAACGACAAGCACATCGAAGTGATTGTTCGCCAGATGCTGCGCCGCGTAGTCGTTGAAAACGTGGGCGATTCCAGCTACATCGCCGGCGAGCAGGTCGAGCGTTCCGCCATGCTGGACGCCAACGACGCGCTGCGCGCCGACGGCAAGGTCCCGGCCACCTTCAGCAACCTGTTGCTCGGTATCACCAAGGCCTCGCTGTCGACCGATTCGTTCATCTCCGCGGCTTCCTTCCAGGAAACCACCCGCGTGCTCACCGAGGCTGCCATCATGGGCAAGCGCGACGAGCTGCGCGGCCTGAAAGAGAACGTGATCGTCGGCCGCCTGATCCCTGCCGGCACCGGCATGGCCTACCACGAGGCACGCAAGGCCAAGGACCAGATGGACGACGCCGAGCGCCGCGCCATCGCCGAAGCCGAAGCCGCCGAACTGGAGGCGATGCCCGCCGCGGCTGAAACCGGTGGTGGCGACAGCGCCGCTTCCGAGTAAGCCGGCTGACACGCTCCCGGCGCCATGAAAGGCGCCCGGCCCCACACCTGTAAAGGTGTGGGGCTTTTTTTTGGGCGCTTGCCGCGTGGCCGCCACACCGGGGAAAGGGCCGGCTTGCCGATCCGGCCCAAAAGCAGTTAACCTCGCGGCAGCCGCCGGCCGGGATCCTCTCCTGCCGGTGTTCTTCAGCATCAAGGAATCCCATGTCCCTCAGCACGCTTGTCGTCATCGTCGTGTTTGCCTTGCTGGTCTTCTGGGCCGTGGGCGCCTACAACCGGCTGGTCCGGCTCAAGAACATCATTGCCAATGCCTTCGGCCAGATCGACGTGCAGCTCAAGCGCCGCTATGACCTGATTCCCAACTTGGTGGAGGCCGCCAAGAAATACCTGCAGCATGAGCAAAGCACGCTGGAAGCCGTGACGCTGGCGCGCAACCAGGCGCGTAGCGCCAGTGATGCGGTGCGCAGCCGGCCCGCCAACGCCGTGGCCGTGACCGCGCTGGCTGTCGCCGAGCAGGCACTCGAAGGCAGCCTGGGCCGCCTCTTCGCCGTGGCCGAGGCCTACCCTGAACTCAAGGCCGACCAGACCATACGCGAACTCAGCGAAGAACTCACGAGCACCGAAAACAAGGTCGGCTTCGCGCGCCAGGCCTATAACGACGCCGTGCTGGATTACAACAACGCGCAGGGCCAATTCCCGGCCGTGCTGATCGCCCGGACTTTTGGTTTTGCACCTTCCGCCATGCTGCGCGCGACCGAGAGCGCGACTGAACGCCAGGCCGTGCGCATTCAGATGTAGTGGTCGCCAGATGGCTTGTTCCTCCCCGGCCCGCCGTTGATGCGCTTCTTTGAACGGCAGGAAACCGCCCGCGCCCAGACCCTGCGGCTGCTATTGCTCTTCGGCCTGGCCCTGGTCGCCCTGCTGCTGGCCGTCAATGGGGCGCTGGCACTGGCCTGGCGGCTGGTGACGCCGGGCTTCAGCGGCTACCCGGGCTACTTTTTTACCGTCAATACCTCGGTGACCCTGTTGTTCGTGCTGGGCGGCTGGTGGCTGGAGACCTCGGCCCTGAGCAGCGGCGGCGAGGCGCTGGCGCGCCGCGTCGGGGCCCGCGAGACCTGGCCCGCCAGCCGGGAAGCCGAGCAAAAACTCAGCAACATCGTGAGTGAACTGGCCATCGCGGCCAGCATGAAACCGCCCCTGGCCATGGTGCTGCCGCGCCTGGACGCGATCAATGCCTTTGCCGCGGGCTGGGGCGAGGACGACGCGGTCATCGCGGTCACACAAGGTGCGCTCGACAAGCTCACGCGCGACGAACTCCAGGGCCTGGTGGCCCACGAGCTGAGCCACCTGCGCGAAGGCGATACACGTTTGAACATGCGGCTGGCGGGCATGGTGTTCGGGCTGGAGATGATCTTCAACCTGGGCCGCAGCATGTGCGGCGCCGACGAGAACGGCCAGCGTTCCTTTCTCGCCTTGCCCGGGTTCCCCATCCTGGTCACCGGATCGCTGGGCTGGCTGGCGGGGCGTGCGCTCAAGGCGGCGATCTCGCGCCAGCGCGAGTTCCTGGCCGATGCGCGCGCCGTGCAGTTCACGCGCAGCCGGGAGGGCCTGGGCGGCGTGCTGCGCAAGGTGGCCGGCGAAGAAGAGCAGGGCATGGCGCCCGCGCGCAGCCTGCACCCGGCGGTGCAGCACATGCTGTTGGTCGATGCCCGCGACCGGGGCCGCTGGTTTGCCAGCCACCCGCCGCTGGCGGAGCGCATCTTCCAGATCTACGGCCGGCCCATGGCGGCACTGTCGATGCGGGATGAACTGCCGACGCGGCCCGATGCCATCTTTTGATCTCCAACGATAAGTTGGTGCGAAGCACATCACCAATGGTTCGAATGCCAGCCTGACGCGATGCGCTGAAGTACTGGATACTCCCTATAGGGTGCCGAGAGCACCGCGTTAAATTGTCAGCTCAAGAAGAAACCGAAGTCTGAAACCGCCTGGAGGCCCCACATGAGAACCCCACACCTCGCCAAACTCGCCGTGCCCTTGCTGTGCCTGGCACTCGGCCCCCTGGCGCAGGCGCAAAGCAAGGACGCGCTCTACACCCGGAGCCTGGCTGCCACCTGCGCCAACTGCCACGGCACCGACGGCAAGGTGGTGCAGGGCTCCCAGGTCACCTCGCTGGCCGGCCTGGATAAAAGCTACATCGTCGCGCAGATGAGCGCCTTCAAGACCGGCGCGCGGCCGGCCACTGTGATGCACCAGATCAGCAAAGGCTTCAACGATGCGCAGGTCGAGGCGCTGGCCGGCTACTTTGCCGCACAAAAGAAGTAAGGGAGACCCGACACCATGAACACGCTTCTTCAATCCTCTTCCGCTTCTTTCGCTTCGATGGCCGGCTTCAAGCGCCGTTCTTTCCTGCAGTCCACCGCCGCCCTGAGTCTGCTGGGGCTGGCCGGCTGCGCCAGCACCGCCGTTCCGTCCAAAGCCAAGGTCGTGGTGATAGGCGGCGGCTACGGCGGCGCTACCGCCGCCAAGTATGTGCGCCTGCTGTCCGACCACGCAATCGACGTGGTGCTGATCGAGCCGCAGGATGTGTTTATTTCCTGCCCCATTTCCAACCTGGTGCTCAGCGGCGGTAAGCAGCTATCCGATCTCACCACTTCCTACGCTGGCCTGTCGCGCACCCACGGCATCACGGTGGTGAAGGACTACGCGAGCGCCATCGACACCGCGAAGAAAACTGTCACGCTGGCTGGCGGCGCCACCATCGCCTACGACAAGCTGGTGGTTTCGCCCGGCGTGGAGCTGATGTTCGGCAGCATAGAGGGCCTCAAGGAGGCCAATGCCTCCGGCCAGGTGCTGCAGGCCTGGAAGGCCGGCGCGGAAACCGTGGCGCTGCGCCGCCAGCTGGAGGCCATGCCCGACGGCGGCGTTTACGCCATCACGATCCCCGAAGCGCCTTACCGCTGCCCGCCCGGCCCTTATGAGCGCGCCTCGGTCATCGCCGGCTATTTCAAGGCGGCCAAGCCGCGCAGCAAGGTGCTGATCCTGGATGCCAACCCCGACGTCACCTCCAAGGGGCCGCTGTTCAAGAAGGTGTGGGCCGAGCAGTACAAGGGCATCGTCGAATACCGCGGCCAGCACAAGGCCACGGCGGTGGATGTGAAGGCCGGCATCATCAAGTTCGACGTGCAGGACGACGTCAAGGCCAGCGTGCTCAATGTGCTGCCCGCGATGCGCGCCGGCACCATCGCCGTGCAGGCCGGCCTCAACAACCAGGCCAACAATCGCTGGTGCGGCGTCAATTACCTGACCTTCGAATCCACCGCCGCCAAAGATGTGCATGTGCTCGGCGATTCCATTCAGGTGGCGCCGGCCATGCCCAAGAGCGGGCACATGGCCAACAACCACGGCAAGGTGGCGGCCGCCGCCATCGTCGCCCAACTCTCGGGCTGGGACGTCAACCCGGCCCCCATGCTGACCAACACCTGCTACAGCTTTGTCGACAACAAGAACGTGATCCATGTGGCCAGCGTGCATGAATACGTGGCCGCCGAGAAAACCTTCAAGGCCGTCGCCGGCTCCGGGGGCGTCAGCACCGGGCCTACCGAGCTTGAAGGCGTCTATGCATTGAACTGGGCCAGCAATATCTGGGCGGACACTCTGGCCTGAGATGAAAGCCCCCACGGTCGCTCACTGCGTCTAGCTTCCTGCCCCCCGAGGGGGCCGCCCGCCTGCGGCCTGGCAAAGCCAGTTCCGCGGCTCATGCTTGTATTTCAGCAACTCCTCAAGGAACGGTGATCTCCTGGCTGGTCTAATACGGGTTGGCCGTCCGTTCCGGGCGGCAGACGTGAGACAGATGCAAGACAACCCGACCCAAGTCCCCCTGTGGCGCCAGCTGCAAGGGGCTGCTTCCCTGCTGATGGCCGTGCGCGACGGCCAGTCCATGACCGCCGCGCTTGACGACGTTGACGCTGCTTTGCGGCCCGGTGTGCAGTCGCTGGGTTTTCACACGCTGCGCTGGCTGGGCCGTGCCGAGGCCTTGCGCCAGCAACTGGCCCGCCGCCCGCCGCCGCCCGAGGCTGACGCCTTGCTGTGCGTGGCCCTAGCCTTGATCTGGACCGAGCACGACGCGCCCTACACCGCCCATACCCTGGTCGACCAGGCGGTTGAAGCCGCCAAGCGCGGCGACGCCACCCAGCACCAAGCCAGTTTTATCAACGGCTGCTTGCGCCGCTTTCTGCGCGAACGCGACGAGCTGGTGGCGCGTACTGAAAAAAGCCCCCAGGCCGTCTGGAACCACCCGCAGTGGTGGATAGACCGGGTGCGCAAGGACCTTCCCGGGGAGTGGCAGGCCGTCCTGCAGGCCAACAACAGCCGTGCGCCGCTGATCCTGCGCGTCAACGAACGCAAGACGACACAGGCCGAGTACCTGCAGGCACTGGCAGCCGCCCAGATAGACGCTTCGCCAGTGGGCCAATATGGCGTGATCCTGGCGGCTGCGCGCCCGGTGACCGGCCTGCCCGGCTTTGCCGAGGGGCATTTTTCGGTGCAGGATGCTGCCGCGCAGCTGGCGGCGCCCCTGTTGCTGGAAGGACTGGCCGCTCCGGACGGGGGCGGCACCCGGCTCAATATCCTCGACGCCTGTGCCGCCCCGGGCGGCAAAACCGCCCACCTGCTGGAAATCGCCGACTGTGAAGTGACCGCGCTCGACATTGACGCGCGGCGTTGCGAGCGCGTCGGCCAGAATCTGCTGCGCCTGGGGCTGCAGGCCGATATCCGCGTGGGTGACGCCGGCCAGCCGGACGGCTGGTGGGATGGCCGGCTGTACGACGGCATCCTGCTGGACGCTCCCTGCACCGCTTCCGGCATCGTGCGGCGCCACCCCGACGTGCGCTGGCTGCGCCGGCCCACCGACATCGCCCAGCTGGCCGCCATCCAGGCCAAGCTGCTCGAAACGCTCTGGCCCCTGCTCAAACCCGGCGGGCGCTTGCTGTACTGCACTTGCTCGGTTTTTCGCGCGGAAGGCGACAACCAGATACAAACGTTTCTTACGCACCACACCGACGCTCTATTAAGGCCCTCACCCGGGCATTTGCTCCCGCAAAGTGGCGTGGAAGCGACGGTCTTCCCGGACAATTTGATGCGTGAGCACGACGGTTTTTATTACGCACTCCTTGAAAAAAGCGACCGCTGACAACGGCCGGCGCCTGGGGCATGCCGCTGCGCGCTGGCTGTTGGGGGCTTGCCTCTGTGTGCTGCTGGCCTCGGCGCCCGGGCTGGCCTCTGCCACCGAGATCACCCAGCTGCGCGTGGAGCGCGGCGAAGACGGCGTGCACCTGTCCGCGCTGGTCCGCTTCGACCTCCCGCTGGTGGTGGAAGACGCCCTGCTCAAGGGCATTCCGATGTTTTTTGTGGTTGAGGCCGATATCTACCGCGACCGCTGGTACTGGACCGATCCGCGCGTGGCCAGCACCGCCCGCACCATACGCCTGGCCTACCAGCCGCTGACCCGGCGCTGGCGCGTCAACATCGCGTCAGGACTGATCACCAGCTCCTCCGGCCTGCGGGCCACCCTGAACCAGAATTACGAAACCCTGTCCGAGGCCTTGTCGGCCATCCAGCGCGTGGCCCGCTGGAAGATCGCGGAAGCCGGCGACGTGGACCCGGATGCCTCCTACAAGCTGGACTTGAGTTTCCGGCT
The DNA here is from genome assembly GCF_056405735.1 of Polaromonas sp. P1_F2. NCBI lineage: Bacteria > Pseudomonadati > Pseudomonadota > Betaproteobacteria > Burkholderiales > Comamonadaceae > Polaromonas > Polaromonas sp. P1_F2. Next base: position 179,002 of record NZ_JBFUBN010000010.1, on the reverse strand, counting down.
GGACCTGTCCCAATTACCTCGGCCGTTCCAGATTGGTGTAGCCGGCCAGCGGGACTGGAATATTTCCGCGCAGATCAAGGAGCGGCTCAGGCTGGAGCCCGCCGCGCCCCAGGCCCCCGCGGCCCCAGGCACCGAGGCCACCAAGTGAACCTGCAGGTCAGCGGCGGGTCCCTCAAAAGCAGCAAAGCCTTTCGCTGGACGGTCGGCGTCGGCATAGGCGCCATCGTGGCGCTGGGCCTGGTGCTGATGTTTCTGCTGACGCAGGCCACCGGCAATCGCGAACTCTACGAACGCAACTACGCGCTGTTGCTGATGCTCAACATCGCGGTCGCCGGCCTGCTGCTGCTGGTGATCGGCTGGATCGTCGCGCGGCTGCTGCTGCGGCTGCGGCGCGGCCGCTTCGGCAGCCGCCTGCTGGTCAAGCTCGCGGCCATCTTTGCGCTGGTCGGCCTGATGCCGGGCCTGATGATTTACGTGGTGTCCTACCAGTTCGTTTCGCGTTCCATTGAAAGCTGGTTCGACGTGGAAGTGGAGGGCGCCCTGGCGGCGGGCCTGAACCTGGGCCGCGCCACGCTGGACACGCTGGCGGCGGACCTCGGCAACAAGACGCGGCAGGCCGCCACGCAGATCGCCGAAACGCCCGACGCCATGGCGGGCCTGGCGCTCGAGCGCCTGCGCGACCAGCTGCAGGCCAGCGACGTGGTGCTCTGGAGCCCCTCGGGGCAGGTGATCGCCAGCGCCGGCGAGTCGCGCTTCCTGCTCAAACCCGAGCGCCCCTCGGTGCAGCAGTTGCGCAGCGCGCGCACGCAGCGTGTCGTCACGCAGATCGAAGGCCTGGACGAGGTGGTGTCCGCCGGCAACGGCGAACTGGCGGCGGGCGCGGCCGGTCCAGCGGCCAACGCCGGCAGCGCACCGCGCGTCAAGGCCATTGCCGTGGTCAACAACCCCAATGTGGCCGTGCTGGGCGATGCCCGCTTTTTGCAGGTGACCCAGCTGCTGCCCGAAGGCCTGGTGGCCAACGCCGTCGCCGTCCAGGAGGCCAACCGCGAATACCAGGAACGCGCGCTGGCGCGCGGCGGCCTGCGCAAGATGTACATAGGCACGCTCACGCTCAGCCTGTTCCTCGCGGTGTTCGGCGCGGTGCTGCTGGCGGTGCTGCTGGGCAACCAGCTGGCCAAGCCGCTGCTGGTGCTGGCCGAAGGCGTGCGCCAGGTGGCGCAGGGCGACCTCACGCCCAAGGCAGCGCTGCAGGGCAAGGACGAACTCGGCGGGCTTACGCGTTCTTTTGCCGACATGACGCAGCAGTTGTCCGATGCCCGCACGGCGGTGCAGCGAAGCATGAGCCAGGTCGACGCGGCACGCGCCAACCTGCAGACCATCCTGGACAACCTGACGGCCGGCGTGATCGTGCTCGACGTGCGCGGCAGCATCCAGTCCAGCAACCCGGGCGCCACGCGCATCCTGCGCGCGCCGCTGGCGGCCTACCACGGCAAGTCGCTCGGCGAAGTGCCCGGCCTGGGCGTGTTCGCCAAAGACGTGCTGGCCCAGTTCGCCGACTACCTCAGCGACGGGGCGCCGCATGCGCAGGAGCACTGGCAGCAGTCGTTTGAACTCAACGCGGCCATGCCTGGCGCGCCCGACAATGCCATCACACTGATCGCGCGTGGCGCCAGGATGCCCGGCACCGAGGAATTCCTGCTGGTGTTCGACGATATTTCCGAAATGGTCTCGGCCCAGCGCGCGCAGGCCTGGGGCGAGGTGGCGCGCAGGCTCGCGCACGAAATCAAGAACCCGCTCACGCCGATACAGCTGTCGGCCGAACGCCTGGAAATGAAACTCACCGGCAAGGTGGGCGAGGCCGAACAGCAACTGCTCACCAAATCCGTCAAGACCATCGTCGACCAGGTCGACGCGATGAAGCGGCTGGTCAATGAGTTCCGCGACTACGCCCGGCTGCCGGCCGCCGAACTCAAGCCCGTGGACCTCAATGCCTTGGTCAACGACGTGATGCAGCTCTACCTGCACGACAGCCACAGCGACGGCCACGGCGGCCGGCGCAGCGATGCCGCCGCCGCCGTGCCCGTCGTCACCGAGCTCGACCCCAAGGCCCCGCTGATCCAGGGCGATGCCCAGCAGCTGCGCCAGGTCATCCACAACCTGCTGCAGAATGCGCAGGACGCCCAGGAGGGCAAAGAGGGCGCGTGCGTCACGCTCAAGACCGAGTACTCCGAGACCTCCGGGCGCGTGCGCCTGAGCGTGCGCGACAAGGGCACCGGCTTTCCCGAACACATCCTTAAACGCGCCTTCGAGCCCTACGTCACCACCAAGGTCAAGGGCACGGGGCTGGGGCTGGCGGTGGTCAAAAAAATCGCCGACGAACACGGCGCACGCATCGATATTTCCAACCGGGTTTTGGACGGCGCGGTGCAAGGGGCACAAGTGTCGTTATCATTTGCAGTTGTGGCATAACAACACATTCAGTAACACTTCGATTTCGAGATCCGCACGGCATCGCAACAACAGGCAGGCAGCAATTCAATCATGGCAAATATTCTGGTGGTCGACGACGAGCTGGGCATACGCGACCTTCTCTCAGAAATTCTCAATGACGAAGGGCATCAGGTCGAGCTCGCTGAAAACGCGGCGCAGGCGCGTGCCGCCCGCGGGCGCTCCAGGCCCGACCTAGTGCTGCTGGACATCTGGATGCCCGACACCGACGGCGTGACCTTGCTCAAGGAGTGGTCCTCCAGCGGCCTGCTGAGCATGCCGGTCATCATGATGAGCGGCCACGCCACAATAGACACCGCCGTCGAGGCCACCAAGATAGGCGCGATGGCCTTTCTGGAAAAACCCATCACGCTGCAAAAGCTGCTCAAGGCCGTCGAGCAGGGACTCAGCAAAGCGGCCCCGCGCAAGCCGGCCGCCCCGAACAGCAATTCGGCACTGCCCCTGGCCGACCTCACGGTCGAGGCCGTGATGACCGGCGGCAGCTTGCCGGCGCCCGTCGACATGGGACCCCAGGCCACGCAGAGCTTCCTGCTGGAGAAACCGCTGCGCGATGCGCGCGACGAATTCGAGAAAGCGTATTTCGAATTCCACCTGGCCAAGGAAGGCGGCTCCATGACCCGTGTCGCGGAAAAAACCGGCCTGGAGCGCACTCACCTGTACCGCAAACTGAAGCAGCTGGGCGTCGACCTCACGCGCGGCAAACGCGGCATCTGAGCCTCTCCCCGCCGGCCGGCCGGGCACCCTTTTCGGCTGATATATAATCTGAGGCTCAGGCCCGGTAGCTCAGTCGGTAGAGCAGAGGATTGAAAATCCTTGTGTCGGTGGTTCGATTCCGCCCCAGGCCACCAAATGTGCAAGCCCTTGATTCCTAACGGATTCAGGGGCTTTTTAATTTCTGGCGCGTCGCTTTCCTTTGCGTTGGGATACCGGGGGCCATATGCTCCGGCAGCATTTGGGGGCGCGGGATCGGCGAATTTCCAGGACGCTCCACCGCCTCTCAGGGTACGGAACGCCTGTAAGATGCCCCGCTGTAGTGCCGTCCCTGCGGCAGAAGGCTTGGCCGAGGCTGCGTTGCAGAGCGCCCGGCGGCCTATCGATAATGATGCTTAACCATGGCTTCAGGCCTTGATCGATGAATTTCAACTGCAGCCAATACCAGGAACTCAATTGAAGTACCACGTCACCCACATCATGAGCAATGGCCGGGCGTATGGCTTAAACGCCTACCTGGAAGTAGTTGAGTCCGTCGTCTGGGGCCTGCGTGAATTGGGGCACACAGTGGAGTCCGGCGTGGACACCTTCTCTGAGTCGGCAACGAACATCATCTTTGGCGCCCAGGTGCTTGAGATGGATGTGGTGAACAAGCTGCCACCCTCCACCATTGTTTATAACTTCGAGCAAATTCGGGGTGCGACCTTACTGAGGCCGGCGCTGATGCATGCCGCTGCGAATTTCAAAATATGGGATTACAGCGAGGGGAATGCGGATGTGTGGAAGAAGCTCAATGCGGATTGCCGGATCGTGCCGGTGGGTTATGCCGAACCTCTGACGCGAATTCCCAAAGCGCCGATCCAGGACATTGACGTTCTGATGTACGGAGCACCCGGACCCGATCGCATGGATGCGTTCCATCATCTGTGCCATTCCGGGCTCAAGTCAGTCTTTGTGTGCGGCCTGTATGGGGCGGCGAGGGATGAGTTGATTGCGCGATCAAAAGTCATCGTGAATATCAATCTTTATACGGCGAAAAAAATATTCGAAGTCGTTCGTGTTTCTTATCTGTTGGCCAATCGCAAAGCTGTCGTGGCCGATATTGATCCAGAAACTGTGATTGAGGAGGATATTCGCGCCGGAATCTGCGTGGCGTCTCCGTCAATGCTTGTTCAAGAGTGCCACGACATTGTCTTCAATGAAAATCGTCGTAAAGCCATAGAAGAATCTGGATTTGAGGCCTTTCGGAACCGGGACATACGGCCTATTCTTGAGGCCGCCTTGGCGGGTTGAGGCCAACCCGGCGGTCGCATAGGCGGGTGCGCTCTGTTCCATCAAGAGAGTCTCCAAGGGGAACGGCACTTCGTCTGAGGCTCGGCAGGCGCGCACTTTAAAACCTCCTGCAGCGCAAAGCGCTGCAGGAGGTTTTGTGTTTTTAGCGGCCTGGGACGGAGCCTCTTGCAACTCCGCCCGGCAATCAACCGCGCGTAGAACGCTTATTGAACGACAGGGTAGTCGCGCTCAAGGGTGGACACCGACACGGCGGCTCCGGCTTCTGCTTTCACTTCGGCGCGGCTCCGGGTGCTGGCGGGGGCGCTGGCTTCGGGGGCCTGGTAGGTCGGGCCGATGTTCACGGAATAACCTTCGTGCTGGGCTTGCGCCAGCTCGGCGCGGACGTCAGCGCGGGTCTTGGTGCTGACCGAATTCACCTGGTCTTGGGGAAACGGATCGCGGCCTTCGGCGAAGCTGCTGGCGGAGCCGAAGAAGGCGAGTGCGGAGACGGCAAGAACGGAGGCGGAGACGAGATTCGATTTCATGATGAATTTCCTTTAGACAGTTTTTTGAAAAATCCGGTCGGACGGGCTGGGTGCCCGAAGGGCCTTCCTCGCTGAGTCGCTGTTATGAATGTGGCTCACCGATGCATCCAACCTTGTTCCTCCAAGCCCTCTGGACAAGTGCGCGTTTGCAGAACATTCCATTGCCGAAACTGGAACAATGAAAACGCGGAATCGCGGAACTTTTTTCACACGGAAGTTTGAAAGCATCGCGTCAAGAACGCATGCATCTTTCGCCGCGCAGCTTGAATGGCTTGATGCCGCACCGAATGCATGAAGCCGGCCGGCGCGTGATCGCGCCTGCCTTGTTGCTTATGTGGGGATGAACCGCCGGTCTTCCATGCGGCCCAGGACCGCGCGCAAAACCCGGTAAAAACTCAGTCCTGCCGCGTGTCCATCTTTTTGATCACCCTGCGTGTGTACTCGGTCATGAACTCGAGGAACACGCTGGTGCGCACCGGGATGAATTTGCGGCTGGGAAGCGCAGCGTACAGGGTGTTGGTGCCGGTGATCCAGGGCGAGAGGATGCGCTGCAGCGCGCCGTTGTTGAGGTGATTGGCCACCAGGTCGATGGACTGGCTCATGATGCCGGCGCCGTCCACGCAGGCGCGTATCAAGGTGTCGGTGTGGTTGACCAGCATGCTGGGTTCGATCTGCACTTCGACGACGCGCTTGCCTTCGCTGGGATTGGTCAGGCGCCAGACGCGATGCCGGTTGGCCGTTGCCTTGACGCGCAGGCAGTGGTGCTGCGGCAGGTCCTCGGGCCGTGCCGGCATGCCGTTGCGGCGCAGATAGTCGGGCGAGGCGCAAAGGACGCCGTCGGACGAAGCAATGGGCCGCGCGATGATGTTGGCATCAAAGGTGTCGGCCGCGCCCAGCAGGGTGAGGTCGTAGTCTTCCACCGGCGGCACCAGCGGCGAGTCCACATGGATGTCGAGCACGACCTTGGGGTAGCGCCGGCCGAATTCGGCCACCAGCGGCGCCAGCACATGCACGGCGAACACCGGCGGCGTCATGATGCGTATGGTGCCGGACATCTCCTGCGCATGGGCCTGGGCGGCGGCGTGGGCTTCGTCGATGTCGCTCAGGATGTGCCGCACGCGGGCCAGGTAGGTTTCACCGGCATCGGTCAGCGCCAGGCGGCGCGTGGTGCGCTGCAACAGGCGCACGCCCAGGTGGTCTTCCAGGTCGCCGACCAGGCGGGTCACGACGGCGGCCGACATGTCGAATTTGCGCGCCGCGCCGGCAAAACTGCCGTCGTCCACCACTTGCTGGAATACGCGCATTGATTGGAGTCGGTCCATGGTTAACCCTTATATAACACCTTTATTGTTGCTAATTTAACAGCAATGTATTGTTGGGATTGGTATTTTTTGTTCGATTTAACAGGAATACAGTTCATACATCGATGAGCCGAAGCCACTTACAAGGCGACTCACCGAGGCTGGACAGACGGGGAGATGAGCCCGCCATGCCCGGAACGTCACTTAACTTCTGAGAGGATATTCATCATGAAATCGAACTTTATTGCCGCCGCTGTTGTTGCTGTTGCCGCCCTGACTTCCGTGGCCGCGTCCGCCCAGCCCCTGAACGCTTTCCTGCTGGAGCAGATGCAGTCACCTTCGAGCAAAACCCGCGCTGAAGTCAAAAGCGAAGTGCTGCAGGCCCAGAAGGCCGATGCGGCATCGGGCTTCAACGGCGCGACCGCCCAGCAAAACCTGGCCGCTCCGCGTGCCGAAAAGACCGGCACGGCTCCCCAGGCTGCAGCCGAGCTTGTGAAGCCCAGCCAGCAATAAGCTGTGCAAGGCCGGCTTTGGCCGGTTCTGGCGCAATCGCCCCGGCCGCCTGAAAGGGTTGCCGGGGCGAGTGCATTGGTGCCTGACGAACGCAGGAACACCTTTTCAATTCTTCCGCCGGCGATCTCTGCGGAGCAGTCTGCCTGGGCCGCATCGGCGGTATCTCAGCCGCACTCTAGAATCTCCGTCATCTTGAGAACCTCCAACACACCTTACGCCTTCGCTTTTGTCGCCGCGCAACTGCTGGCCCTGCCTGGCATGGCTGTGGCGCTTTACCTGTACACCGTGGGCAAGATGGCGGGCAGTGGTGGCTGGCTGCTGGGAGTGTTCGAGCTGCTGTTTTCAGGCGTGGTGGTCCTGCCCGCGATGCTGCTGTGCACGGTGCTCTTGCTGATTGCAGGCTTGTTCTCCCGGATCCGGCCATGGGCTTGCCTTGTGCTGTTGCTGGTCAATGCGACCGTGCTGGCTGTTGCCTGGACGATCAGTCCATCCACCGAAGCAGGGGAGCTGCTGGTCTGGGTTCCCACCGTGCTGTCGGCCGCAGTTGCGGCCACGCTGGCGTGGCAGGGGTTTTCGCCGGTGACGAGGCCTGAGCGGAACATGCTCTGGGGTCAGCTCCTGCTGGCTGCCGGGCTGGGGGTTGGATTGGGGCTGGCAGGCGCCGGCAGTGTCCCTGTTGCGCCACCGGCCGAGCCGGATCCTATGGCGGCGATACCGCCGGAGCGCGTATTCAACGGGACGTTGGGCGGCAAGCCGGTGCATCTCGCGGTGCATGACTGCAAGGTCTATCGCGCCATGCCCAAGGAGTCCAAGGGATCCGGAGAGAACGGCTGGCAGATGGTGCTCGAACCCGATCTCTATCCATTCTTCACGTATTGCGAGCGGCAGTCGCTGCAGGCAGACAACGGCGTCGTCACTGTCACCCTCGGGCGCATCGCCTTCGGTGCGGGGGGCTGCTGCGCTACGGGTGGCACTTACCGTTCCAGGGACGGTGAGCTGTGGAAGAAGCTGTGAAGTGCGCCGGATGAGGGCGAACACTAGCCTGCCATCGGCGCCCAGTGATTGTCCAGTCGCACATTCCTGAGCGCCGGCGAAGCCGTGCGCCCCGTGCCATCACGCGCCAGTGCAGCCAGCCGCCCGCCAGCCCAGAGTGTGGTGTCAGCTTCGCCCGCTGTAGAAGCTGAGGCGACGGCGCAGGCTTCTTCCAGCGGGAAAAAACCTGTCCAGTGCCCATCGGCCTGCCATACGGCCACGCCGTTGGCGCGCGGGCAACCCACGGCAAAACCACCGGCGGCCCAGGCGATGTCGCCGCCGTAACCGGCCAGCACCTGCCCGGGGTCGGCAGCACAAGTCTGCAACTGCCGGCCGTCAAAAAGCGCCAGCACGGGCGCGCGGGCCTTGGCCCCGGTGTCGTCATGCTCAGCCTGCATGGCGATGCCCAGTACACGCGGGCCGCCTGCCGTTGGCGCGCGGCCCCAGGCCATGTGCCGCAGGCTCAGGCGTTTGTCGGCCAGGCGCCATTGGCCCAGCAGGGCACCGTTTCGCGTGTCCAGCCGCACCAGCGAGGCGTCCATGCGGTCCATGTGAATCTTCAGGCGGCCGGTTTCCGGCAGTGCCGGAATGCCGCCGTTCGCCACGACCAGGCTGCCGTCGCCATCCAGCAGGAGTTCGTGCGGGTCCATGCCATGGGTCGGCCATTCGCCTATTTTTTCAAGCGTGGCGGCATCGCGCAGGCCCACCAGGCCCTGGCCGGTTTCGAGATTTGTTTCGGTGGTGTAGAGCGTCTTGCCGCCGGGGCCGGCGATCACGTGGCCGTTGAAGGCGCGGTCCGGGTCAGCCCAAGCCCAGGCGATGGCCTTGGCGCTGCCTTCGCCTTCGGGCCGCCAGCGCAGCAGCCAGTCCCCCGGCCGGCGTGCCACGGCCAGCAGCGTGCCGCCGCGCTCGGCCCACACGCCGTGGGCGCGCGTCGGTACATCCAGGGCGGCGCCGACCTGCAGCGTGTCGCCGCGATAGGCCAGCACACCGACCTGATAGCCATGGGCCGCCTCCCAGGCCGCGGCAAGTTGCAGCGGCGGGGCGGTGGCGGCTGCTGCCAGGGCGGGCTTGATCCAGGCACCCGCACCGGCCGCGACCAGCGCCAACCACTGCCGGCGCTGCAATGTCGTCTGGGCTTGCTGCATGGCGGATTCCTAGTCGCCGTCAGCGTCTGAAAAACCGATGCTGACCTCGAGCGCCGGCGCGATCTCGGCTTCCGCGAGTTTTTTCAGATCGGCGAGCGAGCGTCCAGCGGCGGTGACGCCGGCCCGGTTCGCGGGCGAGAGATTTTGCAGCGCCTTGTCGGCCTTGCCCACGCTTTGCGCCAGCGCGTCGGCTGGTTCGTTGCGGCCCAAGCCGCGCAGATAAGTTTCAATCGGCGCCAGGCCCTCGCCGGGCCGGGGCGCTTCGGGGGCTTGCGAGGCGCCCAGCGTGCGCAGCGCCTGCCATTGCGCGGCCCATCGCGCGGCCGTCTGGCCGCTGGCGCCGCGTGCATAAGCGGCGGCGTTGCGGCCGCCTTGCGCGCTGCCGGCGAGGCGGGGCTTTTCCATTTCGGCCCAGCGCAGCCGCTCCAGTGCGCCGGTCCATTGGTTGACGAGTTCACTCATCGCGGGGCCGTGGGTTTCTTCGCCTTGGCCGGGCGGCCGGGCGGCCAGTTCGCCGAAGGCCTTGGCGAGGATGTCGGCTTCGCGCTGGATGTCGGCGGCCACCTGCGCCGCGTAGCGGCAGTCCGGTGTGCCTGGCGCGGTGGGCTGGCTCCACAGCAGCCACTCCAGCGCCGGCAGTCCCTTGGCCGGCGTGCCTATGCTTTCCATGGCGGTGGCGTCTTGCGGGGCGGCCTGGATCGCGCGCTTGATGAGTTCGGGCCGCGTCGGCGTGAAGTCGATCTGGCGCGCCGAGCGCCGCTGCACCAGCGGGCCTATCTGCACGCCGCTCAGGCGATCCCAGGCGAAGGCACTGGCTTTCCAGCGTTCGCGCGCCTGCTCCAGTCTGGCCGCAGCCGCACCGGCGTCCGCATCGCAGACCGCGGAGATCGCCGTGGGAAGGCCGCCGGCCTGCTCGGCGAACGCGGCGGCTTGCGGCGCGTACCAGAAGCGGTAGACGCCACGCATGAAGTCGCCGGCCGTGTAGAACGGCACCGCGACATTGGACGGGACGGTTTGCGCCTGCGCGGCGCCGCCCAGCAGGAAGGCGGCGCCGGCGAGAACCACCAAGGCCGGCTTCAAAGGGTTGAGGAAGGATTTCATGGCGCTCACAGCGATTCGAGGAATTTGACCAGCGCCGCGCGCTCCTGCACATTCATCTGCAGGACCTTGTCCTTGCTGGCCTTGGCCTCGCCGTCATGCCAGAGCACCGCCTCCAGCGCGCCGCGCGCGCGGCCGTCGTGCAGCAGGCGGTTGTGGCCGTTCACGTCGGGCACCAGGCCCAGGCCCCACAGCGGTGGCGTGCGCCACTGGCGGCCGTTCGCGAGGAAGTCGGGCCGGCTGTCGGCCAGGCCCGCGCCCATGTCGTGCAGCAGCAGGTCGGTGTAGGGATAGATGGTCTGGCCCTGCGCGGCCTTGCTGCCCAGGCGCGGGAAGGGAATCTCTCCGGTCACGTAACTCGGGCGGTGACAGGCGGCGCATTGCGCTGCGGCAAACAGCTTCTGGCCTTGCACCACCTGGGCATCCTTGGGATTGCGCCGCGCGGCCGGCGCCAGCGTGCTTTCGTAGAACACCACGTCGTTAAAGGTCTTCTCGTCGATCTCGGGCGCCTTGCCCTGCGCGCCGCGCGGCGCGGCCAGGCAGTCCTTCTGCGCGCTGGTGCAGGTTTCCTTGGGAAAGAGCGGAGAGGTGATGCCCATGTCGCCGAGGAAGGCGCCGCCGGTCTGGTGGGCCAGCGTGGCGACATTGGCCTTCCAGCCGAAGCGTCCCACGCGCATTTGCTGCGTGGGCGCGTCCCATACCTGGTTGACCACGCCGCGCACAGGCCCGCCCAGGGTCGCCTGGTCGCGCGCGTTGCGCAGGATCTCCGCCTCGGGAATCGCTTCAAGCAAACCCACGCCGGCCATCTGCGGCGCGATGCGCGGGCTCAGCATCACATCCCTGGCCATGGGTCCGTAGTTGAGCTTGCTGAAACCGTAGCGCGGTTTCTGCAGCTGGTAAGGCGTGCCGTCGGCGAACTTGCCGCGTACCGTCTCATAGCGCAGCGAGATCTGCCCTTCGGGTGTCACGCCCTGGACCGCGAAGTTTGAAAACTGGTCGCCATACACCGGATCGGGTAGGGGACCGCCGTGCACGTCCTTGCCTGGAATCGACAACCGCAGCAAGAGGCCCACGGGCTGGTCGGACAGGCCGCGCGTGAAATCCGGCGGCGCGCCGCGGCCGTCCTGCACGTGGCAGCCGCCGCAGGAGCGGGCGATGAAATGCGGGCCCAGGCCGTCGCGCGCGGTGGTGGACGATGGCGCCTGCACCCAATTGCGCTTGAAAAATGAATTGCCGATGACGAAGCGCGTGCGCTCCTCATCGGGCAGGTTGGCCAGCGGAAACGAGAACGCGTTCTGGCCGGTGGCGAACACGGTGGTGTCGCCGCCGGTTTTTTCGTCATCGGGTGCAACGGGGTCGTGTGCGGCTCCCGCGGACGCCCAGAAGGCCAGGCCCGCAAGGCCCGTCACGGCCAGCCACAGCAGCCCCGCGCGCAGGGAGCGCGGGAGCGATCGGGGCGAAGCGGCGCGCAACACTTAAGGTTTGACCAGGGTCAGCTTGGTGATGCCGGCCGCGTTGGCCGCTTCGACCAGGTCCTTGCTTTGCTGCACCAGGCTGTCTATGGTTTTCTGCACGCGCAGGCGGCCCGGCGCGTCCTTGGCGCCGACGATCTCGCGGTCAAACGGTGCCTGTATGCCTTCAGCGGCGGCGACCGATGCGGCGATCTGTTGGGTCGTGCGCTCAGCCAGTGCCGGGTTTTTGGCGGCTACCAGCTCGCGCAGCGAAGCACCGCTCAGCGTGCTGCCGTCGGCACGTTTGTACTGGCCCAGCCAGGCGTTCTGTATGCCCTTGGCGTTGTTCACCACGTCGCGGTGCGTGTTGTCGGAAAAGCAGGAGTGTTCGTCTTCCTGGTCCTGGCTGGCCAGCGCGACTTCCAGGCGCTCGCCCGCGAGTTCACCGCGCGAGAGCGAGCCCAGGCCGACAAACATCTTGCGCACCGACTCCATGCCGCCGCGCTCGAATTTCGCGCGGTAAGACGTGGCCGTGGGCGCCCAGGCCTTGGTGAGGCTGCGCAGGTCGTCTACCAGCAGATCGGTCGCCACTTGCAGGTACTGGCGGCGGCGATCGGCGTTGGGCTTCTTGCCGTCGATGAAGTCTTCAAACGAGCGGTTGCCCGGGCCGGTGGTGCTCAGGTCCTGGCCCCACAGCAAAAATTCGATGGCGTGCCAGCCGGTGGCGATGTTCTCTTCGCCGTTGCGCTCGTTCAGGCTGGCCAGCTGCTTCTTGCCGATGACGGCCTTGCGGTTGTTGATGATGCCGGCGTTGGGCGCGTCTTTCACGTAATCGACATAGGACTCGTCCATGGGCCAGGCGTTGATGCGGCCTTCCGGGCCGTTTTTGTCGTCGATGGGGCCGCCGTAAAAACGGAAGGCCTCCGTCTGGCCGTAAAACTCGCGGGCGTCCAGCCAGGCCTTGCGCGCGGCTTTGAGTCCTTCGTCAGAAGGCGCGGCGGTGAAGGACTGCACGGCCTTTTGCAGCGTGAGCGCGCCGGCCAGCGTGTCCTCATAGTTGGCCAGCACCAGCTGGGCGTACTGCTTGGCCACGGCGGGCGCAGTTACGGCCTGCGCTGCCGGTGCCGCTGCGCCGCTTGCGGCGGCTGCGGACTGGGCCATGGCGGGCGCAGCGAGCAGGGCAAGCAGGGTGGCAAGAAAGACGGGTTTCAGCACGGGTGTCATGGCGGCTCCTGGATTTTTGGGAATGGCAAAAAAGGGATTATACAAATGAGAATAGTTATCAATATCATCGACACACGGAATGCCGGGTCATTCCCGCCAGGTTCGATGGAGTGAAAAATCGAAGGGGACCGAGAACTGCTCAAAAAAATCAGCGAAACGGTCCTGGCCAGGCGCGCCGCCGCAGACAGGGCTCCAGCCCGGCAAGGCGGGGCGACAACGCCAGGAGGGGTTTTGAGCGGCTCTCAGCGCCGCCGGCCGGTTTTGCGCGCTTCGTAGCGCTTCATCAGCGGCGTGACCGAAACGCCGTGCGCGACGACCGAGGCCACGACGACGGCCAGCGTGATCGAGAGCAGTTGCTGGGCCAGCGCGCGCTCGATATGGTGGTTGATGGCGTACAACAGGTAGTAGAGCGAGCCGATGCCGCGTATGCCGAACCAGCCCATCAGGTTGCGCTGCGTGCCCCTGACCCGTGTGCCCAGCAGGCCGATGTAAACCGCCAGCGGCCGCACCACCAGGAACAGCACCGGGATGAACCACAGCACCTCCGGGCGAAAGCGCACGGTGGCCACCAGCACGCCGACGGCCAGCACGATGGCGACTTCGACAAAACTCTCCAGCTGGCTGTTGAAGCGCGCCACCGCGCGCATCATGTGGGCCGGCGCTTCCGCGCCCGAAGCCTCCTGCTCCGCGGGGCTCAGCGTTTCACCGGGATCGGGTGCCGGCGCCTGCGGGCGCACATGGGGTTCGTCAATGCGGCGCAGCGCCAGCCCGGCCGCGAACACCGCCAGGAATCCGTAGGTATGGCTGAGCAGCGCAAGGCCGTAGGTGAGCCCTATCAGCCCCAGCGCGATAAATTCGTCCGAGCCCAGCGCCTCGCGGTGCCGCATGCGCAGGTAGAGGATGGCGCGGCCCACCAGCGTGCCCAGCAGCCAGCCCAATGCCAGGCCGCCGGCCACCGCCCACAGCACGTCGACGGCCCACCAGCGCCAGCCGCCCTCGCCGAGTTCGTGCAGGCCCAGCAGGCCCAGGCCGAGCATGACAAAAGGAAAGGCCGTGCCGTCGTTGAGCCCGCCTTCACCCGTGAGGCCGAAGCGCAGGCGGTCGCGGTCGCCGGGATCGGCCACCTGCACATCGGAAGCCAGCACCGGGTCGGTGGGCGCCAGGATGGCGCCCAGCAGCACGGCCGCGCCCAGCGGAAGGTTCAGCAGGTACACGCCCAGCGCGGCGACGGCCGCCACTGTGAGCACCATGGAGACCGTCGCCAGCTGCACCGGAATGCGCCAGCGGCCGTCGTGCCGGCGGAACTCGAGCTTCATGCCGCAGGTGAACAGCGAGACCAGCACCGCCACTTCCGTCAGGCGCTCCAGCAGTACGGCGTTCTTCAGCGCGTCGAGCTTGAGCAGCCCCAGCCCCACCGGGCTGACGGCCACGCCCACGCCGAGGTAAAGCATGGCGGCACTCAGCGGCAGGCGCGCGATAAAGGAGCCCCCCAGCGTCATCGCGATCAGCAGCGCGCCGGCCACGATGCAGGCCAGGGTGAAGGTGGTGGGCTCGTTCATGGCCCGAGCTTACGGCCGGTGCGCGCCCGTGCGTATCAGCCGGCACGCCGTCTTGTGCTGGCTACGGGTGGCGGCGCCGCGACTACCAGTCGACCAGGCTTAAGCCAACGCTCAGGACGTTGCGCTTGCGGTTGTAGTCCACCAGGCTGTCGCCATAGCCGCTGAACAGCTGCACGTGGTAGCGCAGGCCGGTGTAGTTGGGCGACGAGGCGGGCGCCATCATCCAGTCAAAACGCGCCGAGCCGCGGGCCTCTTTGCGCAGCGAATGCCGCAGCGTCACGCCCACTGTGTTGGCCTTGTTGATCTGCCAGCTGCCGGTGACTTCGGCGCGGCCTATGTAGTTCTCGATGCCGGGGTTGTCGTCGTTGCCCGAAGACTCCTTGAGCCGGTCCCAGATGCGTCCCTGCAGGATCAGGCCCGAGTCCTGGCCCAGCGTCTTTTCCGCCGCGCCCATAAGATAGACACGGTTCCAGCTGCGTGACAGCGGCAGCGACTGCCCGTTGGACTGGTGCACCAGCCCCAGGCCCGAGAGCCGGTAGGTCCAGCCGCCGGCCAGCGGGATCTGGTGCGGGTAGATGTAGAGAATTTCAGGTTCGTGGTCGGTGGTGCGGAAAGGCCGCGAGATGGCACCGTTGAACAGCTGCCAGTAGCTTTGCTGCGTGTAGCCGAACCACAGCGAGTCGTGGTCGTCCTCGTCCTCGGGGCCGTTCTTCAGCAGGCCCTTGGCAATCTTGGTGCGCACCGAGAGCTGGATCTTGTTTTCAGTCCGCATATAGGGCTGCGAAGTCAGCGCGGTATGGCCCAGCGACGGCGACGAGGGCTGCATGTTCACGCTGTCGGAGGTGACCACCGCCAGCGAGATCGGCCGGTAGCCGCGCAAGGAGAAAGTGTCGCAATCGGTGCCGCGCTGCAGCTCCCAGAAGCGCGAGAGTTCGGAGTACTTCGTGTTCTTGCAGCCTATGGGTTTGCCGTCCGGCGCCTCGGTGTTCAGCGAAGGCAGCAGCAGCACAGGCGTGGCCGGCTGGCCGGTCGCCGGATTGGCCGGCGCCGTGGTGAGGCTGGGCGCGGGCATATTGGCCGGCGTCTGCGCGTCGGCCCATTGCTGGAAGCAGGCCAGTTGCGCGGCGGGGTCGGCCTTCATGGCCTGGCAAGCCTGCCAGCCCGGGATGGGGGCGCGTACGGAAGCCGAAGAAGGGGTTTGCGCCTGTGCCGGGAACATGGCGAAAAGCCCCAGGAGGCCGCCCCACAGCAGGGGCGCGGCAAATAGGGAGGGTATCGGTCGCATGGTTGGGCAGTCGGTTCGGTGATGTTTTAAAGGAATTTTCAGGCGCCCGCGCTTGGGGTTCAAGGCAGCCGGGTCAGCGTGAAGGGAATGTCGGGCGCGTTGTCGGGCGCGCTGCTGCTGGTGTCTTTCCAGCTGCCCTTGAAGGCCTTGCCGCAGGAGCCCTCGACCATTTCGCCGTTCCAGGTGCCGGTGATGCTCACGTTGTCGGAGGACTCGTCGAGCAGCAGCATGCCGCCCTCGAGGTCGCCGGCCAGCGCGGCCTTGGCGGCATGGCCGGCAATGGCTTTGGAGCCGGCGGCCGCGCCCAGGTCGCGGCTCACGATACCGGCCAGGCTTTCGGCGAATTCCGCGTGCCGCTCCAGCAGCATGGTGGCGCGGGCCGGCAGGCCGGCGGGCGGGTTGGCAAAACGCACGGCCCACAGGCCGTAAAGCTGAGCGGCCTTCATGTCCGTCGCCGCGGGGCATCCGCTATCAGCTTTGGTTTGGGCGCTTACCCCGGTAAACAGTGTGCAGCTTGCTATCAACAAAAGAGCAAATCGGAAGGTATTCGAAGTCATGAACAGGTGAACGCCGGCTCGAAGCCGTTCGGAACGGGGCTGCAGGAACGCTGCGCAGACGCGGCCGGGTGGCCGGTCTGCGCAGCGGTGGAATGAAAACCCGGGCCGTGGGGTGCGGGATTTAAGCAACGCACAGCCCGGGGCTTGCGCACTATCTCACGAATACATCTTCTATGACGCGCAACTCAGGCAAACCCGCGAGTTGAAACTGTTTGTAACTGAGATACTGAATTTGTTTCCATTTTTTTCTCCGAAAGGCCCCACCATGAAAATCCGTCAATACATAAGTGTGCTGGTGCTGGCTTTGCTGGCCGGCCAGGCCTCGGCCCAGGGGGCGCCATTGGTGTTCGCCGTGAACGAAGGCGTGACTTACCGCGTCAATCCGGGCGCGACCGTCGAGCGTTTTCGCGATCTGTCCGAGGACTTGGGCAAGCTGCTCAAGCGTCCGGTCAAGATACAGCCCGTAACAGACTACAAAGAGCTCGCGGCCGGCATGGCAGAGCAGCGCTACGACATCGCCTATGTGCACCCGGCTCATCATTCCATCCGGGCGATGTCCAAAAACGGCTACCGCCTGATCGCGCTGACCAAGGGCTTCACCGACTACAGCGCTTCCTTCATGGTGCGCAGCGACTCACCGCTCAAGTCCATCAACGACCTGAAGGGCCTCAAGATAGGCGCGCCCAGTGAAGACTCCATCACCTCGGTGATCATGCGCGCCACCTTGCGAGACGCGCTCGGGACGCAACCGGTGGAAACCGTTTACGTCAAACTGCAGGACGCGGTGCCCTTCATGGTGGAAAACAACATGGTCGCCTCAGGCGTCACCGCGTCACGCGCGGTGGTCAAAGACTGGCAGGCCAAGGGCGGCAAGGTGCTGGCCACCAGCAAGCCCGTACCCATCAAGCACCTGCTCGCCAGCGGCAAGCTGACCGACGCGGAGCGCGCCCAGATCACCGCCTACTTTGTGGGGCTGGATCAATCCGCCGACGGCAAAAAACGGCTGGATGCGCTCACCGTGCAAGGGTTCATCGAGTATGACCAGGGCAAGCTGATGGATCTCGGCAAATGGCTTGGGCTGTGATGTCCCATTCCTATTTCAACGCGATATGTCGTTGCAGCCCCCTTGCCGTGCGCGGGCCTGTTAATCCTGTGTTTGCAAATGCGAATGGGGTGAAAACGGCGCCAATCAAGGCGCGCGACGACGCGCAGACCGGGTGTCTGCGCTAGGAGCGCAACGCCGAGTGGCGCCGTTTTCACCCCATTCCCTCCGGGTTGCGATCAAAAAGGCCTTGCGCGGCGTTGCAAAGCCTTGACGGGGTTCACCCCGCCTGCGTTTTGCGCCTTGCTCAAGGCCTTTTTGACTCGCAACGCATCTTGCAAACACAGGGTTAACAGGCCCTAAGCACTGTCTGCGGGGTTGCGCCTAATCTCGCACCGAATTAGCCACGGAATAGAGCGGCGTTAGCGAGTCTCTGCCGCCGCCGCTGCCGCCGCAATCCCCTCAGCGGATTTTTTCGCAAACTCCGCGCGCAAGGCCTTGAGCTTTTCGCGCGGGTCTTCCTTCACCGTGGCCTTGTCCAGCGCCATCTCGGCGATGAAGCGGCTGGGCGCGCCGGGAATCATGTCGCGGCCTTTCTTGCGCTTGCGCAGCCAGTTCACGGCCAGCGTGCGCTGCGCGCGCGTGATGCCCACATACATCAGGCGGCGCTCTTCCTGCAGGCGCAGCGCGATGTTGTCGGTATTGGTGCCGTCGTCGTCTTCCAGCTTGAAGGGCAGCAGGCCCTCGTTCACGCCGGCCAGCACCACGTGCGGCCACTCCAGGCCCTTGGCCGCGTGCAGGGTGGACAGCGTCACCACGTTCTGGTCGCCTTCGCGTTCGCTGATGGTGGACAGCAGCGCGATGGTCTGCACCACCTCCAGCATGGTCTTGGTTTCGGCGGCCACCACCGCGCCCGAGGCGTCGTCGATCTGCCCGCCGCAGCGCTGTGCCACCCAGTCGCAGAAATCCATCACGTTGGTCCAGCGCGCGGCCGCGAGCTTCTCGCTGTCCTCGCCGTCATACAGGTGTTTTTCGTAATCGATTTCCTTGAGCCAGTCGTTCAGGAAAACCCGCGCGTCCTCGGCGCCCACGGTGCGTTTGGCGCGGTACTCAAGGTCGTTGAGGTAGCGGCCGAACTCATGCAGTGAGCCCACCGCCTTGGCCGGCAGCACCGAGCCCAGCGAGTTGCTGAACAGCGCCTCGAACAGGCTCTGCTTGGACTGGCTGGCGAACGTGCCCAGCGCGCCCAGCGTGGTGTGGCCTATGCCGCGCTTGGGCGTGGTCACCGCGCGCATAAACGCCGGATCGTCGTTGTTGTTGACCAGCAGCCGCATCCAGCAGCACAGGTCCTTGATCTCGGCGCGGTCGAAAAAGCTCTGCCCGCCCGAGACCTTGTAGGGAATGTTGGCCTTGCGAAAAGCCTTCTCGAAAGGTTTGGCCAGGTGATTGGCGCGGTACAGCACGCAGAAGTCTTTCCACTCCTTGTATTGGCCGCCCTCGGCCTGCAGGCTGCCTTCGGCGCGCAGGCTCTGGATGCGCGCCACCACGCGCTCGGCCTCGTGTTCCTCGCTGTCGCAGTCCACCACGCGCACCGGCTCGCCCTCGCCGAGCTCGCTGAACAGCGTCTTGGGAAACAGCTTGGGGTTGGGGCCGATCACGTTGTTGGCCGCGCGCAGGATGGCGCTGGTCGAGCGGTAGTTCTGCTCAAGCTTGACCACCTTGAGGTTGGGGTAGTCCTGCGGCAGTTTCCTGAGGTTGTCCAGCGTGGCGCCGCGCCAGCCATAGATCGACTGGTCGTCGTCGCCCACCGCGGTGAAGCGGCCGCGCGGGCCCACCAGCAGCTTGAGCATTTCATACTGGGTGGCGTTGGTGTCCTGGTATTCGTCGACCAGCACATGGCTGAGCGACTCCTGCCATTTGCTGCGCACGCTGTCGTGCTCGCGCAGCAGCTTGAGCGGCAGGCCCACCAGGTCGTCGAAGTCCACGCTCTGGTAGGCGGTCAGGCGTTCTTCATAGTGCGCCATCACCCGGGCGATGGCGCGCTCCTCGTCGCCGTTGGCCTGCGCCATGGCCTCGGCCGCGTTGAGGCCCATGTTCTTCCACAGACTGATGGTCCATTGCCACTGCCGAGCGGTGGCCGCGTCGGTGCTGCCGCCGGCGTCCTTGATGATGCTGGTCACGTCGTCGCTGTCGAGAATCGAGAACTGGGGCTTCAGGCCCAGCGCCGCGCCGTCCTGGCGCAGCATGCGCACGCCCAGCGCGTGGAAGGTGCAGATCAGCACGCCCTTGGCGCTTTTGCCGATCAGCGCCTTGGCCCGCTCGCGCATCTCGGCGGCGGCCTTGTTAGTGAAGGTGATCGCGGCGACCTGCTCCGGCTTGAGCCCCGACTGGATCAAGCGGCCAATCTTGTGCGTGATCACCCGCGTCTTGCCCGAACCCGCGCCCGCCAGCACCAGGCAGGGACCATGCAGGTAGTTCACGGCTTCTTGTTGGGCGAGGTTCAGGCCGTGAGTCATGAAAAAGAATCGATTCCAAGGAGAAAAAATGCGCGGGACCGGCCATGTCAAGGACTGCCGGTGAAGGGCAAATCATAGCGGCTGCCCTTTTGAGGCCATCAAATCATTCGCGCTGCCGGGCCCGGCGCGGCTTCATGCCTGGCGGCTCGCAGGCGCGAAGCCACCCTGCGTCAAGGACAAGGCCTGTGCCGCCTGTTGCAGCAGCAGTCGCACGGTTTTCTGGTCGGGGCCCACGTGGCGGTCTATGCGCCGCACGTAAGGGCAGGTCAGCGCCGCCAGCGCGCTGTGGTCGGGCCCGAAGATCGGGCAGGAAATATCGGCCACGCCGAAAGATTGCAGGCTGTCGCGCTCGAAATAGCCTTGCTTGCGGATCACGCCGAGGGCGGCGGCCAATGCATCGGACTCGATCGGCACCTCGCCTTCGAGCGCCGTGTGCTGGGCCAGCATTTGCTGGGCCTGGCTGGCATCGGCGAAAGCCAGCAACACCCGGCCCGAGGCGGTGTCGACCAGCCCGACATGCACCCCCACGCGGATCGTCATGCTCCAGGTGCCGGGGCCGTTGACCTGTGCGGTGACCAGCACATTGCCCTGGTCATAAACGCCCATGTGGCAGGCCTGCTCCGCCTTCTGCGCGAAGGCTTCCATGATGGGAATGGCCTGGGTCACCAGCCGGTTGAGCGGTGGATGCATGTGGGCCAGCGAGAAGAGCTTCAGGCTCAGCGAGTAGCGGTCACCCGAGAGCGAGCGCATCACATATTGCCGCGCCACCAAACGCTCCAGCATGCGGTAGATCTCGCTCGCGTTGCGGTCCATTTCCTTGACGATCTCCGCGCGCGTCAGGCCCTGCGGCTGGCGGGCCAGCAACTCCAGGATGTCCAGGCCCTTGTCGAGCGCCGGGGCGCGGTAGCGGTCTTCCGCAAGAGGCGGAGATGCGGTGTCGCCAGCGTCGTTCTGGGTCGGGTCGGGCGTCAGGGGAAAAGATTTTGGTGTCATGGCGGCAGGTTGGGTGAGGGCAAAGGCATTGCAATTTTGATATGTAACTCCGCGCTCCTGATATGTCACACGGTGCTTGCGAGGACTTTCGCCTTCATTGCTTTGAGTCTATTTACTTTTGCACTTAATGTTCATCAATAAATTAAATCCTGACCTAGGGAAAGTCCGGAGCTTGGAAAGATGAGCAAATTTCTATGATTCACACCGTTTCGATCCATAAGTGAATAGATTGTTCATCAATGAACTATTTGTAACGATAAGTTTCCTGCCTTTGGCGCCCCCGCCTCGCAGTGGTCCGTCAGCTAAAAAAGGTTTTTGTTATGCACCCAGGACGATTTGAGAAGAAAACGGTATCGGTCTCAGCGCCGGCGTCCGGGCTGGTGGCCGCGGCCTTGCTCGCCGGCGGACGGGCCACTTGGCCAACGGCGAGCCGCTGCGGGTCGGCGGCGGCATAACGACCTGAGTGAACACCGCAGTTGCCAGCAACCGCTCATGACACCTCTTGTGGCCATCACCAAGCTGTGCAAGTCCTTCCCGGGAGTGCGCGCGCTGCACAACGCCCGGTTTGAGCTTGCCGCCGGCGAAGTGCATGCCCTGATGGGCGAGAACGGTGCCGGCAAATCTACCTTGATGAAGATACTGGCCGGGGTCTACCAGAAGGACGCCGGCGAGATCAGCATCGACGGCCGGGCGGTCGAGATCAGCAGCCCGCGCGCCGCGCAGGCGCTGGGCATCGGCATCATCCACCAGGAGCTCAACCTGATGGGCCACCTGAGCGTCGCGCAGAACATCTTCATCGGACGCGAGCCGCTCGGCCGGCTGGGCCTGTTCGTCGACACCGAAAAGATGGCCCGTGATACCCAGGCGATCTTCGACCGGCTGAACCTGAGCCTGGAGCCGCATACGCTGGTCTGCGACCTGACGGTGGCGCGCCAGCAGATGGTCGAGATCGCCAAGGCGCTGTCCTTCGACTCGCGCGTGCTGATCCTGGACGAGCCCACCGCCGCGCTGAACAACGCCGAAATCGACGACTTGTTCCGCATCATCGGCCAGCTCAAGCGCCAGGGTGTCGGCATGGTCTACATCTCGCACAAGATGGACGAGCTCAAGCGCATCTCGGACCGCGTGACGGTGATGCGCGACGGCCAGTACATCGGCACCGTGCCGACCGCCACCACCAGCATGGACACCATCATCGGCATGATGGTGGGGCGCGCGCTGCTCGAAGACGAGAGGCCGCCGGCAGGCGACCAGGGCGGGGAGACCGTGCTGGAGGTGCGGGGCCTCAATCGCGGCCGCACCATCAAGGATGTCAGCTTCAGCGTGCGCAAGGGCGAGATCCTGGGCTTTGCCGGCCTGATGGGCGCCGGCCGGACCGAAGTGGCACGCGCCGTATTCGGCGCCGACAAAAGGGATTCGGGGGAGATCTGGGTCAGGGGCCGCCGGGTCGCGGTGCACAGCCCGGCCGATGCGGTGGCGCACGGCATCGGCTACCTGTCGGAAGACCGCAAGCACTTTGGCCTGGCCACCGGCATGGATGTGCAGACCAACATCGTGCTGGCCACCCTGCGGCGCTTCTTGAGCTTCGGCTTCCTCCTCAAGCCCGCCGCGATGCAGCAAACGGCGGCGAAACTGATCGCGCAGCTGGGCATCAAGACACCCAGCGCGCAGCAGAAAGTGGCGCTGCTGTCGGGCGGGAACCAGCAAAAAATCGTGGTCGCCAAATGGCTGGTGCGGGACTGCGAGATCCTGTTTTTTGATGAGCCCACGCGCGGCATCGACGTGGGCGCCAAGAGCGAAATCTACAAGCTGCTCACCGCGCTGGCGGCGCAAGGCCGCGCGATCGTGATGATCTCCTCGGAACTGCCCGAGGTGCTGCGCCTGAGCCACCGCATCGTGGTGATGTGTGAGGGCCGCATCACCGGAGAGCTGTCGGCCCGCGATGCGACCCAGGAAAAAATCATGCAATTGGCCACCCAGCGCGAAGCGCCGGCGGCCGCTTCCAGCCCGGTTGCCCTTGCTGCCGCCTTCTAAAAACAACAGCGGAAGCATCCTCCATGACCGTCTCCAAGTTGCTGCAGGGTTTCAAGACTGCGGCTTTCAGCAGCAATACCCGTCAAAAGCTTCTGGCGTTTGCCAGCTTGCTGGGTTTGCTGATTTTCTTCAGTGTGGCTTCGCCCAGTTTTATGCAAACCGACAACATGGTGGGCATTTTGCAGGCCACAGCGGTGAACGGCGTGCTGGCCATTGCCTGCACCTTTGTCATCATTACCTCGGGCATAGACCTGTCGGTGGGCACCCTGATGACGTTTTGCGCCGTCATGGCCGGGGTGGTGCTGACTTACTGGGGCCTGCCCTTCTACCTGGGCGTGCTGGCGGCCATTTTCTTCGGCGCGTTCTCAGGCTTCATCTCGGGCGTGCTGATTGCCAAGCTGAAGATTCCGCCCTTCATTGCCACGCTGGGCATGATGCTCATGCTCAAGGGCCTGTCGCTGGTCATCACCCATTCCAAGCCGATCTATTTCAACGACACGCCGGAGTTCTCGGTCATTTCCCAGGAATCGCTGATCGGCTACTTCCTGCCCGAGCTCCCCATCCCCAATGCGGTGCTGATCCTCTTTGTGGTGGCGGTGGTGTCCAGCCTGGTACTGAACAAGACGGTGCTGGGCACCTACACCTTCGCGCTGGGCAGCAACGAAGAGGCGGTGCGCCTGTCGGGCGTGAACGTGGACCGCTGGAAGATCATTGTCTACACGCTGAGCGGCGCGATCTGTGGCATCGCCGGCCTGCTCATTGCCTCGCGCCTGAACTCTGCGCAGCCGTCGCTGGGCCAGGGCTACGAGCTGGACGCGATTGCCGCCGTTGTGATCGGCGGCACCTCGCTCAGCGGCGGGGTCGGCACGATCCTGGGCACCATCATCGGCGCTTTCATCATGAGCGTGTTGACCAACGGGCTGCGCATCATGTCGGTGGCCCAGGAGTGGCAGACCGTGGTGACGGGCCTGATCATCATCGCGGCGGTGTACGCCGACATCTTGCGAAAGCGCAGGTAGATGCAAACAAACGCTGTCTCAGCCGCCGGGCCGCCGGTGTGCGGTCCTTAGCAAGGAGAACCCCAAACCCCAGCCCCTGCCCACGTTTGATTTTGATATTCATTGCAGCAACCCATAACGATCAGGAGACGACATGATTTTGAAACGAACACTTTTGAGCCTCGCACTGGGCCTTGGCCTGGCTTGCACCTTGAGCACGACGGCGCTGGCCGCCGACGAGATCTACATTCCGATGATCTCCAAGGGCTTTCAGCACCAGTTCTGGCAGGCCGTCAAGGCAGGGGCCGAGCAGGCCGGCAAGGACTACAAGGTCAAGGTGACCTTCGAGGGCCCCGAGAGCGAGAGCATGGTGGACAAGCAGAT
Source organism: Polaromonas sp. P1_F2 (assembly GCF_056405735.1). Lineage (NCBI taxonomy): Bacteria > Pseudomonadati > Pseudomonadota > Betaproteobacteria > Burkholderiales > Comamonadaceae > Polaromonas > Polaromonas sp. P1_F2. Next base: position 154,831 of record NZ_JBFUBN010000010.1, on the reverse strand, counting down.
CGACATGTTCGCGGCGGCGCTGGCCAAAAAACCGTCGGCCATCGGCTTTGCCGCGCTGGACAGCAAGGCGTCGATCCCGCTGTTGAAAAAAGCCCAGGCCGCCAAGATCCCGGTCATCGCCTTTGACTCGGGCGTGGACAGCGATATTCCGGTGACCACGACCACCACCAACAACGTGGCCGCTGCGGCCCTGGCCGCCGACAAGATGGCCGAGCTGATCGGCAAGAGCGGCGATGTCGCCCTGGTCGTGCACGACCAGACCAGCCGCACCGGTATCGACCGCACCGAGGGATTTGTCAACCGCATCAAGTCGACCTATCCCAACATCAAGATCGTCAGCGTGCAGTACGGCGGCGGCGACCAGCTCAAATCGACCGAGATCACCAAGTCCATCCTGCAGGCCAACCCTAATCTGAAGGGGATTTTCGGCGCCAACGAAGGCTCGGCCATCGGCGCGCTGAACGGCGCCAGGGAGATGAAGCGCAAGGTGGTGATCATCGGCTACGACTCCGGCAAGCAGCAAAAAGCCGCCATCCTGGACGGCTCCATGGCCGGCGCCATCACCCAGAACCCGGTCGGCATCGGCTACAAGACCGTCGAGGCGGCGGTCAAGTCCCTCAAGGGGGAGAAGCTGCCCAAGGTCATAGACACCGGCTTCTATTACTACGACAAGACCACCATCAACGATCCCAAGATCGCGGCGGTTTTGTATGACTGATGGGTGCGGCAGCCTCCGGGCTGCCACGCGCTGAAGCGCTTCTTCACCAGGCAATCCTTCATGAGCACTATCCAATCCATGCGTGTCATCGACGTGCGCTTTCCGACGTCGCAGCATCTCGACGGCTCGGATGCGATGAATCCGGACCCGGATTATTCGGCTGCCTATGTGGTGCTGGAAACCGGCCAGCCGGGGCTTGAAGGCCACGGCCTGACTTTCACCATCGGCCGCGGCAATGAAGTCTGCTGCGCCGCCATCGAAGCCATGCGCCATCTGGTGGTCGGCCTGGACATGGACTGGGTGACCGCGGACATGGGCCGCTTCTGGCGTTACATCACCTCGGACAGCCAGCTGCGGTGGATAGGCCCGGACAAGGGCGCGATCCACCTGGCGACCGCCGCCGTGGTCAATGCCGTGTGGGATCTGTGGGCCAAGCAGGAAGGCCTGCCGGTGTGGAAGCTGGTGGCCCGCATGAGTCCGGAAGAAATCGTCAGGGTGATCGACTTTCGCTACATCACCGACTGCATCACGCCGGCCGAGGCGCTGGCCCTGCTGACACGCCAGGCCGCCGGCAAGGACGCGCGCCTGGAGACGCTCGAGCGGGAAGGCTACGCCTGCTACACCACGTCCGCCGGCTGGCTGGGCTACGACGATGAAAAGCTCAGGCGCCTGGCCCAGGAGGCGGTGGATGCCGGCTTTTCGCACATCAAGCTCAAGGTGGGCCGCGACCTGCAGGACGACATCCGGCGGGTGCGCGTCGCCCGCGAGGTGCTCGGCCCCGACCGCACCCTGATGATCGATGCCAACCAGGTGTGGGACGTGAACGAGGCGATTGACTGGCTGGACCACCTGCGTTTTGCGAAGCCCTGGTTCATCGAGGAGCCGACCAGCCCTGACGACATCGAGGGCCACCGCCGCATCCGCGAGGCGGTCAAGGGCGACATGCAGGTCGCCACCGGCGAGATGTGCCAGAACCGCGTCATGTTCAAGCAGCTCATCATGCGGGGCGCGATCGACGTGGTGCAGATCGACGCCTGCCGGCTGGGCGGGGTCAACGAAGTGCTGGCCGTGATGCTGATGGCCGCCAAGCATGGACTCAAGGTGTGCCCGCATGCCGGCGGGGTCGGCCTGTGCGAGTACGTGCAGCACCTGTCGATGATCGACTACCTCTGCATCGCCGGCACCAAGGAAGGCCGGGTCATCGAATACGTGGACCACCTGCACGAGCATTTCGTGGATCCCTGCGTGATTCGCAATGCCGCCTACATGCCGCCGCAGCGGCCGGGTTATTCGATCGAGATGAAGCGCGAGTCGCTGGCGCAGTACGCCTTCAGGGGCTGACGGCCCGCCACACCCTTCAGTTGCCTGACCCACCCATGACCAACAGACGAGACCGGAGCCCCACGATGGACTTATCGACCGACCGCGAAATTGCCGACACGGCGGTGTTCCTGCCGCCGCGCGCCATGAACAGACATCCACACCGCCGAAACGCCATGCGGCGCTGCCAGCCACCGGGCCTGAAGAGCACGGTGAAAGCTGGCCGCCATGTTTTCCCCGCCCGAACCGGGTTCGCTCTGGGCAGCCATGCCGGCGAATGGGCATATCCGGACTTCTTCAACTGACTCAATCCAACCACAGAAAAGAGAGACAAATCATGAAAGCTGCTATCCGTAGTATGTACCTGGGCGTTGCCTGCGCGGCCGTGCTGGCTCCGCAAATGGCCTCTGCCCAGTCCACCGTCACCTTGTATGGACGGGTCGTGTCAGGCCTGGCCTATATCGACCATGTGTTTGACCCGGTGGCCAATGCCAGTTTCTCCAAAACCATGGTGGCCAGCAACCAGTGGGGCACCAGCATGTGGGGCATGAAGGGCAAAGAAGACCTGGGGGGCGGCCTCGCGGCCAACTTCCTTCTCGAAAGCGGGTTTGAGCTTAAAAACGGGGGGGCCGGAACGAACCTGTTCAATCGCCGCGCCTATGTCGGCCTGTCCAACTCCAGCTGGGGCAGTTTTCGCCTCGGCAAGAACCTGTTCATCAGCAACGACGTGTGGGACCTGGACCCGACCGGCCAGCAGTGGGTGGGCAGCGCCACCCTGGTCAGGGGCCGCAGCTGGCCCGGTGCCAGCAATGTGATCGAGTATTCAACGCCTGACATGGGCGGCTTTAATGCCACGGGGCAGATCTCGCTCGGCGAACAGGCGGGCAGCAGCAAGGCCAACCGCGGCGAAGGCTTTTCTCTGACCTATGCGAACCAGGACCTGATGCTGCGCGCCATCTATTCCCAGCGCCGTAATGCTGCCGGCACCTTCACGGATGTTTTCAACACCTCCAAGGAAACCATCGTCGGCGGCACTTACAAGATCGGCCCGGCCAAGCTGTATGCGGCCTACGACTACATCACCGCAGCCGACGCGGCCCTCACCGCCGCGAGCAAGCTCAAGCATGCCTGGGTCGGCGTTCGCTACGATGTGACGCCGGCGCTCACGCTGATCGGTTCGGTCTTCCACGTCAAGTCCGACCGGGTGGCCGGCAAGGCCACGCTCGGCATGGTGGGCGCGGACTACAGCATGTCCAAGCGCACGCTGCTGTACGCGGCATTCGGCAACGTCAGCAACTCCAGTGGCGCCAACTTCGGGGTGGACACGGTATCGGGAAATCCGGCGATCAACCAGTCGCAAAGAACCATTTACGCGGGCATTGCGCACAGCTTTTAAAGCGGCGGCGCCGGGCGAATGCCGGGCGTTCGGCGGCAGGCTGGCGGGATTCACATCGGAATCACGCCACCCGTCAGCTGTCCCGCCATCATTTGCCCTGTCATGAATAAGTAGCTGCGGCGCAGGCACCCCTGCGCTGCAGCTATTTTTTTTGCCCAATGACAGGCGGGCGGAGCATCGCGACGCACTCACACGCAAAGCGTGGGCGACAATGAGCGCCGTGCTCGGCATTCTTTTCGTCACTTTCCCCTTTTTCGCCCTGGTGCTGTGCGGCTACCTTGCCGCGCGCCGCGGCCTGCTTCCGCAGCTGGCCATCCCCGGCCTCAACACCTTTGTGCTGTATTTCGCAGTGCCCTGCATGCTCTACCGCTTCGGCGCCGGCACGCCGATCGCGCAGCTGCTGGACGCCAGCCTGGTCGCGGTTTACCTGGTGTGCGCGCTGCTGATGGTGGCCTTTACCGTGGTGCTCACGCGCAAGGGCCGCATTGCCTGGAACGATGCTTCTTTCGGCGCGCTGGTCGCGGCCTTTCCCAACACCGGCTTCATGGGCGTGCCCCTGCTGGTGGCGCTGCTGGGCGCGCAGGCCGCCGGCCCGGCCATCGCCACCATCCTGATTGACTTGCTGGTCACGAGCTCGCTGTGCATCGCGCTGTCGCGGCTGGATTCGGCCGACGTCCACGGCGCCGAGGTCGCCGCGCAGAAGGCGCTCAAGGGCGTGGCGCTCAATCCCATGCCCTGGGCCATCGTGCTGGGCGCGCTGTCGTCGGGCTTTGGGGTGGCGCTGCCCGGGCCGGTGATGCAGACTGTCGGGCTGCTGGCCGACGCGGCCTCGCCGGTGGCGCTGTTCACCGTAGGCGCGGTGCTGGCCCGCTCGCAGATGAACAGCGTTGCGGCCATGCCGCTCAGGGACTACGTGCCGGTGGCGTTGATCAAGCTTGTGGTCCATCCAGTGCTTGTCGGCCTGGTGGGGCTGGGCGCCATCGCGCTGGGTGTGCCGCTAGAGCGTTTTGCGCTCACCGTGATCGTGCTGGTGGCGGCCCTGCCCAGCGCCAGCAACGTGACAATGCTGGCCGAGCGTTTCGGCGCCGACAACGGCCGCATCGCACGCATCATCCTGCTGTCCACTGTGCTGGCCTTCTTCAGCTTTTCGGCGGCCGTAGCCCTGCTCACCTGAGGCGGAGCCCGGGCCTGCGCCCGGGTTTCAGCGGCTGTTACAAAAAAACTGAAAAAAGACGGCGCCCCTGCTGTCGATTTCGCTCCGCTTGTTCGTCGTACCGGTAAGAGCAGGATGTTTCTGCCCGGGTTGTCCGGGCTCTCCGCTCCCAACCCAAAGGAGTCCGAAATGAAATTCATGGTTCTGGTGAAAGCCGACAAACACAGCGAAGCCGGCGAAATGCCCAGCGAACAACTGCTGGCCGACATGGGCAAGTTCAACGAATCACTGGTCAAGGCTGGCGTGATGCTGGCGGGCGAGGGGCTGCATCCGAGCTCCAAAGGCGCGCGCGTCAGGTTTTCCGGCAGCAAGCGCACCGTGATTGACGGGCCTTTCCCCGAAACCAAGGAACTGGTGGCCGGCTTCTGGGTGTTGCAGGTCTCGTCAAAAGAAGAGGCGATTGAATGGGTCAAGCGCTGCCCCTTCCCACCGGAGAGCGAAGCCGAAATCGAAATCCGCCAGGTGTTTTCCGCCGAAGACTTCGGGGCCGAGTTCACGCCCGAACTGCGCGAGGCCGAGGAGCGCCTGCGCCGGCAGGTCGAAGCGCGGAGCTGAAACGCACTCGCCCCGCGTTTGAGGTAAAAACCGGGTTCTAAGGAGACTCCACGCATGCAATTCATGATCCTGCGCAAATCCGACGCGAGTACCGAGGCCGGCGAGCTGCCCAGCCCCGCGCTCCTGGCCGCCATGGGCGCCTACAACGAAGAACTGGCCAAAGCCGGCATGCTGCTGGGCGGCGAGGGCCTGCAGCCGAGTTCAAAGGGCGCGCGCATCCGCTTTTCCGGCGGAAAGCCCACGGTGACCGACGGGCCCTTCACCGAGGCCAAAGAGCTGATTGCCGGCTTCACCCTGGTCGAGGCAGCCTCGCAGCAGGAGGTCATCGAGTGGCTCAAACGCTGGCCGCAGGAAGATGCCGGCGGCAACAGCTCGCTGGAAATCCGCGAGGGCGGCTGCCCCGGCGGCCTGCGCGGCGTGGCCGGTGAGGGCGCGCCGGCCCTGCCTGAAGGCTTTCGCCGTTTCATGATTCTGCTCAAGGCCAACGACAGGGCCGAAGCCGGCACTGTGCCCGACAAGCAGTGGCTGGGGCGCATGGCCCAGCACAACGACGAGGCCGTCAAGGCCGGCGTGCTGCTGCTGGGTGAAGGCCTCAAGCCCAGCGCCAGCGCATCCCGCCTCAAATTCACCCGGGGTAAACCCAGCGTGATGGACGGGCCCTTCGCCGAAGCCAAGGAATTGCTGGCCGGCTTCTGGATCATCCAGGCGCGCTCGCTGCAGGCCGCGGTGGACTGGGCGCTGGGCTACCCGTTTCCTTTCAGCGACACCGAGGAGGTCGAGGTGGAAATCCGGCTGCTGTATGAGGCCGCCGACTTCGCCGCGGCCTGAAGCCTGGGGTGCGGCCAAAAAAATCTGAATTTTTTTGGCCGGGCGTGTCGATTTGATGTTTTCCGTTCGTCATAACGGTGAGCAGACGTTTTTTTGGGGCGCACAGCGTGCGTGCCCGATAAACCCGGCGCTCGCCCATTCATGAAATGAACGAACACCAAAAAGGGGATTTACATGTTCAAGACCATTGCCATCATTGCCGCCGTCGTTATCGTGCTTTTTGTCGTGACGGTGCTGGTGCTTGCCGCCGGCAAGCCCGAGACCTTCCGTGTCCAGCGCCAGACCACCGTCCAGGCGCCGCCCGAAAAAATCTTCCCGCTGATCAACGACTACAAGAATTGGGGCGCCTGGTCGCCCTGGGAGAAAAAGGACGCGGCCATGAAGCGCAGCTTCAGCGGCCCGGCCACCGGCAAGGGCTCGGCCTATGCCTGGGAGAGCAAGGAGGTCGGCACGGGCGACATGCTGATCACCGAATCGGTACCGTCTTCCGTCGTCAGGATAGACCTGAACTTCAGCAAACCCTTTGAAGCCCACAACAAGGTGGTGTTCAGCATCCAGCCGCAGGCCGGCGGCAGTGTCGTGAGCTGGGAGATGGCGGGCCCCGCGCCGCTGATCTCCAGGGTCATGCATGTCTTCTTCAACATCGACAAGATGGTGGGCAAGGACTTTGAAGACGGCCTGGCCACCATGAAGGCCACCGCGGAAAAGTAAGAAGCTTGTTTGAAGTTTTCTCGGGGAAACCTTGTCGATTTCCCCAAAACCATTCGTCGTAGAGTTAGAGCCAGGCACTCCAGGGTGACGCACCCCAGCCCGGCTCGCAATCTCAACCCACACTCAAGGAGTTATTGAAATGCGATTCATGATGCTGATGATCCCCAAAGGCTACGAAAGCGCCGCCGCCGGCACCCTGCCCAGCGCCGACGCCGTGGCCGCCATGATGAAGTACAACGAAGAGCTGCAAAAAGCCGGCGTGCTGCTCTCGCTTGAAGGCCTGCACCCGCCGTCCATGGGCGCGCGCGTGAGTTTCCCCGGCGGCAAGCCGCGCGTGAGCGACGGCCCCTTCGCCGAAGCCCGTGAAGTGGTGGGCGGCTTCTGGATGATCAACGTGGCCTCGCGCGAGGAAGCCATCCAATGGGCGTCTCGCTGCCCCGCCGCCGAAAACGAGACCATCGAGCTGCGCCAGGTCATGGAAATGTCGGATTTCCCGAGCGACGTGCAGGAAGCCGCCGCCGGCTTCACCGAGATGCAGCAGGCACCCAGCGGAAAAAGCACGGGCGCCTGAAGCGGCATGGCCTCGCATGAAACCCACCGCGCCATCGACGCCGTCTGGCGCATCGAGTCGGCCAAGGTCATCGCCAAGGTCGCGCGCATGGTGCAGGAGGTGGGCTTGGCCGAAGAGATCGCGCAGGACGCGCTGGTCACGGCACTCGAACGCTGGCCGAAGACCGGCGTTCCGGACAACCCGGGCGCCTGGCTCATGGCCGTTGCCAAGCACCGCGCCATTGATTACCTGCGGCGGCGCAAGCTGCTGGCGCTCAAGCACGAAGAGCTGGGCCGCGAACTCGAGATGGAGCAGGACATGGCTTTCGCCGACGTAGACGAGCCCGGCGATGGGGACGACGGCGCCGACGATTACGGCGACGACCTGCTGCGCCTGATCTTCACCGCCTGCCATCCGGTGCTGTCCACCGAGGCGCGCATCGCGCTCACGCTGCGGCTGCTGGGCGGCCTGAGCACCGACGAGATCGCGCGCGCCTTCCTGGTGCCTGAGCCCACGGTGGCCCAGCGCATCGTGCGCGCCAAACGCACCCTGGCCGAGGCGCGCGTTCCCTTTGAAGTGCCCGGCCCCGAAGAGCGCGATGCCCGGCTGGCCTCGGTGCTGGAAGTCATCTACCTGATCTTCAACGAAGGCTATTCGGCCACCTCGGGCAGCGACTGGATGCGGCCCGCGCTGTGCGATGAAGCCTTGCGGCTGGGGCGTGTGCTGGCCGAGCTCGCGACGCAGGAACCCGAAGTCCACGGCCTGGTCGCCCTCATGGAAATCCAGGCCTCGCGCGCCAAGGCGCGCACCGGGCCGTCAGGCGAACCCATCCTGCTGCTGGAACAAAACCGCGCACGCTGGGACCACCTGCTGATACGCCGCGGCTTCGCCGCACTTGCGCGCGCCGAGGCGCTGGGCGGTGCGCTGGGGCCGTATGCGCTGCAGGCCGCGATCGCCGCCTGCCATGCGCGCGCGCCCACGGGCGCCGACACCGACTGGACGCGCATCGCCGCGCTCTACGACGCGCTGGCACAGCTCGCGCCTTCACCGGTGGTGGAACTCAATCGCGCGGTGGCGCTGGCCATGGCCTTCGGCCCCGCCACGGGGCTGGAGGTGGCCGACGCGCTGCTGGCCGAGCCCTTGATGAAAAACTACCACTTGCTGCCCAGCGTGCGCGGCGACTTCCTGTTCAAGCTGGGCCGCCTCGAGGAAGCCCATGCCGAGTTCGAACGCGCCGCCTCGCTCACGCGCAACCTGCGTGAGCGCGAGCTGTTGCTGGCGCGCGCCGCGGCCTGTCTGCCGGACGCCACGCCGCGCCTGGGCTGAGCTTCAGCTCGCGGACTTGCGACCGCCCAGCATGCAGGCGATGGCGGCCAGCTGCAGCAGCACCGTCGCGCCGAAGTAAATACCCGTGCCCGCGCCCAGGTGCGCCGGAGCTCCGTTGCTGGTCACCAGTAGCAGGGCAAAAGTGGCGGGCGCCAGCGCCCACAAGCCCTGCGACATCGCGACGATCAGCGCCACCACGCGCGCCACGTCTTCCTTGACGAATTCCACCTGGGCCACCAGCGGCGGCAGCGAGGTCGCGTTGCCGATGCCGACGCCGAACAGCACCACGCCCAGAAGGATCAACGCGCCCTGGTGTTCCGCTGCGCAGGCCAAAGCCAGCGAACCGGCGATCTGCACCGCATAACTCACGCCGGCGACCAGACGGCGGTCAGCACCGGCCGGCATGCACTTGGCCACGATGGTGCGCCCGCCTATCGCGCAGGTGGTGGCCAGTGCCATCGCCAGGCCCGCGCCCTGGGCGCCCAGGGCCGAGACCAGCAGCGAATACAGGTGCGTGATCAAGCCGGCCTGCGCGAACAGGCTCAGTGCCATGGCGGCGGCCAAGGTGCGAAAGCTCCGGTCGCGCCACAGCAGCCGGCCGGGCAGCGGTTTGGCATGTGCCGAGGTGACGCTGCCGGGCGGCGCGCCCGGCGCATCGCCGTCGGGCCGCTGGCCCAGGCGCTCCGGCGTTTGCGCCACCACAAAAAAACTGAGGCAGCCCACGACGGCCAGCATGGCCGCGCCCACCCATAGCGTTGCGGCGGTAAATCCCATCATGGCGATCAGCGCGCCCCACAGAGGCGAAAAAATCACCCCGCCCAGGCTGGCACCGTTGTAAGCCTTGGCCAGCGCCATCGGCCGGCCGCGCACAAACCAGGGCGAGATGATGGCGTTGATGCCCGCCGCGCCCATGGTGACCCAGCCGCCGCCGGTCAGCAGCGCGGCGGTAAACAGTTGCCAAGGCTGGTCGGCCAGCGCCCAACCCATGAGGCCCAGGGCCAGCGCGGCGGCACCGGCCGCAGTGGTGGCGGCCACGCCCAGCCGGGCATGGATGCGCGGCAGGCAGGCCACCACACCCGCGCCGAACAAAAAGTGAAAGGTCACGGCGCTTGACACCAGCGGCAGCGCCCAGCCGGTGCGCGCCAGCACCGTGTGCAGAAAAATCGCCGGGCTGTAAAAGCCAATGCCCCAGCCGAAGATGGCCAGCACAAAGGCGGCGCGCACCACGGTGGCGCCAAAGAAGGCGCGCGGCGCCGGCGGTTGGAGGATGGGGGACGCGGACGTTTCCATGGGAGTTTCCTTGAGGGGCGGCGGTGCTTGCCGCATGGCCTCCATGGTGCGGCGCGCCGGGGTCGCGATACTTAGCTCTGGAGCGAAGCATGGGTTTTCTGATGCTGCTAAGGTTGCTGCTACGAGACCCCCAAACCCATGATGAACACCAACCAGATTGCCCACATCGCCTCGCTGGTCGGCGAACCGGCCCGCACCGCCATGCTGATGGAACTGCTGGACGGCCGTTCGCTTACGGCGCATGAACTGGCCGGCGCCGGCAACGTGTCGCCGCAAACCGCCAGCCGCCACCTCTCGCTGCTGGTCGAAGGCGGCCTGCTGCGCGTCGAGCAGCATGGTCGCCACCGATATCACCGTCTGGCCTCGGCCGACGTGGCCCGCGTGCTCGAAGGCATCACGCAGCTCGCGGCGCAGAACGCGCCCACTGTGCGCCGCGCCGTGGTGCCCGGCCCCAAGGACGCCGCCATGCGCATGGCGCGCAGCTGCTATGACCACATCGCCGGCCGGCTCGGCGTGGCGATTGCGCAGCACCTGGTGGCCGACGGCGCCATCGCGTTTGAGGGGGAGGCCGGCCACGTGACCGACAAGGCCGGCGCCGTGCTGGCGCGCCTGGGCATTGACCTGACGGCTTCACTGCCTGGCACCAACACCAAGCGGCCGTATTGCCGGCCATGCCTCGACTGGAGCGAGCGCCGTTTTCATGTGGCCGGGCAGCTGGGCACGCTGATTTGCGCGCATTGCCTGGACAGCGGCTGGTTGATGCGTCGCCAGGGCATGCGCGCGCTGGAGATCACGCCCAGGGGCGTGATGGCGCTGCGCGGCTGGATGGGGCAGGAAAACTGGCGGCAGGTGACGGAGGGCGATGCAGTGCCTGTGCAAGGGGAGCCACGAACCATGGCCGCCTGAGCCGGACGCCCGCAACCTGGCATTGCCGGCTGATTGTTTCGGCGCGAATCACGGGGGCATCGTGCGCGCGGAAGCCTACCTCTGCAGTGCCTGGGTTTAGACCTCAATGCCTTGAACGCTACGGAAACGGAGTTTTGGGGCCTTCCTCAGATGAGGGGATGTTCAAGCCTGCGCATTTGGTCCAGAATCGCCGCAAGTCTGGAATGCGCCATTGATGCCAGTTCCGGCGTTGCTGCCAATACATTAAGTCAGGTACTCACCGCCATGCCACTGTCCGAAGAAGAGCTCGTCGCGGGGCTCGTGCCCAACGACGACTACGCCCATCACATTGGCCAGGTCGTCAGTGTTGGAACGGAAACGCTCAGGGTCTTGAAGAAGCAATTCTCCATCACGACGCCATACCGCATAGACACCGTGCCGCTTAAAACCTGCGTGGGCTTGCGGTACGAGTCGGGTTCATCAGTCTTTCACATCATCGCCGGGGCAGTTCTGGTGGTATTGATGTTGGCCATCGCATACTTCCTCACCATTTATTGGTCACGGTTGGAGCCAGGGACGAGAGTCCAGGTGGGGCTGCTGACACTCGCCTTTGCGTACGGCCTCCGGTGGGCCTTCATGTCCAAGCATCATCGCCTGGTGTTCAACTTGCGGGACGGAGCGAGACTTCATTGGCGGTCTCGGTCTGGGGATTTCAAGTACCGTGAGCGCCCGGTTGAGAAGGTCATTGAGTACATGCGGTCCATTGGAGTCCCTGTGACCATGAATGAAGCACGCACTTAACGTGGATGGACGTTAAATTTCCTTGTGTCTGGATGATCGACCCTATCGAACCCGTCTTGCAGAATCCAAGACCAGACCACAGGGAGATAAGGAAACAAATGTTCGAGTCCGCTGACATCGCACACTGGGCAGTCGCAGAAGGGCATACCGGGGAGTACCCGTTCCAAGTCCGATTTCGCAGGTTTTCCGCCGAGCTCCCAAGACCCGGATATCCGAAAAGACTCAACGTGTTCTGGTCGATGCGATTGCCAAACGAAGACGGTCTTGCGACCAAAGCAGAGTTGGACCACCTTCACGTCTTCGAGGATCGGCTCGTAGCCGCGGTAGAACAAGACAAGTTCGTTTTGTTGGCTGCAGTTATTACCGGCCGCGCCGAGCGCGAGTTTGTTTTCTATCTACAGCAACCTCAGTTGTTCCTGAAGCGACTAAGCGACATGCCACAAGAGGGAGAGCGCTATCCAATAGAGATCCATCTTGCTGATGATCCCGAATGGAACTACTTCGATGACTTGCTCCCCAATGAGGGATAGGCCTAACTCTTTTATCGACCGCTCCTGGCGGATGTGGTGGAAATTGGTGGCCTCATATGTTGACTTCCCTTGCGAGACTATTTCAATGAGACAAGCCTCAGTGCCAGTTTTTGGAGTGAAGTTGTCAAGTTGTGCCGCAGCATTTTTCGGCATACATTAAGTTAGCCTTCTTGGATATTTGCTCCCTACCGAACTATCGAAAATATACATGCGCTACCTCATTGCATTGGCTTTTTGCTTCCTGCTGGTAACCCCGCAAGCGCATGCTTGTCTAGGGTACGGTTTATCGAACACGCTTTTCTTTGAGGCCATTCCAAGTCTCCAGACTGATGTTGATGTGATTGCGAAAGTTTCCTTGTCGGATGTCAATGAGGAAACGAGAACGGCAACAGCAACAGTCACGGCAACGGTCATGCAGGTTCTACAGACATCTGACACAAGGGTCAATCAAGGCGAAAAAGTCGCCATGAAATACGAGTTCTCAAGCTGCGGCCCGGATCACAGTAATGGTGAGGAAGGAATGATCATTGCGAAAGCCGGTACAGACAGCAAAGGCCTTCTTGTGTTGTATCCGTATATGCGCAGGCGTGATGATGGTCAGATAACGCCGCCATTCATGATGAAGTCCCAGATCTGTGGCAAGTTGAAGGAGCAGACCACGGATTTTTGTGCGCCTCATTAATGACCTATCGTCTCTTTCCAGTTTTCGCTGCGCAGGCTAACCGTTGTCTGGCTCGGACATGCAGCAGGAGGCCTCAATCAGGCTGGCGATCCGACTGTCTTTTATAAATAAGCTCAGCGTGCTTCTATGCATCCAACACCCAATGTCACCTTCGTCCCAGACTTTGTGGCAAGTCACCAGGACCTGTTTGACCATCTGCTGTCTTGGGTCGCTTGGGATGAGCGCCTGCGCGCGCGAAAGACCGCAAGCTTTGGGGTCTCCTACGACTACTCGGGTATCACATATCCACAAGTTGCCATGCCTGAAAGCCTTCAAGGAATCTGCAAACAGATCGAGGCAACATTGGGCTTTCATCCCAACAACTGCCTGCTGAATCACTACCCGGATGGCCAGTCTTCAATGGGCTTTCACTCCGACTCAACTGAAGAACTGGCAGAAGGTACCGGAGTCGCGATCATTTCCCTCGGCAGCGAGCGCGAGATAATGTTCCGCTACAAGCAGCTTCGTTCACACGAAATCCCATACGCACTGACTCCGGGTTCTCTTTTGTACATGTCAAACGAGCTCCAGTCCTTGTGGCTCCACGCCATTCCTAAGTCACCCGGCGCTGGTCAGAGAATCAGCCTCACCTTTAGGCTTATGCTCAAGATTGGTGCCTAATCCTTGATCAATGGAGCAAGCTATTCAAATGAGACAAACCTCAATGCTGGTTTTTATGGGCGAAGTCGCCAAGTTATGCCACAGCATTTTTCGGCATGCATCACCTTAGGGCCCATATGGCAAATCGATCCTACCTATTGAACACTGATATCTTGACCAGCGACCCGCAGGTATTGCAGGTGGGGTTGAGCCGCGGCAGCGAATACGTGGAAATTGCAGAGGCGGCCTATCGCATTCCTCTCCCGTGGCTGTGTTGCTTCAGGAACGTGCCGCTTTACAAAGTGAGTGTCCCGATGGAAGCCGGCTTCACAGACGGTCAAGCGGAACCGTTCGTTATCGAGCTTCCTTGCGTTGAGGTGGCAACCGCGAAACGCAATCTCGAACTCAGCCTCTCCATATTCCAGGAAGTAGCTGGCGATCCCGGCATGGGCGAAGACTACTGGAAGCTTGCCTGCGACGGCCTCGCAGATCTACCACTTCCCTATCTGACCTTGAACCCTATCGAAGTTCTGTTCATGGGTGACCCCACCGAAGAGTCGGTGGCCTTCGCAGCGTGCATACGCTCTCCGTCACCACCGATCTCGCTGATGAAACGCATCTCTGGGTTCAAAGATGGCTTCTCGGCATTTAGCGCCAAGGACTTCTATTCGCTCCCTTTGGCAGAACTTGATCATCAAGCGCGCCTCTCGTGCTCGCGCTCGCTGGATTCAGGATATTTGGGCCGAGATCACAGGTACTGGCATAGGTCGACTCCAAGTCCGACACCTTCAACTTCCGATTCGATGCCCGAATCCAAGGTTGTCGCCGAATCATTCAGGCTGGCTCCTTCCGCCGTCGACGTTCCGCTTAAACCCGACCTCATGAGCAACGAGCCTTTCGATCCATCCAAACAACTCTACCCTCTGGGCTATCTTCTGCGCCTCGCCGCAGTCTTGGCTTTGGTGATAGGCGGAGGAGTCTGCGTAATTTTTTACAACCAAATCGTCGGAGGGGTAATGTGGATATGTGTGCCGTTCTTTCAGAGGTTTAGCGGACTTCGAGAGATGCACAAAAAACACAAGGCAGAAATGGCAGCGTTTCTAGCGCGATCCAGAGAACTCAAGCCCTGAAAAGGCAAATGCCGCCGGGGTCACTCATGCTTCGTTTCAAATTTCTCGTTGCGATCAGCCTATGTCCGGTCGCCGCAAGTGCTGGCCTGGATATAACGGCTTATGAAAATCTGACCATTGTCCGATCACCGCGAGTCGCCAAAGACGGAGAACCGACAGGACAGAATCAGGTCAAATTAGCCCCGGTGCATTTTGCTGAGCGCTTTGCCGGGCTGACAGCAGGAGCGGTGTACCGCTATCAGTCGTCCTTTGAGTTCAGGGCAGGTTCCTACTCCGGCTACAACTATTGGAGGAATGAGCTAGCGAAACTCGCTGGCTACGAGCAGACACCGTACAAGGCGTTTAATGGCAAGGCCGAGCTTCGGTACGACGCTACCGTTTGGAACACCAAGAGAGGGCCATTCTGGGAATTCATTGATTTTTCTGACGCCGAAGGCGTCATTGGTCCGGTTGTCTGCAAACGCGTCTACGGAGACTTCCTCCAGTACCAAGCTGCGGCGTCGAAGCATCCCGACGAATACTTTCGCACCTCCTATGGGGACTGGAAGAAGGCGTTTTCCATGTGTGCCAATGGTGGAGCTATCGTCTTTCATTGACCCCGGACCAATACGAGTGCGCTATCTGACTATGCCCAGCCCCTCCTTCAAGTAGTGGGCCTGCCTTCGGCAGTCAGCTTAAGTCAAACTTTATACCCCCACTTGCCCCTTTCTCAAACATGCGAAATCTCTTTGTCACACTACTTCTCTTCTTAGCCTCAGCCGTCCATGCCGGCCAAGGAGCAGAGTATGTCAACTCCTACTTCGAGATCTGGCTTAAAGCCCACAACTTCAACGACTTCGAAAAGAGGAAGGACGGAATCTATTTCCCACGAACGGGAGTCTTGCTTGGTGGGGAGATCCATGAGGCCAAAGAGCTGACTCCGGGGAAGTTCTACTCTGTCGAATCGCGGATATCCATAACCTTCAAGAATGGCAGAAGGCTTGACGACTACGTCGCTGGTGCCGGAACAAAGACAGATGAAGCCTTCTACGACTCCCTGCAAAACTTCTGCCTAACCACTTTGCACCCGATTTATGCCGAACTATTCAATCGCGAAGACCCGCACGTTCGGAAGGCAACCTGGAAGATCGGCGGAGCCCCCCGACGTGTATTCCTTTCAGAGTGGGGTCAACGCGGCACGAAAGTGAGCGAGTCCGTCCAAGCGCAGGTTGAGAAACTCCTTGCTGAAGAATTGCAGGGCTCAAGCATGTCTCCCGAACTTCATTGGGTAAAGCTCGTCGTGTTCATCAACGAGGGAAAGCTTCAAACCCTGGTCGTCACGGTCGACGGCGTTACTCAGGAAAACGCCACGCGACGGCTGGCTGCATACAACTGGCCCACTGCGAAAGGGTTCTCCGTGGCGAAGTTGTTCTTGGTCATTGGTGGGGTCTAACCCTTCCATTTAGTCCCCACAATCCACGCCTATGCACACACTTTCCGCACTCGCCTCTGCTATCGGCATCTTGCTCTGGTCGTCGCAAGTCTTCGCTGAAGACCTGACTATTCGGCTGACTGATCCCAATTTCAAGGTTATCGTGCCTGGCGCGCCGCAGGTTCAGTTTCACCCGCATCCCTCAGCGTTACAAAATCCAGCCGCACTACTGCTGGGCTCAACACCGGATGGATTGAATGTCTCTGCGCTCTCGGAGAAGGCTGATGGCGCATCGGCCCAGCAGTGTGCAAGCTGGCTCGTTGGGAGCACTATGTCAAGGTACAAGCCGGATCTTGCTACTGTGCAAATTATTCCCGCAGGCGCTAACGCCTGGGTGCTCTTGTACGCGTTCAAAATTGGGCCAATCGAGCAACTGAAGGCTCACGTGTTTTCCGGCAATAACAAAGGCCGATGCCTGGAAATTCACATGTCGCGTCTTGGTGGGACTCCAGAGCAACGCGAAGCGTGGTTCCGTAGCTTCCGCGGCATCACGGTCAGTGCTGAGCTTGAGTAGTGGCGTTGGCAGTCGCAAATTTTGACCGCGGCATTTTGCGGCATACATTACGTCAGGCTTCCAGTCTTCTAACCCCATGACAGAGTTTGGCCCATCAGAACAGGTCTATGTCGAAAACGATTGGTACGACGGGCCGCGCGCTGGGGTCGCCAGCATTAACGGCAAGCCTCATCGCTTCGTGTCCCAATTCGATGAGCAGGAAGATGAATACTTGGGAACGTTCCTCGTCTGGCCCATTCAGGCAGCAGAGCTTTCGCTCGAGCAAGAGCAGTGGAAAATCTTCGTGAGCTGGAACGACGACTACGAAGCAGGAAGAGTTGGTGTCGATTCACACCCAGGACATCCCGGTACAAACGAGCGCTGGGATGAAATTAACGCCCTCCTCAAGACCAGCCGAGAGTCAATGCCCAGCGGCGCGAGGCGCGCCAAAGCTGAAATGATTTTTGTCGAAGGCGATCGCCGCTACGCGTCGTCTGGCCCTTCATATCATTTGTCATGGCGGCTGCTTTGAAGCTGTCGCGAGCCGCCCGTCATTCAACTAAATCGCAATCGGATCCACATCAATCGCCCAACGAATCAGGCTTTTGAATTCCGCCTGCTGGCGCGTTTCAAACAGCACCGGCTGCCAGGCCGCCAAAAAGCGCTGCAGCGCCACGCGCGAAGAACTTTCGACCAGCATCTGCGCGCGCTCGATGTCGGCCACGCGCTGTATCGTCATCGGCACCGCCGGGTAGGCCGTGACCTGGCCGTTGCCCGTGAGCTGCAGCGCATCGGCCTGGGCCGCCGCCGCATTCAGAAAGCCTTGCGCCACCTCCTGCGTGCGCGCCTCGGCGCGCACCAGCGCCGAAAAACCGAAGGGCGACATGCCGGCCGCTTCGCGTTCGGCCAGCTGCTGCGCCGCGAAGCCCGCGTAATCGTGCCGCTTGAGCGCCTCGAACAAAGGGTGCTCGGGATGGAAGGTCTGCACCCACATCTCGCTGGCGCCGCTATGGCGCGCGTCGCGGCCGGCCCGGCCGCCGGCCTGCATCAGCAGGCTGAAGAGTCGCTCGGGCGCGCGGAAGTCGCTGGAGAACAGCGCGCCGTCGGGGTTGATGGCGGCCACCAGCGTGATGTGCCGGAAGTCGTGGCCCTTGGCGATCATCTGCGTGCCGACCAGCACGTCGACCTCGCCCGCATGCACGCTGGCCAGCTGTGATTCGAGCGCGCCCTTGAGCCGCGTGGTGTCGGCGTCTATGCGCGCGATGCGCACCGGCTCGCCGTCGGGCCGCTTCACGCCGGCCAGCAGCTCGGCCAGGTGCTCTTCCAGCCGCTCGGTGCCGCGGCCCACGGGCGCGATGTCGATGTTGCCGCAGCTCGGGCAGGCGCGCGGCACGCGCTCGGTGAAACCGCAGTGGTGGCAGCGCAGGGTGCGGTCCATCTTGTGGAAGACGCGAAACGCGCTGCAATGCGGGCACTCGCTTTTCCAGCCGCAGTCATGGCAGGCCAGCACCGGCGCATAACCGCGCCGGTTCAAAAAGATCAGCGACTGCTCGCCGCGCGCCACGCGCTGCGCGATCGCGTCCAGCAGCGGCGGCGCGATGATGCAGTGCTTGGGCTGGTGGTTCATGTCCACGCGCCGCACCGTGGGCAGGCTGCCGGCGTCGCCCAGGGGGCCCGGTTCGCTGGCTAGCAGCGGGGTGGAAGCTTCGGGCTGAGGCCCGGCGGAGTAGGGCGCCAGCTCTTCGCCGGTTGATGAAACCGTCCCGATTCGCTCGTCCATGATGAGGCGCTGGTAGCGTCCCGCCAGCGTGGCCTGCCAGCTCTCCAGCGAAGGCGTGGCCGAGCCCAGCAGCACGCGGCAGGGGCCGTGCGCGTGCGTGGCGTCTTCGGTTTCTATCTTGGCGCGGTAGACCGCCAGGTCGCGCGCTGAATAACGCGCGCCTTCCTGTTGCTTGTAGCTCGGGTCGTGTTCCTCGTCGACCACGATCAGTCGCAAATTGGGCATGGAGGCGAACACCGCCATGCGTGTGCCCAGCACCAGGCGCGCATGGCCGGCGTGGGCCGCCAGCCAGCTTTTCAGGCGCTGGGCCGGCGTCAGGCCGCTGTGCAGGGCCACCACGCGCTCCTTGCCGAGGTGGGAAAACCGCTGCTCGAAGCGCGATTGCAGCTGCGGCGTGAGGTTGATCTCGGGCACCATCACCAGCACCTGCGCGGCCGGGTCGAGCTCGAGCACGCGGGCCGCGGCGCGCAGGTAGACCTCGGTCTTGCCGCTGCCGGTGGCACCAAACAGCAGCGCGGGCCGGCTGTCGGCATGGAATTCAGCCAGCACGGCGGCCTGCTGGGTGCTGAGCGCCCACAAGCCGCCGCCGTCCGGCGCGCAACTGGTGTCGGCCACCGGGCGCTTGAGCCGCCGCGCCAGCTGGACGTTGCTGAGGTCGCGCAGCTGCGGCGGCAGCGCGGCCAGCGCCACCTCGCCCAGCGAGCGCTGGTAATAAGCCGCGGTGAACTGCACCAGCTTGCGCCAGGTGGCGGACAAGGGGGGCAGGCCTTCCAGCGCGCCGGCGACGTGGCGCGTCTGCATTTCCAGCAGCGCGCCGCTGTCGGCGAGCAGCTCCCAGACCACGCCCAGGACTTCGCGCCGGCCCAGCGGCACGCGCACCAGCGAGCCCACAGGCAGTGGCGACTCACTCTGGTAAGTCAGGGGCCCGGCGATGGAACTGTGCGCGGGCGCCGCGACGACGACTTGCAACCAATAGCTCATTCGGAGTAACTAAATGTGTTTACTTCTTGAGGAATACATCCAGATAATGCGCTAAGTCCTTGATTTCGCGCCACTTTACAGATTTCCAGATTTTCTGTGGATAACTTTGTTGACAGCTTGTCCGCGAAGGTCGCGAAGCCTTGTAAATCAAGGCTTTTCTTAAATTGCCCGGAAAAAAAGCAATTTAAAGTCTTTATATAAATCAAGGACTTACGAGCGCTATTGCTTTGATAGCGCGAGATCGGACAGAGTCCCCGCATTGCGGCGGCGCAACAAGATTTTTGTGCATAAGTCCAGCAGCCAAGGCCCGGTTTTGTGCTAGCCATGGTTGAAATCGGCCAATTTCGGGCAGTTTCGGGATATGCGCAAAAAGCGTTAGCTGCGGGCAGTGCGCATGCTGCGAGAGTGAGCGTGCACTGCGCGCACCAGTACTTCGACGCTCTCGGGCGGCGTGTGCTGGCTGATGCCGTGGCCCAGGTTGAAAATATGGGTCGGCCCGGCCTTATGGGGGTCGGTATGGGGGGCGCCAAAGCTGTCCAGCACGGCAGCCACTTCGGCCTCGATCTGCGCCGGATTGGCGAAAAGCACATTGGGGTCCAGGTTGCCCTGCAGTGCCTTGGCCTGCGGCCCCTGCTCGCCGACCAGCGCGCGGGCGCGGGCCAGGTTGACGGTCCAGTCCAGCCCCAGCACCTCGCAGTCGAGCTGCGCCATGGCTTCCAGCCACTGGCCGCCGCCCTTGGTGAACACCAGGCGCGGGATCTTCACGCCCTCATGTTCGCGTTTGAGCTGGGCCAGCACGCGGGCCGTGTAGGCCAGGCTGAAGGTTTTGAAGGCCGCGTCGGCCAGCACGCCGCCCCAGCTGTCGAAAATCATCACGGCCTGGGCGCCGGCTTCGATCTGGGCGTTCAGATAAGTGGCCACCGCGTCGGCGTTCACGGCCAGCATCTTGTGCATCAGGTCGGGGCGCTGGTAGAGCATGGTCTTGACCAGGCGGTAGTCGTCGGAGCCCGCGCCTTCGACCATATAGCAGGCCAGCGTCCAGGGGCTGCCCGAAAAGCCGATCAGCGGCACGCGGCCGTCCAGAGCCTTGCGGATGGAGGTGACGGCGTCGAACACATAGCGCAGTTTGGCCATGTCGGGCACCTGCAACTTGGCCACGGCGGCCTCGTCGCGCACCGGCGTGGCAAAGCGCGGGCCCTCGCCCAGCGCGAAAGACAGGCCCAGGCCCATGGCGTCGGGCACGGTCAGGATGTCGCTGAACAGGATGGCGGCGTCCAGCGGGTAGCGCTCCAGCGGCTGCAGCGTGACCTCGGTGGCGTAGTCGGTGTTGGTGGCCAGGCCCATGAAGCTGCCGGCCTGGGCGCGCGTGGCGCGGTATTCGGGCAAATAGCGGCCGGCCTGGCGCATCAGCCAGACGGGGGTGTGGGGGGTGGCCTGGCGCAGGCAGGCGCGCAAAAAAGTATCGTTTTGAAGGGGTGCGAACATGCACCGATTGTCTCAGGTGTGAGTCTGTGTCCGCTGGCACAGGCACTGGCACTGGCGCGGCTTCGGATTTACCATGGCCGCACGGGCCCCGACCAGGCCCGGAACAATGTCCAAGGAGTGTTTCCATGCGCATGAACGACCAGGAATATTTCCGCAGCTGCATCGCCAAGGAACGCCACCTGGCGCAGTTGCTGGGGCACACGCACATCGAGGAATGCTACGAAAGTGCGGGCACGCTGTGGGACAGCGCCCAGGCCCTGCCGCAATGGACGCGCGACTGGCGCGCCTGCGGGCCGCTGATGACGGCGCACTGCATCAGCGTGAACTATGACGGCGAAGGCGCGACCCTGGGCGCCACCACGGTGCACTTCAGCGACCACCCGAGCCGCGACCGCGCCGTGATGTACGGCATCGTCAAGGAAGTGATCTTCCGGCTGGAGCACCAACGCCAGCCCCAGCAACAGCATCACAAGGCCGCCGCCTAGCGGCCGCGTCACATCGGCAAGGTCTTGATAAAGGCCTCCAGCTCATCAATCGGCAGCGGCTTGCAGAATAAATACCCCTGGTAGCAGTCGCAGCCGTGGCGCGACAAAAAGTCGCGCTGCGCCTCGGTTTCCACGCCCTCGGCCACCACGCCCAGGCCCAGGCTTTGCGCCAGGCCGATGATGGTGCGCGCGATGGCGGCGTCGTTGGGGTCGCGCAGGATGTCTTCCACAAAGGACTTGTCGATCTTGAGCTGGTCCAGCGGCAGGCGCTTGAGGCAGGACAGCGAGGAGTAGCCCATGCCGAAATCGTCGAGCGACAGGGTCACGCCCATTTTTTTGAGCCTGGCCATCTTGGTGATGGTGATTTCCATGTCCTCGGCCAGCAGGCTCTCGGTGAGCTCCAGCTTGAGCTTGTGCGGGCTGACCTGGGTTTCCTTGAGTGCGGCCATCACCAGGTCGACAAACTCGGGGTGGCGGAACTGCCGCACGCTGACGTTGACCGCGATGCTCAGCGCCGCGGTTTCGGGGCGCTGCGCCCAGGCCGCGAGCTGCCGGCAGGCCGTCTCCAGCGCCCACTGGCCCAGCGGCAGTATCAGCCCGGCGTCTTCGGCCGCCGGGATGAATTCGGCGGGCTGCACCAGCCCGCGCTCGCCATGCCGCCAGCGCAGCAACGCCTCCACACCCGTCATGCGGCCGTCGCGGCCCACCTGCGGCTGGTAATACAGCAGGAACTGCTTTTCGCGCAGGCCCTGGCGCAGGTCCGACTGCAGCGCGGCGCTGGCGGTCACGGCGGCCTGCATGGCCGGGTTGAAAAAACAGACCGTGTTGCGCCCCGACATCTTGGCCTGGTACATCGCGAGGTCGGCCTGCTTGAGCAGGTCGCCGATGTTGTTAAGGGTCTGGTTGAAGGCGGTCACGCCTATGCTGCAGGTGCTGTAGTGCTGGTAGCCCGCCAGGCTGTAGGGCTCGCACAGCGCGGCCAGGATCTGCCCGCTCACGATCTCGGCCTTGACGGTGGCTTCAGCGGGGTCCTGGCCCAGGTCTTCCAGCATGACCACGAACTCGTCGCCGCCCAGGCGCGCCACCGTGTCGGTCTGCCGCACGCAGGCCGCCAGGCGCCTGGCCACCTGCTGCAGCAGCAGGTCGCCCTTCTGGTGGCCCATGGTGTCGTTGAGCGTCTTGAAGTTGTCCAGGTCGATGAACATCAGCGCGCCTTCGCGCGGATGCCGGCGGTTGTGCAGCAGCGCCTTGTCCAGCCGCTCCATCAGCAGCTGGCGGTTCGGCAGCTGGGTCAGCGGGTCGTAGAAGGCCAGGTGCTTGATCTCGCTTTCCGCCACCTTGCGCCGCGTGATGTCGCGCCCCACCGCCACCCAGTGCGTGACGAAGACGCCGGCATCGTCGGCTACCGGCACGATGTCGATCTCCATCCAGAAATGCCGGCCGTTCTTTTTGTAGGTGATGAGCTCGGCCTGCACCGGCTCGCCCTTCTGGAAGGCGTTGCGCAGGCGCTCGAGTTCGCTGCGCTGTGTCAGCGGCCCGCACAGCAGGCGCGGCGAATGGCCCAGCGCCTCGCCGGGGCTGTAGCCCGTGTGCTGCTCGAAGGCATTGTTGACGAAGATGATGCGCAGCCCGGGCCGGCCCGAGGGAACGGCTTCGGCGATGAGCACGATGTCGTTGAGCCGCGAGATGCTGGTCTCCAGCAGCATGAGCTGCTCGCGCGCCTTGCGCCGCTCGCTGACGTCGCGAAAATAAATCGCCAGCCCGTCGGGATAGGGGTAGGCGCGTATCTCGAACCACCTGTCGAGCGGCGCATACAGGGCCTCGAACTCCACCTGGTAGTTGCCGGCCACCGCCGCGCGCACCTGCTCCGAGAACAGGGTGTTGATGGCGCCCGGGAACTCCTTCCAGATGCTTTTGCCGAGCAGCTCCGTGGACGGCCGGCCCAGCAGCCGCGCGCCTTCGCGGTTCAGGTAGCTGAAGCGCCACTGCGGGTCCAGCGTGTAAAAGCCTTCGGTGATGCTCTCCAGCGTGATGCCCAGGCGTGTGGCCAGGCGCTGGGCGTCCTCACCGGTCTGCGCAGCCTGCGGCGCCTCGGCGTGCCGCGCATCCAGCTGGGCGGCGGCCAGCCCGGCCAGTGTCTCCAGGTCCTCTTCCTGCTCGGGGCCCAGGCTGCGCGCTGTTTTGTCCATGACCGCCAGCACGCCCAGCAGCGTGCCGTCCTCCCGGCTCAGCGGCAGGCCTCGGTAAAAGCTGATCTGGGCCGCGCCGCGCGCCGGCAGCGGCGGCTGGCGCGGCGGTGTCTCGAGCGTGGCGCTGCACAGCGCGACCAGCCCCTCGCGCTCCTGCGCGGAAAAACCGGTGCCCGCGACGAACGCGGCTTCGCCGTTTTCAAGGGCCGCGACGATGGCGATCGGCACGCCGCAGGCGCGGGCGGCCAGCCGGGCGAGCCGGTCGGCGCCGGAATGCGGCAGCACATGGAGCGCGAAGGCGGCGGGCGCTACGGAGGGAACGGAGACGGACACGGGCAAGCACCTGCTTTTCAGACATTCGATCAATGATGCTGACGCATGGCGAGGCGGTTTTCACACGGAGATTTGAAAGCGTTGGCGATAAAGCGTTGCAAAACGTTCCGTCACTTACCTGCGCACGGTTTTGTCCTACGCTGCAGGTCTGTGGCGCCTCACGACAGCACGCAGCCCCACCCTTCATGCTGCACCACCCCTCCACGCTATTGGCGCGGCCTTCCCGTTGTTCCCGTGTTTTTATTCCAGGCAAGGACCCATGAGCCCTCTCGAACTTGACCAGTTGCAGCAATGCCCTGATATCGCCACCCTGCAAACCGTCTTGGGGACCCTGTGTAGCCGCTTCGGCTCGGTCACGCAGCTCAACATCGTGCCGGCCGCCCATGCCGGCAAGCAGCAGGCCCTGTGCTTCGTGCGCATGGCTTCGGAGGAGGAAGAGCAGAAGCTCATGAGCGGCCTGGGCATAGGCCGCTTCGGCGGTGAACTGGTGGTGGTCGTGGATTTGCTGGCGGATCAGCCCTCACCAAGCGCCGACCTGTGGAGTTCCGCCGCCTGAGGTGGCTTTATTTCGCGGCCGGGACGCCCACCGAAACGTGCCTGAGCAGCAGGCGCTCCAGTGCGTTCAGCGTCTCATAGGATTCGGCGAAGTCGGCGAACAGCGTGGCGTTGTCGGGCGCGGCGGCCTTACCCTGCCAGGCCGCGCGGAACTGCTCGAAGATCTCGCCGAAGCTGCGGCGGCCGTCTATCAGGCCCAGGATCTTCGCGCCGTACTTGCCCGGGTTGACCATCACGGAAACACCCGAATGCTGGTGCCTGAGCATGAAGGGCTGGCCGCGGCTGTTGCCGAACACCTGCGCCGCGATCTCGCCTGTCAAAGGCTCGTGGTAGAAAAAAGGCACGTAATCGGGATCGCCGTATGGCGCGGTGCAGGCTGCATCGCGCGTCAGGTACAGCGAATGCGTGATGATGTTGCCGCCCATCAGCTCGGCCATTTCGTACTGCTGCCTCAGCGGCAGCTTGCGCAGCGCCGCAGCCATGGCCGGCGGCTTGCTGCCCAGCACCATGTGTGGCAGGTAAGGTGAGCGGCCGCGCTGCACGTCGCTGAAGGCCAGGTGCATGCCGTGGCTGCCCTTGCCACCGGCGCCTCCGTCTCCCAGCCAGTCGAACAGCTCGCCCACACTGTACGAGCGGTCCTGCGAATGCAGCAGCAAGTCGTAGATGCCGGCGTCCCCGGCCTTGTGGTCGTGGTGCAGCTCTTCGCTGCGCTTGAACCAGTTGCCCGGCGGCAGGCTGGCCAGGATGTCGCGGGTGTTGGCGATCTTGCGCTGTGCATCGGTCTCGCCGCCGTTGACCATGCGCATCAGCGCTTGCATCTGGTAGACGCCGATGCGGCCCGTGGTGGCATAGACCATCAGCCCGATGGCGCCGCCTTCTTTGAGCACGCTCATGAGCGCCTTGAAGCCCAGGTCGGGATCGGCCAGGTGGTGCAGCACGCCGCTGCAGTTGATGTAGTCGAATTTGCCAAGCTGCGCCGCCAGCGCCGGCAGGTTCAGCAGCGAATCGTGCACCCAGGTGATGTTGACCAGCCCGCGGATCTGCGCGCGCTCTTTGGCCAGTGCGATGCTGGCCTCGCTCATGTCCAGGTGCACCACTTGGGCATCGGTGTGGCGCAGTTGCTCGGCCAGGAAAATCGTAGCGTCACCCGTGCCGCCACCGGCCACCAGCGCCCGGAAGCCCTTCTGGAAGGACTGCTTTCCGGCGAAGCAGTAGTGGTTGATCATGGGCAGGTCTTCCAGCCAGGTCAGCACCAGGCGCTTGCGGTCGTCCTGCGGGTCGCAAGGCGGGTAAGGCAGGGCCTCGTACTGGTTTCGGACCTCGGGCAGGTAGTTGTCGGGCATGGAGATATTCCAGAAATTAGCTGCAAAGACGTATTGTCTCCGGCTGCAGCCTGGGCCTGGCGTTCCAAACCAAGTGACAGCACGGAACCGGCTTTGCCGGGCCGTAGGTGTCGCCCCCCTGCAAGGGGGGATCCGGCTACACGCAGTGAGCCGAGAAGGGGGTGTGCCTACTGCTCTTACCTGACGGGCAAGAACTGGAGGAACGTACCGCCCAAGAGGTTCTGGACATAAGTGATCACGGCACGCCTGTATTTCTCGGTCAGCACCGAGGCCAGCAAATCCAGCCGGCCTATGACCTTGCCGAACTCGCGCTCGAAGCTCAGGTTGCGTTCGCGCTCGGTGATCTCGTCGGCCAGCAGCAGGGGCTGGCCCGCGGCATTGCGGCGATTCGACAGCATCCAGACGGCAATCTCGATGTTGCGCGCGGCGTTGTAGATGTACTGCGCGTCCAGGCTGTCGGTCAGGTAGAAGCTGGTTTTTCCGCCGTGGGCCGTGACCACCATGTCGGCGCTGGCGTAGATGAAGGCGGCCACGCGGTCGCCCTTGAAATCCGGGCCCAGGGCCAGCGACAGCGCCGCGATGTCGCGCCGGCCCTGCAGCTCCGGCCAGGGTGTGCGTGTATCGACGGCCACGCGCAGCTGGGCCAGGGCCGCGTCGCGGCTGACGGTGCTGGTCTTTCGCCATTCGGCCGGGTTGCGGCGGTACAGCTTATCGGCCAGGCGCAGCAGGCTTTCAAGGTTGTCCCGCATGCCCAGCGTGGCCATGCGGTTCACGTCCGACTGGCCCACCTCGCTGGCGGCCATGGGCGCGGCCTGGGCTTCACCTCTGTGTATGGGCGCCGGGCCGGCGCAACCGGCCAGTGCCGCGAGGGCCAGCAGCAGCGAAAGGCGGAAGAAGAAAAAAAGCGAAGGCGGAACGGCGGGGGCGGCAGGGGTGGGAGGGAAGGTGGTTGCCGTGCGCAGGGACATGGCGCATTCTCAGCGGCCGCGCCCGGCCGCGCAAGCATGGCTTTCCCGGGCCTTGGTGAGGCGCAAGCTCAGGCCGAAGCCGCGCCCGTGCGAGCCGCCGTGTCCAGCAGGCCGCGCGACTGCAGCACCCGGTGGTCTATCTTGATGCAGTGGTCCTGCACCACCAGCAGGCCGGCGGCCTCGGCTTTGGCCGCCGCGGCCGGATTGCTGATGCCCAGCTGCATCCAGACCGCCTTGGCGCCTATGGCGATGGCCTCGTCGACCACGGGCGGAATGTCGGCGCTGTTGCGAAAGCAGTTCACCAGTTCGATTTTTTCGTGGCGCGCGGCCTCGGTCAGCGAGGCATAGGCTTTTTCGCCGAGCACCTCGGTGGCGTTGGGGTTCACCGGGATGATGCGGTAGCCGTTGGCTTGCATGTAGCGAGCCACGTCAAAACTGGCGCGGTGCGGATGGGGCGACAGGCCCACCACCGCGATGTTGCGGTAATGGTTCAGGATGTGGGGCATGCGTTCGGCAGAGGGCAGGGAAGTCATGGCGGGCCTTTGCAGGAGATGTTTAAGCGTCCTTGTATTTGACCGAGCAGCCATACGCACGGCTGCTCGCCACGCTCAGCGGCTTGCCGCCCAGCGCTTCCGTCAGGCCCTGGCGCACGTAGTTGGTGGCGGTCTTGATGTCGTCCACGCGGGCCGAAGGAATGCTGTCGATGCCGCCGGCATAGACCAGTTGGCCTTGCGGGCTGATGATGTACATGTGCGGCGTGGTCTTGGCGCCGTAGAGCTGGCCGAGCTGGCCCGATTCGTCCATCAGCGTGGCGCTGGGCTGGCCCTGTTTCCCGGTCATCCAGCCGGCGAGCCTGGCGGGCGCCAGGTAGTCGCCGCTGCCGGCTTCGGTGGAATTGACGGCCAGCCACACCACGCCCTTGCCGGTGAATTCTTTTTGCAGGGCCTGCATGTTGCCGCTGTAGTGCTTGCGTACAAAAGGGCAGCCCGGGTTGGTCCATTCCAGCACCACCAGCTTGCCTTTGTAGTCGCTCAGGCGATGCGTCTTGCCGGAGGTGTCCATGGCGGAAAAGTCGGGTGCCGCCTGGCCCACGGCGGCTGCGGAAGCGGCCCGGGCGGAAAGTGGGGACAGCGCGGCCGTGGCCAGCCAGGGCGCGGCGGCCAGGGCGCCGGAAAAATGGCGGCGGTTCAATGGCCGCGCAGAGCGTGCTTGATCATTCATGGCTTGACTCCTTGAAAGAAGAAATAGACAACATCACAGCTTGGCCAGCTCGGCCCTTACCTCATCCACCGACAGGATCTCCGACATCACGACGGGCGCGCGGCCGGGCTTGTAGATCACGTAGACCGGCACGCCGTTGCGGCCCAGCTGGGCCAGCGCCGCCGTCACGGCCGGGTCGCGCCGCGTCCAGTCGGCGCGCAGCAGCGCCACGTTTTTCGCCTGGATGTCGGCCAGCACCGTGGCATTCGACAGCGTGGTCTTCTTGTTGTACTGGCAGGTCACGCACCAGGCGGCGGTGAAGTCCACGAACACACTTTGCCCTTGCGCGGCGAGCTGGTCAACCCGGCCCGGCTCCCAGGCCAGCCAGCCGCCGGCGACTGGTGCGGCCGACGCGATGGCCACCGGCCGGGTGATGTTCGGGCCCATGGACCACAGGCCCCATGCGCCCAGCGCGAGGGAGAAAGCCGCCAGCAAGGTGCGCGGCGTGCCGCGCAGCGTGAAGGCCCAGATCACCAGCGCCATCAACACCAGCAAGGCCAGCAGCGCGCCCGCGCCGTCCACCCCGCTTTGCTGGCCCAGCACCCAGACCAGCCAGGCGACGGTGGCGAACATCGGGAAGGCCATCAGCTGCTTGAAGGTCAGCATCCAGGGGCCGGGGCGCGGCAGCGCACGCGCGACGGCGGGGATGGCGCTGGCCGCCAGATAGGGCAGGGCCATGCCCACGCCCAGGGCCGCAAAAATCGCCAGCGCTTCGAGGGCCGGCAAGCCCACGGCATAACCGAGTGAGGCGCCCATGAAAGGCGCGGTGCAGGGCGAGGCGATGGCCGTGGCCAGTACGCCCGACAAAAACGCATTGACGGTCGGGTTCTTGGCCTGCCAGCCCGCGAGCCGGCCGGGCAGCAGGTTGCCGAATTCAAACAGGCCCGCGAGGTTCAGGCCCAGCAGCGTGAACAGGGCGGCCATCAGCGCGACCACGGCCGGGTTCTGCAGCTGAAAGCCCCAGCCCAACTGCTCGCCCGCGGCGCGCAGGCCCAGCAGCAGCGCGCCCAGCGCCAGGAAGGACAGCACCACGCCCACGGTATAGGCCAGGCCGGTCGTCAGGCGCGTGGCGGAGTCCTTCACCTGCACAAAGCCCACGACCTTGATGGCCAGCACCGGGAACACGCAGGGCATGAGGTTGAGCACCAGCCCGCCGAGCAGGGCGCCCAGCAGCGCGGCGATCAGGCCCACGGGCGCCGCGCTGGTTTGCAGCGGCGTCGCACCGGCCGAGGCATTGGCGCGCAGCGCCGCTTCGAGCGCGGGCGGCACCACGGCCGCGGCCGCAGGCGCGGGCCAGGCGCCTTTGACCGGCGCGTCTATGCGATAGGCGGCGTTCTCGAGGGCCACCACCAGCGGCATGCTGGCCGGGCTTTCGGTGCGCTGGCCGGACAGCGGCACCTCGGCCGTCCACACCGCACCTTGCCAGGCTTGCTGCCAGGCGGCCGCGGGTTCGATCACGCTGCCGGTCTCGGGGTAGAGCGCCAGCGTCTTGCCCTGCAGCGCGGCGGGCAGGCCGGCCAGGGAAATCCTGATGGCCTTGCCGCCGCCGACTTCGACCTGGCTGGCGCCGGCGGGCAGCGCCTTGGGCGTGGCGGCGAAAGTGTCCTTGAACATCTGGCTGCTGGCGGCGGTCGAGCTGCGCACCGGGATGCTCAGCGCGAAGTCGCCTTCCTGCGGGATGCATTCCTTGCGGCACACCAGCCAGGCGGCCTTGAGCTTCACTTCGAGCTGGCTGCCGGCAAAGCCGGGCGCCACCGTCAGCGGCACCGGCAGCAACACGGTTTTTTCGTAGCCGTAGTTGGCCAGCGTGCCGATAGGGATTTTTTTCGGGGTCGGCCAGGCGATCTCGCCGGCATCGATGCCGGCCGGCAACTGCCAGTCGAGCTGCGTGGGCAGGCCCGAGTCGCCCGAATTCTTCCAGTAGGTGTGCCACTCGGGCTGGTGCGTGAGCTGCAGGCCCACCCAGACCGGCTTGCCGGGCTCCACGCCCTCGGGCGCCCAGGCCAGCAGTTCAGCCCGCACCTGGTCGGTGGTGACCACGCTGGCGGCCGCGCCGCGGCTGCTTTTTCCGGGCAGATTCAAAGGCACATTCTGGGCGCCAGCCACCATGGGTATTGCGCCCAGAGCTATCAAAAGCGTAGCGGCAAAGGCGGCGAACAGAGGGCGCTTGAAATGCATGGTGGGAGTGTGAGCGGGCGGTGGGGGCATTAGTTCCTGGGGCGGGTGGCGCTGGATCCGCCTGCCGGCCCCGTGATTACAGCCGGTTTTGGAGCCAACTCCGATAATAGGGTCATGCCCCGTATTGTCCTGGCCACCCTCAACGCGAAGTACATCCACGCCTCGCTGGGCCTGCGCTACCTGTTGGCGAATATGGATAAACACGGCGGGCCCGGCCTGCGCGAAGCCACACAGCTGCGCGAATTCGTGATCCAGCAGCGGCCCACCCAGATCGTCGAAGAGCTGCTGGCGCTGCAGCCCGAGGTGATAGGCCTGGGTATCTATATATGGAACGTGGTCGAGACCACCCAGGTGGTGCGCCTGCTCAAGGCCTTGCGGCCCGATATCAAAATCGTGCTGGGCGGGCCCGAGGTCAGCTACGAGACCGGCGAACAGGAGATCTGCCGCCTGGCCGACCACGTGGTCACCGGCTGGGGCGACGTGAGTTTTCCCAAGCTGTGCCGCGCGCTGCTTGATGGCCCCCAGCCGCTCATGAAAGTGATCGCCGGCGAACAGCCGCCGCTGGAGGCGCTGGCCCTGCCTTACGGCGACTACACCGACCAAGACCTGGCCAAGCGCCTGCTCTACGTCGAGGCCTCGCGTGGCTGCCCCTTCAAGTGCGAGTTCTGCCTGAGCTCGCTCGACAAGACCGCCTGGGCCTTCGACCTCGAGGTTTTCATGGCGGAAATGGACACGCTGTACCAGCGCGGCGCGCGCAACTTCAAGTTTGTCGACCGCACCTTCAACCTCAAGGTCGAGAACTCGGTGCGCATCCTGCAGTTCTTCCTCGACCGGATGGCGCCCGACCTGTTTGTGCATTTTGAGGTCGTGCCCGACAGTCTGCCCGAGCGCCTTAAAGCCCTGATCGCGCAGTTCCCTGCGGGCTCGCTGCAGTTTGAAGTCGGCATCCAGAGCTTCAACCCCGAGGTGCAGCAGCGCATCTCGCGCAAGCAGGACAACGGCAAGACCGCCGACAACCTGCGCTGGCTGGTGAACGAAAGCCGGGCCCATGTGCACGCCGACCTGATCTTCGGCCTGCCCGGCGAAACCCTGGAAAGTTTTGCCCAGGGCTTTGACCGCCTGCATGAACTGGCGCCGCATGAAATCCAGTTCGGCATCCTGAAGCGCCTGCGCGGCACGCCGATCACGCGGCACACCGAGGCCTTCGCCATGGCCTACGACCCGCAGACGCCGTACACCATCTTGCAGAACTCCACGATCGATTTCGCCACCATGCAGCGCATCAACCGTTTTGCGCGCTACTGGGAGATGGTCGCGAACTCCGGCCGCTTCGCGCGGGCGCTCCAGCTGCTGCTGGCGCCGGGTTCGGCTTTTGGCAACTTCTTGCATTTCAGCGACTGGCTGTGGGCGACCACGGCCAAGACGCATGAGTTCGCACTGGAAAAACTCGTGGACCTGCTGTTTGAGCACCTCACGGAGGTGCGCGGCCTGGCCGGGAAAGAGGCTCGCGATGCGCTGCTCGCGGATTACCTGGCTAGCGGCGCGCGCGGTCGGCCGCAGTGCCTGGCCGGTGCGCTGGGGGCGGTGCGGGCCGCGGCGCCCTTGCGGACCGGACGACAGGGCGCCGAGCGGCAGGGACGGCATGTGAGCCAGGAGATTCGCAAGGCTGCCGCCGCAGCCTGAGCTTTGTGCGGGCCGCCCAATACAACCAAAGGTTTCGTCGGGCCCGGAAAAGCATCGGCTCGCTATCAAATCAATAGCTGAGGAAGCCCAGATGCGATAGGCTGGCGCGGAAAATGCTTTTAAATCCGGTCCCTCGTATCCCATCCCCCTCAGTGTCAAAGATTTCAGCTATCCTTAGCCCCTTCACAACTACCGACCGCCATCACGTGTCCGACGTTCCCCCCAGTCGGTCTTCCAGGCCGGAAGACAAGCGAGGTTTTCTGCAAAAGCTCGCTGAAATGCTCCACCCCGGTCCCGACTCGAAAGACGAGTTGATCGAAACCCTGGTGGAGGCCCAGGACAATGA
Organism: Polaromonas sp. P1_F2; assembly: GCF_056405735.1. NCBI lineage: Bacteria > Pseudomonadati > Pseudomonadota > Betaproteobacteria > Burkholderiales > Comamonadaceae > Polaromonas > Polaromonas sp. P1_F2. The sequence continues at coordinate 122,707 of NZ_JBFUBN010000010.1, read as the reverse complement.
CGTTATTGGCGCCCAGAGCCGTGAAATGCTCGAGGGCGTGATCCGCATGGCCGACATGACGGCCGGCGACGTCATGGTGGCCGCGCCGCGCATGGACGTGATCAATATCGACGCGCCCTTCGACGAGCTGCTGCACCTGGTGATAGACACCGCCCACTCGCGCTTTCCCGTCTACGAGGGCGAAAAGGAAAACATCCTCGGCATCCTGATGGCCAAGGATTTGCTCAAGCTGCAGCGCGCGCCCGAACTTAACATCAAGGCCCTGCTGCGCCCCGCCGTCTTCGTGCCGGAAAGCAAGGGCCTGAACGACCTGCTGCGCGAATTCCGTGGCAACCGCAACCACCTGGCCATCGTGATCGACGAATTCGGCCGCGTCGCCGGCCTCATCACGATTGAAGACGTGCTCGAGCAGATCGTCGGCGAGATCGAGGACGAATTCGACATCGCCGAGGACGACGGCGACATCTTCGGCCTGACCGACCACACTTACCGCGTCAGCGGCGACACCTCGATAGAGCGCGTCAACGAGGCTTTCGGCGTGACGCTGCCCGAAACCGACTTCGACACCATAGGCGGCCTGGTGGCGCACGAGATGGGCCATGTGCCCAAGCGCGGCGAACACTACGCGCTGGCGGGGCTGCAATTCACGGTGCTGCACACCAAGGGTGGTGCGGTGCGCTGGTTCAAGGTATCGCCGGCCTCCGCCGGCGTCTGACGACACACACACAATAAAGAAGAGGGCGATATATGGCACGGGACTCGATTCACAGCATGATGTCCCACCTGCCGACGCTGCCCGCCTTGCTTGAGCACGCGCGCAACCTGCCGCCGCGCAAGGGCTTTTCCCCCTTCCAGCTGGCCATGGTCCTGATTGCCGGTTGCCTGCATGCCGCCAGCATGGCCTGGCCGTTTGATTTCGCCTTCGTGCAGGGCCAACCTCTGGGGGGCATGCAGTTGTTGGCGATGTTCCTGTTCGCCGCGCAGATCGACAGCTGCCGCTCCTTGAAGCGCGCCGCCTGGCTGGGCGTCGCCTTCGGCACGGCCATGCTGTGCAGCACTTTCTGGTGGCTGTTCATCTCCATCCATTACTACGGCGGGCTGGCCGCGCCGCTGACGGTGCTGGCCGTGGTGCTGCTCGCGGCCTTTCTGTCGCTGTACTACGCGGCGGCGGGCGCGCTGTTTGTGCGTCTGGCGCCGCGCCGCAAGCTGCCGCGCGCCCTGGTGTTCGCCGCGCTGTGGCTGCTGGCCGAACTGGCCCGCGTCGAATTTTTCACCGGCTTCCCGTGGGGTGAGGGCGGCTACGCCCATGTGGACGGCTGGGCCAGGCCGCTGGCCGCCCTGGTGGGCGTGCACGGTATCACCTTCCTGGCGGCGCTGGCCGCCGCCTGGCTGGCCATGGCCATGCGCGCCTCCCGCATGCAGTGGGCGACCGCGATTGCCATCGTGGCGGCTTGCTTCGTCCTGTCCTACCTGCCGGTGCAAAGCGCCCTGCCGGGGGAGGCGGGCTCCACTGCGGCCGGGGAGCCGCTGCAGGTCACGCTGCTGCAGGGCAATATCCCGCAGAACGAAAAATTCCAGAGCGGCACCGGCGTGGCCACCGCGCTGAACTGGTACGGCCAGCAGCTGCGCGACGCGAAGACGCCGCTGGTGGTGGCGCCCGAAACCGCCATCCCCCTGCTGCCCATGCAGTTGCCCGAGGGCTACTGGCGGGCGCTGCAGTCGCGCTTTGCCTCCGGCCAGCAGGCGGCGCTGGTGGGCATCCCCGTGGGCAGCCCGCAGGCCGGCTATGCCAACTCGGTGGTCGGCTTCAAGCCCGGGCAGCCCGAGCCCTACCGCTTTGACAAACACCACCTGGTGCCTTTCGGTGAATTCGTTCCGCCGGGCTTTCGCTGGTTCATCAACATGATGCGGATCCCGCTGGGCGACTTCAACCGCGGCGCGGTCGGCCAGGCTTCCTTTGAATGGAAAGGCCAGCGGCTGGCGCCCAACATCTGTTACGAGGACTTGTTCGGCGAAGAGCTGGGCGCGCGTTTCGCCGACCCGGCGCTGGCACCCACGATTTTTGTCAACGTCAGCAACATCGCCTGGTTCGGCAACACCGTGGCCATAGACCAGCACCTGCAGATCTCGCGCATGCGCGCGCTCGAGTTCAGCCGCCCCATGATCCGCGCCACCAACACCGGCGCCACCGTCATCATCGACCACACCGGCAAGGTCACGCACTCGCTGGAGCGCCACACGCGCGGCGCACTGGTCGGCGAGGTCGAGGGCCGCAACGGCATCACGCCCTATGCCGCCTGGGTGTCGCGCTACGGGATGTGGCCGCTGTGGGGGCTGGGACTCGGCATCGCCGTATTGGCGCTTCTGTTCCGTCGCCGCTAGAAACTAGCCCACCCCGTCGGACGCTCACTGCGTGTAGCGCCTTCCCCCTTCCAGGGGCGGCGCCAGCGGCCTGGCAAAGCCAGTTCCGCGGCCCCTGCTGGCCCGGAGGGTGCTACGGTGAGCTAGATGTGCTCAGTGCGTTGATGCCATCACGCCGTGGAGTAAGTCCGGCAGCATGTCAATCATGCGCAGAGCATCCTGCCCCGGCGGCGTGCTGGTGGCGAAATACATCTGCAGCGGCGCATGGGCGAACTCATGCAGCGGCACCGCCGTCAGCGAGGCCGGGTCCAGGTTGCTGGCCGTGAGGAAGTCCACCACCGTCCAGCCCATGCCGCGCTTGACCAGTTCCAGCGCCAGCCGCGAGGTCTGCACCTGCAGGCCGGCCGGGGCGCTCAGGCCCAGGTGGCGAGCGAGTTCGTCGATGGACTGGCACATCGGGTCTTCACCCACCAGGCGTATCAGCGGCATGCTGGCCAGGAAAGACATGGGGTTTTGCCGCCGCGCCCGCACGGCGCGCAGCCAGATCTCGCGCGTGACCGCCAGGTAGAGCGGCCCGCTCACCAGCGTGGTGCTGGTCAGCAGCGGGTGCGGGTGTTCGTAAAACCCCAGCGCGAAGTCGACGCCGCGGGTCAGCAGGGCCTGCACCATCTGGTCCTGGTGCAGCGTGCGCACCTCGACGCGCACGCGCGGGTGCCGCGCCATGTGGCGCTCCAGCACCAGGGGTAAAAATTCGTGGCTGATGGACGGGATGGCCGCCAGCCGCACCTGGCCGTCGGCCGCCTGGCGCAGGTTCACGGCGATGCGCTTGAGCCCATCCAGCTTCTGGTGGATCAGGGTGGATTCTTCGAACAGCACGCGCGCTTCCGGCGTGGGCGCCAGCGTGCCCTTGCCGCGCGTGAACAGCTTGTAGCCCAGCTGCAGTTCAGTGTGGGCAATGGTCTTGCTGACGGCCGATGGCGTGATGCAGATCAACCGCGCGGCGGCGCTCATGTTGCCCGTCTGCATGACGGCCTGGAAGACTTCGAGTTGCCTGAGGTTCATCGTTCTGCCGGGTGACGGCGCGGCAAGAAGGCCTGCTGCCGGAGGGTGTGAGTTTTAGTCACACCCCTCGTTACATTATGCATCGCCGCATCCCGGCGGCGTGGCTACGATGAGCCACCTTTGGCCCTGGCGCCGGAGGAGACATCGGGGCGCGGGCCCTGCGCATGGACACCTTTCACGGGGTGTCCTGCGCCTGCCGCGGTCCGGCAGAACAATTTCACTTTTCCTGGAATACCTCATGCAAATTACCTCCACCCTCCTCAAAATAGGCGCCGGGCTCGGCATCGCCGCCTTCACCGCGCTGGGCGTACCGGCCTCCGTGCTGGCGCAAACCGCCGGCAAGCCCAACGTCGTCATCCTGGCCACCGGCGGCACGATTGCCGGCGCCGGCGCCTCGGCCCTGAACAGCGCCACCTACGCCGCCGCGAAAGTGCCGGTCGACAAGCTGCTGGCCGGCCTGCCCGAGCTGGCCAATGTGGCCAACGTCAAGGGCGAGCAGGTCTCGCAGATCGCCTCCGAGAGCTTCACCAACGACAACCTCATGAAGCTGGGCAAACGCATCTCGGCGCTGGTCAAGCAGGCCGACGTGGACGGCATCGTCGTCACCCACGGCACCGACACGCTGGAAGAAACCGCCTACTTCCTGAACCTCGTGATCCGCACCAGCAAGCCCATCGTGGTGGTCGGCTCCATGCGCCCGGGCACGGCCCTGTCGGCCGACGGCGCGCTGAACCTGTTCAACGCCGTGAGCGTGGCCGCCAGCAAGGACGCGGCCGGCAAGGGCGTGCTGGTCACCATGAACGACGAGCTGCAAAGCGGCCGTGATGTCACCAAGACCATCAACATCAAGACCGAGGCCTTCAAGAGCCAGTGGGGCCCGCTGGGCATGGTGGTGGAAGGCCAGAATTACTGGTTCCGCGCGCCCGTGAAACGCCACACCGCCCAGTCCGAATTCAACATCGATGAATTCGAGGCGCTCGCGCCGGTCGACATCGTCTACGGCTACGGCAATGTGCCGCGCTCCGCGGTGGACTCTGTTGGCAAGACCGCCATCAAGGCCCTGATTCATGGCGGCACCGGCAACGGCTCGGTCGCCGACCGCGTGGTTCCCGCGCTGCAGGAAGTTCGCGCCAAAGGCATCCAGGTCGTGCGCTCCTCGCGCGTGCCTGAAGGTTTTGTGCTGCGCAACGCCGAGCAGCCCGACGACAAATACGACTGGGTGGTCGCGCACGACCTGAACCCGCAGAAGGCCCGCATCCTGGCGGCCGTGGCCTTGACGAAGAACGTCGACAGCAAGGAACTGCAGCGCATCTTCTGGCAGTACTGAGCCCTCGTGGCATAGAGAAAAAGGGCGGTGCCGGCAACGGCATCGCCCTTTTTCATTGGCGCGGAGAGTGCGTAGCGCTCAGAGCTTAGAGCTTAGAGCTTAGAGCTGGCTCATGCCGCCGTCCACGATGAGTTCCGTGCCCACGATAAACGCGGCTTCCGGCGACGACAGGTAGACCACGGCGCCGGCCACCTCGTCGGGCGTGCCGAAGCGCTTGACCGGCACTTGCGCCTGGATGCCGGCGGCCAGCGCGTCCAGCTGGTCGGCCGGCACGCCGAGCTTGCCGTACAGCGGCGTTTGCACCGGGCCGGGGCTCACCACGTTGACGCGGATGCCGCGCACCACCAGTTCGGCCGACAGCGTCTTGGCCAGCGAAATCAGCGCGGCCTTGCTGGCGGCATAGACGCTGGAGTTGGGCATGCCGATATGGGCATTGATGGAACCGTTCAGGATGACGGCCGCACCCGTGTTCAGCAGCGGCGACAGCGCCTGGATCGCGAAGTAGGCGCCCTTCACGTTGACGTTGAAGGTCTGGTCCCACAGCGCTTCGTCCACGCTTTCGAGCGGTGCGAATTTGGCGATGCCGGCGTTGATGAAGACCGCGTCCAGCGTGATGCCCTGCTCGCGCAGCGCGCCGGCCAGCGCCTTGGCCGAGCCGCTGGCCCCTGCGTCGTTGCGCAGGGCGATGGCGCCTGTGCCCAGTTGGGCTTTGGCCTTGTCCAGCGACGCCTGGTCGCGGCCGGTGATGACGACCCGGGCGCCTTGCCCGGCGAATTGCAGTGCGGTGGCCAGGCCGATGCCGCTGTTGCCGCCGGTGACGAGCACGGTCTTGTTGTCAAAGCGTTTTGCGGTGGAAAGTGAGGAGGTCGTTTGCGTGGTCATTTCAGTGTCCTGTTCGAGTGAGTTGATAAAAACTTCCGGGTCGGCTGTGTTGTTCGCCTGCCGATGGGTTCAATGTACGGTTTACGTTCTATGAGAAAAAGGCCTGAAAAGTGTTTTAATCATTCAGGTTTTATGAACATCGGGAACGAAGGGAGCCGCCATGGACCGTTTGCGTGCCTTTGAAGTGTTTGCCGCCGTCGTGGGGCGCGGCAGTTTTACGCGCGCGGCCGATGCGCTGGACACCTCGCCGGCCAACGTCACGCGCTACATCAACGAACTTGAGGGCCATCTGGGCACGCGCCTGCTCAACCGCAGCTCGCGCAAGCTCTCGCTCACCGAAAGCGGCGAGGCGCTGTACGAGCGCAGCAAGTCCATCCTCGAGGAGGTCGCCGACGCCGAGGCGCTGGCCTCGTCGGCCACCCTGCAGCCGCGCGGGCGCCTGCGCATCAACGCGCCCGTGAGCTTCGGCATACGCCAGCTGGCGCCGTTGTGGCCGCGCTTCATGCAAAGCTACCCGGACGTGGAGCTCGACATCGCGCTCAGCGACCGCGTGGTTGACATCGTGGAAGAGGGTTACGACCTGGCCATCCGCATCTCGCGCACCGGCCCGGCCACCCATGCGGCGCGCAAGCTGGCCACCTCCTGCAACGTCGTCTGCGCCGCGCCCGCCTACCTCCAACAGCATGGCACGCCGCGGGTGCCCGCCGACCTCGCGGCGCACCGCTGCCTGGGCTACACCTATGCCGCCACCGCCAATGAATGGCACTTTGTCGACGAACAGGCGCGCCCGCACCAGGTCAGGGTCAACTACGTCATGCATGCCAACAACGGCGACACGGCGCGCGAGGCGGCCCTGGCCGGGCAGGGCATCATCTGGCAGCCGGCTTTCCTGGTCGGTGAGGACCTGCGCGCGGGACGCCTGCTGCCGCTGTTGCCGGGCTACCGCATGCCCGACATCGACGTGCTGGCCGTCTACCCGAGCCGCCGCCACCTGAGCGCCAAGGTCCGCGTGATGGTGGATTTCCTGGCCGAGGCCTTCAAGGCCGGGCCCGCCTGGTATGTGCCGCCCGAGGCAACTGCCGCGGCGCCCGCGCGCCGTCGCCGCGTAAAATGACCGCTTTGGCACAGCCGCCCGGTGCGGCCTGGCCTTCCCGGCGCCTCCACAGGCGCCGTGCTTTTGCCCTCAACCCACTTCTATGCTTACTTTCCAGCAAATCATCTTGAAGCTGCAGTCCTACTGGGACGCCCAGGGCTGCGCGCTGCTGCAGCCCTATGACATGGAGGTCGGCGCCGGCACCTCGCACACCGCGACCTTTCTGCGAGCGCTGGGCCCCGAGCCCTGGAAAGCCGCTTATGTGCAGCCCAGCCGCCGCCCCAAGGACGGCCGCTACGGCGAGAACCCGAATCGCCTGCAGCACTATTACCAGTACCAGGTCGTGCTCAAGCCCGCGCCCGCCAACATCCTGGAGCTTTACCTCGGCTCGCTTGAGGCCCTGGGCTTTGACCTGAAGAAAAACGACATCCGCTTCGTCGAGGACGATTGGGAAAACCCCACGCTGGGCGCCTGGGGCCTGGGCTGGGAAGTCTGGCTCAACGGCATGGAAGTCACGCAGTTCACCTACTTCCAGCAGGTCGGCGGCATCGACTGCAAACCCGCGACCGGCGAAATCACCTACGGCCTGGAGCGCCTGGCCATGTACCTGCAGGGCGTGGACAACGTCTACAACCTGGTCTGGACCGAAGGCGCCGACGGCTCGAAACTGAGCTACGGCGACGTCTACAAACAAAACGAGATTGAGCAGTCCACCTACAACTTCGAGCACAGCGACGCCGATTTCCTGTTCACCGCCTTCACGGCGCATGAAAAACAGGCAAAGCACCTGATCGAGGTGCAACTGGCCCTGCCGGCCTACGAGCAGGTGCTCAAGGCCGCGCACAGCTTCAATCTGCTGGACGCGCGCGGCGCCATCAGCGTGACCGAACGCGCCGCCTACATAGGCCGCATCCGCAACCTGGCCCGCGCAGTGGCGCAAAGCTATTACGAAAGCCGTGAGCGCCTGGGCTTTCCGATGGCGCCGCGCGAGTGGGTCGAGCAGATGCCCAAGAAGGCCGCCTGAGGTTTCACGCCGCACGCCGCACCACCCGATGCCGACCATCTTTTCCCATATTGCCGTCCCTATTGCCGCCGCGGTGGCGATGGGCAGCAAGCGGATACCGCCCACCATGTTGTTGGCGGGCATGGTGGCGGCCATCCTTCCCGACTTTGACGGCGTCGCGTTCAAGCTCGGCATCCATTACGGTGGTATCTGGGGGCATCGCGGCTTCACCCATACCCTGGGCTTTGCGCTCGCCGCCGGCCTGATCGGTGGGTGGCTGGCGCGGTACTGGAAATTGCCGCCCTGGCAAGGCTATGCGTGGATAGCGCTTTGCACGTTTTCGCATCCTGTGCTGGATACCCTGACCAACGGCGGCGTGGCCATCCCGCTTTACTGGCCGTTTTCCGAGCAGCGGTTTTTCAGCCCCTGGCGGCCGGTTGAAGTTTCGCCCGTCTCCTTTTCCCGATTTTTCACGCAGCGCGGCGCCGACGTGCTGCTCAACGAGGTCAAAACCATCTGGCTCCCGCTGATGGCCGCGGCCCTGGCAATTTTTGCGCTCCGACATTCCCGAAAAAAACAATGAACGGTTCTCAAAATATTCTTGTTGAACTGTTTGTCGAGGAGCCGCTGTTCAAGGCCGCTCACAGCTGCAACTTGCTGCGCGCGCGTGGCGCCATCGGTGTGACGGGCCATGCGCCCTGCATTGGCCGCATCCGCAACTTGGCGCAAAGTGGTTACTTCGCGCCGCGTCGATGGGTAGAACAGATGCCGACGAAGGCCGCCTGACCCATGAAGTCAATACTGTTGACAAGCGCAACGCTGGCGGGGCTTGCCATGCTCGGTGCTGCCGTGCCTTCGGCTGCACAGCCGCAGGTGCAATCTCCGGTGCAACTCGACGCCAAGCCCAATCGGCAGGCGCAGTACGAAATGGCTCTGGGACACATGCGCACCGGGAAGGCTCAAGCATGCCGGGGCGACCTTGCGTTGTTGCGTTATCCGTATGAGGCGGGTTACCTGCATGCACGGAATGCCGCAGGACGCAATGTAGAAGAAGCGCCGGCGGATGCGCGTCGAAAGGATTTGCTGCAAGCCATCGTCAAGCTCCCTGTGAGCCTGGTTCGGCCCGGTGGCGCTCGTGATGCGGCGCCCGATGAGACTGGCGCCGCGACAGCCCGGCAGGCGGCGCGGGCATCTTTTACTTCTGCGGTTGCGATCCTCGAAAAGCTGCTCGCTGGCGATCCCGGGCAGGCCGCGTGGCAGCGTGATCTGGCGATGTCGTATTCGCGCCTGGCTGAAGTGTCAGGTGTGTGGGCCACAAGCCGCGATCTGCACCAAAAAGCCGTCGATCTGCAAAAAAGCCTTGTCGCGAAAGATCACGCCAACAGTGCGTGGCGGCATGACCTTGCGGACCTGTACCGGGGCCTGGGCTCCGTGCAATTCGGCATGGGTGGAGAAAAACCGGCACGCGCCGCCAAAATCGCCGAGCTCGAACTGCGAGAAAAGCTGGCCGAGGAGGCTCCCTCCAACGCCGCACTGCAGCACGAACTTGCGCTGAACTACGACCGACTGGGCGAGATGTTCCACATCGTCGTCAACGTCGGCCAAGCACGCGACGCGTACCAGGCTGGCTTTGAAATCCACAAGAAGCTGGTGCAACGCGACCCCGCCAACCTTGTATGGCAACGCGATCTGGCGCACAACCGCGCCAGCGCTGGTGTGTTTGAAAGCAACAAGGGTAAAAGCGACGTTGGCGCCCAGTTGCTGCGGGAGGCCCTGCGGTTGCGCACGGCCATAGTGGAGCGTGATCCCGCCAGTATCGACGCCCAGATGGATCTGCGCAGCAGCTACCTGCAGATCGCCGACGATCACCTCAACGCCGGGCGAACTGACGCCGCCGTGGCGGTTTATGGTGACGCACTCCAACACATGCAACGCCTGGCGGGGGCACATCCCACCGACCCCGGCTGGCTGTATTACCAGCTAGAGTTCCAGTTTCGCATCGGCGAGGCGATCCAGGACGAAATCCGGCCGCGATTGGGCACCCGCGTTGCGCCACCGCCCGAGCAGGTCGCGCGCGTAACCGCGCAGACCGAGAAAATTGGCAAGTCGATGCTTGCGACCGCGCTTGCGCTGGTCGACATGAGCGCTACCTCCGAAACCACCCGAATCTACGAAACCGCGCAGGCACCCCGCCTGTGCACAATCTCACTATGACCACCCAAAGCCTGCTTGTTGAACTGTTTGTTGAAGAGCTGCCCCCGAAGGCGCTGAATAAGCTGGGCGATGCCTTTGCCGGCGTGCTATTCGAGCAACTCAAAGCCCAGGGCCTCACGGCAGCTGATTCGATGCTCACCGCATTTGCCTCTCCGCGCCGGCTGGCCGCGCATGTCACCGCGGTTGCGGCCCAGGCTGCCGACAAAGCTGTTTCGCAAAAACTCATGCCAGTGGCGGTGGGCCTGGATGCGTCCGGCAATGCCACACCGGCGCTGCTCAAAAAGCTGCAGGCCCTGGGCGCCGATGCGTCGGCCGTGGCCGGCCTCAAGCGCGCGCCCGACGGCAAGGCCGAGGCGCTGTTTTACGACAGCACCGTCAAGGGCGCGACGCTGGCCGAGGGCTTGCAAAAAGCCTTGCTTGAAGCCATCGCCAAACTGCCGATTCCCAAGGTCATGACCTACCAGCTGGCTGACGGCTGGAGCGATGTGAAGTTTGTGCGCCCGGCCCACGGCCTGGTTGCGCTGCACGGCAGCACGGTGGTCGCCATCGAAGCGCTGGGCCTGAAGGCCGGCAACAGCACGCACGGCCACCGCTTTGAAGCCGCGGTGGACCCGGTGCTGCTGAAAGACGCCGACAGCTATGCCGCAACGCTGCAAAAAGACGGTGCGGTGATTGCCGGCTTTATCGAGCGCAAGGCCGAGATCGCGCGCCAGCTGGCGGCAGCCGCGGCCAAGGTCGGCGGCGGCGTCAAGGCGATTGAAGACGACGCGCTGCTCGACGAAGTGACCGCGCTGGTCGAGCGCCCCAACGTGCTGGTCTGCGAGTTCGAAAAAGAATTCCTGGGCGTGCCACAGGAATGCCTGATCCTCACGATGAAGGCCAACCAGAAATACTTCCCGCTGCTCGATGCCGCCGGCAAGCTGACCAACAAGTTCCTGGTCGTCAGCAACATCAGCCCAACGGATGCGAGTGCGGTGGTCGGCGGCAACGAGCGTGTGGTGCGCCCGCGCCTGGCCGACGCCAAGTTCTTCTTCGACCAGGACCGCAAGAAAACCTTGGCCTCGCGCGTCGAAGGCCTGGGCAAGGTGGTTTATCACAACAAGCTGGGCACGCAGGGCGAGCGCACGCAGCGCGTGCGCGCGATAGCCGAGGCTATCGCCAACCGCATCGACGTTGGACGGGTTGCCGACGTGCAGCGCGCCGCCGAACTCGCCAAGACTGACCTGGTGACCGACATGGTCGGCGAGTTCCCTGAACTGCAGGGCACCATGGGCCGCTACTACGCGCTCAATGATGGCCTAGGTGCCGATGTGGCCGATGCGATCGAGGACCATTACAAACCGCGCTTTGCCGGCGACGAGCTGCCCCGCAACAGCGTCGGTGTGATCGTCGCGCTGGCAGACAAGCTCGAAACCCTGGTCGGCATGTTCGGCATCGGCAACCTGCCGACCGGCGACAAGGATCCCTTCGCGCTGCGCCGCCATGCACTCGGTGTGATCCGCATGCTGGTCGAAAAAGACCTGCCGCTTGGCCTGGCCGAACTGGTCAAAAGTGCCCAGCCGGTGTTCGGCGACAAGATCCAGGATGCCTCCGCCCCGCTGGTTGACTTCATCTACGACCGCCTCGCCGGCTCCCTGCGTGAGCAAGGCTATAGCGCGCAGGAAGTCGACGCCGTGCTGGCGCTCAAACCCCAGCGCCTGGGCGACGTCGCCAAGCGCCTGGCGGCCGTGCGCGCCTTTGCCGCGCTGCCCGAAGCGCCGGCCCTCGCGGCCGCCAACAAGCGCGTCGGCAACATCCTCAAGAAGGCCGAAGGCACTGTCGAGGCCGCCATCAAGCCTGAACTGCTGCAGGAAGCCGCCGAGAAATCGCTCGCCGACGCATTGAAGGCCGTCGGCCCCAAGGCCGAAGCGGCTTTTGCCTCCGGCGATTACGCCGCCTCGCTGCAGGCGCTGGCCGCCCTGAAAGCACCGGTCGATGCCTTCTTCGACGGCGTGATGGTCAATGCTGAAGACCCGGCGCTGCGCGCGAACCGGCTGGGGCTGCTGGCCACTTTGCACCAGGCCATGAATCGCGTGGCCGACCTCTCCAAGTTGGCCTCCTGAGTTTTTAAAGGCAACACCATGAAACTCGTCATCCTCGACCGCGACGGCACCATCAACAGCGACAGCGACGACTTCGTCAAATCGCCGGACGAATGGCTGCCGCTGCCCGGTTCGCTGGAGGCGATCGCGCGGCTCAACCATGCGGGCTGGCATGTGGTGATCGCGTCCAACCAGTCTGGCCTGGGGCGCGGCCTGTTCGACGTGGCCTCGCTCAACGCCATGCATGCCAAGATGCACAAGATGCTGGCCGCCGTCGGCGGCCGCATCGACGCGGTGTTTTATTGCCCGCACAGCCCCGAGGAAAGCTGCACCTGCCGCAAGCCCTTGCCCGGCCTGTTCGAGCAGATAGGCGCGCGTTTCGGCGTGCAGCTGGCGGGCGTGCCCACGGTCGGTGATTCGCTGCGCGACCTGCAGGCCGGCGCCGCGGCCGGCTGCGAGCCGCACCTGGTGCTCACGGGCAAGTCGGCCCAGTACCGGGGCGGCGGCCAGCCCGAGGGCCTGCCGGCCGGCACCACACTGCATGCGGACTTGCCGGCCTTCGCCGATTTCCTGCTGGAACGCGGCGCACGGCCGCTGCCGGTGGCCATCTGAACATCGCGCGTTCCGCGGAAAACCGCTTGCCGTCCCTTACAACCTATACAACCTGACCGATAGCCGGAAGCTCCCACATGCCCTTTATCCGCTCCGTCCTGCACCTTTTGTGGATGTCCGTCACCATCATTCCGTGGGCCACCTTCGTGGTCATCGCGTCGCTCTTCGTCAGCAGCACCACCATGTACTGGATGTGCGCGGGCTGGCTGCGCGTGGCGGTCAGCGGCGGCACCTTCATCCTGGGCATCAAGAACCGCGTGACCGGCATGGAAAACCTGCCCACCGGCGAAACCAGCGCCGCGGTGCTGCTGCTCAAGCACCAGAGCACCTGGGAGACCCTGTGCATGCCCACGCTGATGCCGCATCCGCTGGCCTACGTCTTCAAGAAGGAGCTGCTGTATGTGCCCTTCTTCGGCTGGGCGATGGCACGCATGGACATGATCCACATCGACCGCAGCCAGCGTGCCCAGGCCTTCAACAAGGTCGTGATGCAGGGCAAGCGCCTGATGGCGCAAGGCACCTGGGTCATCATGTTTCCCGAAGGAACGCGCATCCCGCGCGGCCAGAAGGGCACCTACAAATCGGGCGGCACGCGCCTGGCCATTGAAACCGGCGCGCCGGTGATCCCCATCGCCGTCACTTCGGCCAAATGCTGGCCGCGCAAGGCCTTCATCAAGAAGCCGGGCATTGTCGACATCTCCATCGGCAAGCCCATCCCCAGCGCGGGCCGGCAGCCGGACGAATTGATGCGCGAAGTGGAAGCCTGGATCGAATCGGAAATGCACCGGCTCGATCCCGAGGCCTACGCGCCCGCCGTGTCGAATACCTGAGCGGTGCCTGCGCTTATCGCGCCGCGCTAAACTGATGTGATGCAACGGCTTCTCCAGTTCACGCTCGACCTGTTTGACGCCCATCCCGCGCCGCCGGTTCGCAGCGCGGGCCCGAAAACCGGCAAACCCCCGGCAAAGCCGCGCGCCCCCAAACCGGTGGCTTCCGTCCCGCGGCCGCAGCCGGCCGCCGAGGCCGAAGCCGAGTTCATCGGGCCGCAGCTTCCCGCCCAAAGCCTGCAGCAGGCGCTGGCGCCGGCCACCTTCCGCCATCCGCGCGCCACGCGCGAGTCTGTACTGGACGGCATCCTGGTGGCCTACGAATTCCGGCGCAGCAAACGCAAGACCATAGGCTTTTCAGCCGGCGCCGACGGCCTCACGGTGAGCGCGCCCAAGTGGGTGCCGCTCTATGAGATCGACAAGGCCGTGCTTGAAAAGTCCGGCTGGATACTCGCCAAGCTGCAGGAGACCCGTGAGCGCCACGAGCGCATGGAGTCCGCGCGTATCGAGTGGAAGGACGGCACCACCCTGCCGTTCCTGGGCGACCAGGTCATCGTGGTGATAGACCCGCGGCATGCCTTCGGCGGCATAGGTGCTGAACTCAAGACCCACACGCCCAACACGCCCGAGGTGCTGCTGCAAGGCAACGGCGATGCGGCCAACGACACGCTGCCCGGCGTGGCGCAGCTGACCTTGCACGTGGGCCTGCCCCACCACGCGTCGGCCGAGCAGATCCGCGATGCCGTGCAGGCCTGGCTGATGCGCCAGGCCAAGCGGATCTTTATCGAGCGGCTCAACCATTTCGCGCCGCAACTCGGCGTGCAGTGGCACAAGCTCAGCCTGTCCAGCGCCGGCACGCGCTGGGGCAGCGCCAGCGCCGACGGTTCCATCCGGCTGAACTGGCGGCTGGTGCATTTCAGGCAGTCGGTGATCGACTACGTGGTGGTGCACGAGCTGAGCCACCTGCGCGTGATGGACCACAGCCCGCGCTTCTGGGACACGGTGCGCACCATCGTGCCCGACTACGCCGAATTGCGCGGCCAGCTCAAAGACGAAGCGATTCCGCGCTGGTAGCCTGGCGTGCATGCCGCTCAAGCGGTTGGGCCAAACCTTGGCCTTTCGGGGATCATCGATAACAAAGTAGTACATGTCAGCGTTACTTGGTAATATGACAAAAATATCAAAAATGCCAGAACCCCCAGGGAATTGATGTCGTACCTCTCAAGCACCTCCATGAACGACAAGCTCATACTCGTAGTTGAAGACAATCCCGACCACCTGGAGCTGACCGTCCTGACTCTGGAGGAGCAGGGCGTCACCGCCGAGATCGCGGTTGCCCGCGACGGCGTGCAGGCGCTGGACTATCTCTTCGGGCAGGGCAGCCACGCGGGGCGCGACACGCAGCGGCAGCCCTCGTTCATCCTGCTGGACATGAAGCTGCCCAAGCTGTCGGGGCTGGATGTGCTGCGCAGTGTGCGCGCCAATCCGCTCACGGCCCTGGTGCCGGTGGTCATGCTGACGTCTTCCAGCGAGCGCTCCGACATCGTGGCCTGCTACCAGGCCGGCGCCAACGGTTTTGTCCGCAAGCCCGTGGATTTCGGAGACCTCACGGAAAAACTCCAGCGGCTCCAGGCCTATTGGCTGGATGTCAATGAATCCATCGCGGCCGGTTGAGATTCCTGCGGTGCAGGGCGCCCGCGCGGCTTCGGCGGGCTCCTGAGAGATGGCCGCGATGAAGGTTCAGATCACGCTGCGGACCCGCCTCGTCATCCTGGTGCTGGCCGCGATTGTTCCGCTGTTCGGCCTGTCCATCTTCAAGGCTGTCTACAACGCCGATATCGCCGTCGAGCGGGCCATGACCGACCTGCAGTTCGCGGCCTCGCTGGCGGCCTCCAACCAGCAGCAACTGGCCGAGACGGCGCGCCAGGTGCTCACGGCCGTCGTCCATGCGCCCGAGTTGCTGAGCGACGAGGCCGGCAAAACCGTCAAAGGCGGCAGGGGCGGGCGCTGCGACGCCTACCTGGTGGAGCTGAACCGGCAGTTCCCGCTGTACGCCAACCTGGGCATTGTGGGCATGGATGGCCGGGCGCTGTGCAATGGGATTCCCAATTCGACGCTGAACTACCTGGGTGACCGCGCGTATTTCCGCGAAGCCGTGGCCCGCCGCAGCTTCGTGACCGGCGAATACATCGTGGGCCGCGCCACGGGCATACCCTCCATCAGCTTCGCGCTCCCCCTGCTGGACCGCGAGGGGCATGTCCTGATGGTGGCCTATGCGTCGGTGGACCTGGCCGAAATGGCCAAGTCGGCGCTGGGCATCGAATTGCCCCCCGGCGCCGCGCTCGGCATCCACGACCGCAACGGCGTGCTGCTGGCCGGAAAACCGGCCCTGCCCATCCGTATCGGCCAGAAGGCCGCCAGCCCGGTGCTGCGCGAGGCGGTCAAGGCCATGCGGACCGGCACTGCCGACGGCCCGGACGGCGCGGGCAAGCGCCGGCTGTGGGCCTACATGCCCAGCAGCAGCAACGCGGGCGAGGCGTTTTTTGTGGCGGTCAGCCTGGACCACAACCTCGTGGTGGGAGCCTCCCAGCGCCAGCTGTGGCTGGAATTGGGCGTGCTCTCCTCGCTGGCCTTCCTGAGCGGCCTGCTCGCCTGGATGATGGGCGGGCGCGCCATCGTGCGCCCCACGCGCAACATCCTGGAGGCAACCCGGCGCATCGAGGACGGGCGGCTGGACGTGCGCATCCCGGTCGGCCCGTCCGATGACGGCGGGGAGTTCTCCCGGATCTCCGCCGGCTTTAACCGCATGGCCGAATCGCTGCAGAAGCACCGCGGCGCCCTGGAGGCGGAACTGGCGAACAGCGAAGCCATCCAGCGCAGGCTGCAGGATGCCCAGCGGCTGGGACGCATAGGGTATTGGCAGCTTGACGTCGGCACCGAAAAGACCTGGTGGTCCGACGAGGTCTATGACTTGCTCGGCGTGGACAAGGCGGCGTTCGCCGCCAGCCGCGAAGCCTTCCTGCAGCTCATCCACCCCGGCGACCGCCGGGACTTCAAGGCCAGGCGCGACGCCGCCGTCGAGGGCGGCCTGCCGCTGGACGTCGAGTTCCGCGTCATCACGGCGGCCGGCGAGGTGCGCTGGATCCACCTGATGGGCCGCGCCCATGATCGGCAGGACGGCCAGCCGGGGCATGAGCCGCGCCGCTCCGGCGTGCTCCAGGAGATCACCGACCGCAAGCAGGCGGAACTGGAAATTGCCCGCGGCACCGAGTTGCTGAACCGCACCGGCGAGCTCGCCAAAATCGGCGGGTGGGAAGTCCAGGTCGACACCATGACGCCGTACTGGTCCCAGGAAATCTACCGCATCCATGACCTGGAACCCGGGGCCAGGCTGAGCATAGGGCATGCGATCCGTTCTTATGCGCCGGAAGCGCAGCCTGTCGTCAGGGCCGCGGCTGAAGCCGCCTTCCTTCACGGCACGCCATGGGACCTGGAGCTGCCGCTCATCACCGAGAAGGGCCGGCGCATCTGGGTACGCACGCGAGGCCGCGCGCTGCAGCGGGACGGCAAGGTCGTGAGCCTGGTCGGCGTGCTGCAGGACATCACCGAGCAGCACCAGGCGCAGGAGCACCTGCGCCTGCTGGAGTCCTGCGTCTCCCGCCTCAACGACATCGTGCTGATCACCGAGGCCGGGCCGATCGACGCGCCCGGCCCGCGCATCGTCTTCGTCAACGACGCCTTCGAGCGCCGCACCGGCTACACCCGCGAAGAAGTGCTGGGCCGGACGCCGCGCCTGCTGCAGGGCCCCAACACACAACGGGCCGAACTCGACCGCATCCGCGCCGCGCTGGAGGCGTGGCAGCCGGTGCGGGCCGAACTGATCAACTACACCAAGGGCGGCGATGAGTTCTGGGTGGACCTCGATATCGTCCCCATCGCCGACGCCAAAGGCCTTTTCACGCACTGGGTGGCGGTGGAGCGCGATGTCACGCAGCGCAAGCGGGCCGAGCAGGCGCTGATGGACAGCGAACAGCGCTACGCGGCCCTGTTTGAAATGGCGCCGGTCCCCATGTGGGTGTTCGACGTCGCCACCAAGCGTTTCCTCAACGTCAACAAGGCGGCGGTGGACAGCTACGGCTACTCGGCGGCCGAATTCCTGGGCATGACCCTGTTCGATATCCGTCCCGAGGTCGAGCACTCTCGCCTGGAGCGGGCGCTTGAAGACGACTCGGTCGAAAGGAAGGGCGACTGGCAGCACCGCCGCAAAGACGGCTCGGTTTTTTCCGTCCACGCCGTGTCGCGGCCCATCCAGTACGCCGGCGTGCCCGCCCGGTTTGTGCTGGCGATGGACATCACGGCCCAGCGCAAGGCCGAGCGCGACGTGCAGGAGCACCTGTTCACCCTGCAGCGCGCCGCCGACGCCGCGCAGGCCATCACCTGGCACCAGACGCTGGAAGGCACCATGCATGAGGTCGCCGAACAGGCCAGGGGCGTGGTGGGCGCGCACCAGTCCATCGTCAGCCTGACCGTCAGCAACGACTGGAAGCAGGCCATCAACGCGCTCTCGCTGTCCGACAAATACGCGAAATACCGCGACCTCATCGAGCCGCCCGACGGCACCGGCATCTATGCGATGGTCTGCCAGACCAACCGCTCCATGCGCATGACGCAGGCCGAGCTCGAAGCCCATCCGCGCTGGCGCGGTTTCGGCAGCTATGCAGGCGAACACCCCGCCATGCGCGGCTGGCTGGCCGTGCCGCTGACCGGGCGCGACGGCCGCAACATCGGGCTGCTGCAGCTGTCCGACAAGTACGAAGGCGAGTTCACGCAGCAGGACGAATACGTCGCACTCGAACTCGCGCAGCTGGCATCCATCGCCATCGAGAACGCCCGCCTGCTCGAGGAAGTCAGCCAGCTCAACACCGGGCTGGAGCAGAAGGTGGCCGAGCGCACGCTGGCGCTGGAGCGCCAGCAGGCCTTGTTCCGCGCGCTGGCCGAGCAGGCGCCCCAGGTGGTGTGGACCATCAACCCCGACGGCGCGGCCACCTACTTCAACCGCGCCTGGTTCGACCTGGTCGGCGGCAAGCTCGAGGACTGGACCGGCACCCAGTGGTTCTCCGTCATCCACCCCGAAGACCTTCCCGACGTCAAGGCCACGTGGGTGACCGCCAAGGCCGCGCAGACGCCCTTCATGGGCATACGCCGCGTGCTGGCCCGCGACGGCAGCACCCACACCATGTCCTACCGTGCGTCGCCCGTGCTGGACGAACAGGGCCAGGTGGCCTTCTGGGTCGGCATAGACGCCGACATCACCGAGATCAAGGCCATCGAAGCCGCCTTGCGGCTGTCCAACCACGAACTCGAGGCTTTTTCCTATTCGGTGTCGCACGACCTGCGTTCGCCGCTCAACACCGTGGACGGCTTCAGCCGCCTGCTGGCCAAGCAGCTGGGCGCCGACGCCGGCGACAGGGTCACGCACTACCTGTCGCGCATCCAGGCCGGCGTGGCGCAGATGGGCCAGCTGATCGAAGACCTGCTGTCGCTGGCGCAGGTGTCGCGCGCGCCCCTGAGCAACAAGACGGTGGACCTGTCGGCGCTGGCGCGCAGCATCATGGACGAGTGGCAGTCGCGCGACCCCGAACGCAAGGCAGTGGTGAGCATCGAAAAAGGGCTGAAGGCCCACGGCGACGCCCGGCTGGTCCGCGTGGTCATGGAAAACCTGCTCGGCAACGCCTGGAAGTTCAGCTCCCACGAGGGCGTGGCCGAGATCACCGTCGGCCATACCCAGGACGCCGCGGGGCTTCCCGTGTACTTTGTGCGCGACAATGGCGCCGGTTTTGACATGGCCTACGCCGACAAGCTCTTCAACCCCTTCCAGCGCCTGCATGCCGCCTCGGAATTTCCCGGCACCGGCATAGGCCTGGCCACCTCCAGCCGGGTCATCAAGCGCCATGGCGGCAGGCTGTGGGCGGAGTCCTCACCCGGCCAGGGCGCGACCTTTTTCTTCACCCTGCCGAAAACGCCGCAGACGTCCTGATGTGTCCTGATGTGACGCGATGTGTCCTGATCGGGAGTAATTACCCGCACAGAAGGATGTTTTCACCTCTTTTCTCGTGTTTTTTCTAGGGCTTTTTAGAACGAATTGATTAAAATGCGAAAAATGCGAAAAACAATCCTTTACGAGACTGACCATGCGTGAACCCAAGTCCTTCGAGGCCGCCATCACCGCTTCGGATTTCTCGAGCGAGGATTACTGCGGCACCAGCTATGCGGCCAAGCTGCTGGGCCTGTCCGTCGCCACCGTGCAATCGCTGGTGGAAAAAGGCGAGATCGAGGCCTGGAAAACGCTGGGCGGCCATCGCCGCATCGCGCTGCAATCCATCAACGCTTACCTTGCCAAGAACAACCCGCAACTCTCGCGGGCGGACACCGACCCCAAGCACCGCCTGCGCGTGCTGATGGTCGAAGACGACGAGAACACCCGCGAGCTCTACCGCTGCCAGTTCGAGGACTGGGACCTGCCGGTCGACTGCACCTTCATGCCCTCGGCGCTCGAAGCCATGATGGACATCGCGAGCATGCGGCCCGACCTGCTGATCACCGACCTGTCCATGCCCGGGGTCGACGGCATTGAAATGCTCAAGGCCTGCAAACGCAACCTGCAGCTCTCCGACATGCAGATCGTCGTCATCAGCGGCCTGGCGCCCGAAGCCGTCAAGGCGCGCGGCGGCCTGCCGGCCGAAGCCCACCTGCTGCAAAAGCCGATCAACTTCGACTGGCTGCATGGCTATGTCACGGCTTTGGTGACTGCCAATCGCAAGTGGCGGCATTAGGCCCCCACGCTTTTCACTTCGTGTAATGCGCTGCCCCCCGAGGGGGCGCTGCGCCTGCGGCCTGGCAAAGCCAGTTCCGCGGCCCCTGCTGGGTTAGAGAGCCCTACGTCACACGCTGCTGAAGCGGTAGATGCCGTCTGGGCTTAGCATGCGCGTCAGCTTTTCCTGGAACCACAGCGCATGCAGATGCGCCACCGCTTCGCCCATGGCGAAGGTGGTCTGGTGCAGGTCCAGCTTGCGGGGGAACATGATGGGCAGGATGTCGGCGGCGCTGCAGGGTGCCGCTTCGCAGGCTTGCATGACTTCGGCCAGGCGGTCGCGGTGGTGGTCGTGCAACTGGCCTATGCGGGTGTGCAGGCCGCGGAATGGCTTGCCGTGCGAGGGCAGCACCAGCGTGTCCTTGTCCAGCGGCAGGAATTTGTCGATCGATTCCAGGAACAGCGTGAGCGCGTTGGACTCGGGCTCCATGTCGTAGACGCTCACATTGGTCGAAATGCGCGGCAGCACCATGTCGCCGCTGATCAGCGTGTCAAGCTCCTGGCAATGCAGCGCGATGTGCTCGGGCGCGTGGCCGTAGCCGCTGATGCAGCGCCAGTCGCGCCCGCCTATGCGCACCGTCATGCCGTCCATGATGCGCACATAACTTGCCGGCACCGAGGGCACCATGCCCGGGTAGTAGCTGGCCCGGCCGCGGATTTTTTCGATGGACTCCGGGTCCACCAGGCCGTGCGAGGCAAAAAAGCGCGCGGCGCTTTCGCCGCCGAAACCCGTGGTGCTTTGCGAGCCTATGCGCGCCGAGTGGTAATCGGTGGCGCTGACCCACAAACGGCAGGCCCAGCGTTCGCACAGCCAGGATGCCAGGCCGATGTGGTCGGGGTGCATGTGCGTCACGATCACGCGCAGAACCGGCAGGCCTTCGAGCTGCGTCGCAAAAATCGCTTCCCACTGGGCTTTTGATTCCTCGCGGCTGATGCAGCAATCAACGATGGTCCAGCCCTGGAGCTTCACGCCCGGCCGGTTCGGGTCGTCCATCTCGTCGCGCAGCAGCCACAGGTTGATGTGGTCCAGCGCGAAGGGCAGCGCCATGCGTATCCACTTCACGCCGGGCGCCACCTCCAGCGTCGTGCCCTGGGCCGGAAGGGTGTCGCCGAAGGGGTAGTGGAGTTGCTGCTCGAGGAGGTTCATGGCAATATTCGCGGTATATTTGACGTTTACGTAAACGTCATACACAGGCATTGTAGGGACAGCACCCGTTTTGCGCTGTCGCCCGCGTTTGCCCAGGGTTTGCACAAGACTTCACACCATGGCCACCACCTACACCATCAGCGACCTGGCAAAAGAGTTTGACCTGACCACGCGCGCCATGCGGTTCTACGAAGACATGGGCCTGCTGCAGCCGCAGCGCGAAGGGGCGGGCGGCCGCAACCGCGTCTACACCGCGCGCGACCGCACCCGGCTCAAGCTCACGCTGCGCGCCAAGCGCCTGGGGCTGTCGCTGGTGGAGGCCAAGGAAATCATCGACTCCTACGACAGCCCGCGCGACACCGCCCCGCAGCTCAAGAAATTCCTGGCCATCCTGACGGAGCACCGCAAGAAGCTCGAAGCCCAGATGCTCGACCTGCAGGCCAACCTCGACGAAATCCGCACCCACGAAAAAGAAGCCAAGGCCCTGCTCGCCAAAACCGAGAAGGCCAAGGCCGGCAAGCCCTAGGCCAGCCTAGGCCCGGCCACTTTGGCCCCAGGCCGCGCCGGGTCAAAGCCGGGCGGCCCGCAAATACGCCATAATTGACGTTTACGTAAACGTCAATCAAAACCGCGATTCCCCGCAGCTCGTAAAAGGCTTTTTATGGACACTCCCGCCGCCCCGACAGCCCTGTTCCAGCGCATCGAAGCCAGCTTCCTGCGCCAGGGCCTGATGCAGCACCTGGGCGCCCGGCTGCTGCGCGTGGAGCCCGGCCTTTGCGAGGTTGCCTTGCCCTATTCGGAGCGCGTCACGCAGCAGCAGGGCGGCTTTCACGGCGGCGCCATGGGCGCGCTGGCCGACATCGCCGGCGGCTACGCGGCCCTCACCGTGGCCGCGGAAGACTCCGAAGTCACCACCGTCGAATACAAGATCAACTTCATGGCCGGTTTCAAGGACGGTGAGCTGCGCGCCCTGGGCCGTGTCGCCAAGGCCGGCAAGCGCATCATCGTCACCACCGCCGAAGTCACGCACGTCGCGCCCGGCGGCAAGGAAAGCGCCTGCGCCCTGATGCAGCAGACCCTGGTGCCCGTGCCCAAGACCTACTGACTCATCCAACCCATCATTCGCTCCCAGAAAGCCCATCATGACCAATATGCCCGGACTCAACTTCATGCTCGGTGAAGACATCGACGCCCTGCGCGACGCGGTGCGCGAATTCGCCCAGGCCGAAATCGCCCCGCGCGCGGCCGAGGTCGACCGCAGCGACCAGTTCCCCATGGACCTGTGGCAAAAAATGGGCGCGCTCGGCGTGCTCGGCATCACCGTGGGCGAGGAATACGGGGGCGCCAACATGGGCTACCTGGCCCACATGATTGCCATGGAAGAGATCAGCCGCGCCAGCGCCTCCGTCGGCCTGTCCTACGGCGCGCACAGCAATCTCTGTGTCAACCAGATCAAGCGCAACGGCAGCGACGAGCAGCGCAAAAAATACCTGCCCAAACTCATCAGCGGCGAACACGTGGGCGCGCTCGCCATGAGCGAGCCCGGCGCCGGCAGCGACGTCATCAGCATGAAGCTCAAGGCCGAGGACAAGGGCGGTTATTACCTGCTCAACGGCAGCAAGATGTGGATCACCAACGGCCCTGACGCCGACACCCTGGTGGTCTACGCCAAGACCGAACCCGAACTCGGCGCGCGCGGCGTCACCGCCTTCCTGATCGAAAAAGGCATGAAGGGCTTTTCCGTCGCGCAAAAGCTCGACAAGCTCGGCATGCGCGGCAGCCACACCGGCGAGCTGGTCTTCAACAACGTCGAAGTGCCCGCCAGCCAGATCCTCGGCGGCCTCAACAGCGGCGCCAAGGTGCTCATGAGCGGCCTCGACTACGAGCGCGCCGTGCTCACCGGCGGCCCGCTGGGCATCATGCAGTCCGTCATGGACAGCGTTGTGCCCTACATCCACGACCGCAAGCAGTTCGGCCAGAGCATCGGCGAGTTCCAGCTGATCCAGGGCAAGGTCGCCGACATGTACACCGTGCTGCAGGCCGGCCGCGCCTTCGCCTACACCGTCGCCAAAAACCTCGACATGCTGGGCACCGACCACGTGCGCCAGGTCCGCAAGGACTGCGCCTCCGTCATCCTCTGGTGCGCCGAAAAAGCCACCTGGATGGCCGGCGAGGGCCTGCAGATCCACGGCGGAAACGGCTACATCAACGACTACCCGCTGGGCCGCCTCTGGCGCGACGCCAAGCTCTATGAAATCGGCGCCGGCACCAGCGAAATACGCCGCATGCTGATAGGCCGCGAGCTGTTCGCCGAGACCATGTGAGGCCAGTGCCCATGCCGGTGATGCATCAGAAGCTCAAATGGATCCTTGTGCTCGCGCTTGCCGCGCTTCTCGCTGCGTGCGAGAAAGACGAGCCCCTGCCCTACGCGGCAGTGCCGCAAGCCGACGCCACATTCGAATGCGGCGTCCCCGAATCGCTGCGGGGTAAGGCCGTCAACGTATTTCTGGATGCCTCAAGAGTGGGGGAGACCTCCGAGGAAGCCGTTCTCGCCCTCAAAGGCCGTTTCGCGGCGTACGCCGTCGGCCTCACCTTGCGGGACGGCACAACCGTCAGCATCGACCTTGACGAACCCATGGGTTTTACCGCCAAGGGCCAGGCGCTTCACACGGGATGTGAGCAGTTCAAGTGGGCAAGCATGGGAAACCTCACGCTGTTTGAATACACCCATGGCGCCGGAAATCCTTTTCCCGCCCAGCAGTTGATGTATTCGCACGGCCCAACGCCCGACTTCAAGAGCCTGCGCCCACTTCTCACAGGGGGCACGGCCGCCTTCTATGAACGCGAAGGGGACCGCTGCCTGACCGGGCTGGTCCAGGGTGACGGTGAAGTGGGCAGGTGGTGCTACCAGAGCGGCAAGATGCACCAGACCCGGAAGCTGCTGACTGCCTCGCTTTCTGACGGCAAATACCGGTTTGTCTGCGATTTTTCCGGCGAAGGGCCTTTGTTGATCGATGCATCGATCGTGAAGTCCGGGGCTAACCCCACACCTTCGGACCCGCACAGCGACAAGGAACTCGCCATCATGACGGAAAAATGCCTGGCCGAAAAAGCGCTTTTAAAGCCGAGGGGGTTCGATGAAACATGACATTCAGTCGCTTCCCGGGCGGCATCCCCGCGCTCAGGTGAAAATACGCCCATGACCACCTCGCTCCAAGACCTTTTCGCCCACAACCGCGCCTGGGCCGCGCAGATGGAAGCCGAACGGCCAGGCTTCTTCACCAGCCTGGTGAAGCAGCAGACGCCCAAGTACATGTGGATAGGCTGCTCCGACAGCCGCGTGCCCGCCAACCAGATCACCGGCCTCGAGCCCGGCGAGGTCTTCGTGCACCGCAACGTCGCCAACATCGTCGTGCACTCCGACCTCAACGCGCTCTCGGCCATCCAGTTCGCC
This sequence comes from Polaromonas sp. P1_F2, assembly GCF_056405735.1. Classification (NCBI taxonomy): domain Bacteria; kingdom Pseudomonadati; phylum Pseudomonadota; class Betaproteobacteria; order Burkholderiales; family Comamonadaceae; genus Polaromonas; species Polaromonas sp. P1_F2. Next base: position 97,773 of record NZ_JBFUBN010000010.1, on the reverse strand, counting down.
GTCGAGCGCCTCAAGGTCAAGGACATCATGGTCGTCGGCCACTACGGCTGCTCCGGCGTGCAGGCCGCGCTTGAAGGCGCGCGCATCGGCCTGGCCGACAACTGGATACGCCACATCCAGGACGTGCGGCACCGCCATCGCCAGCTGCTCGACAGCCTCCCTGAGGAAGTGCGCGCCCAGGCCCTGTGCGACATCAACGTCATCGAGCAGGTGGTCAACGTCTCGGTCAGCACCGTCATGGTCGATGCCTGGGCGCGCGGCCAGGAGGTCACCGTGCACGGCTGGGCCTTCGGCGTGCACGACGGCCTGCTGCAGGACCTGCAGATGAGCGTCTCCGGCCCCGCTGAACTCGACATGCTCTACAGCAAGGCCGTAGACCGCGTCTGGGACGTGTGGATGGCCCGTGTGGGCGGCGGCACGCAGCAGCAGCTGGTCTGAGCGGAAGCCGCCATGTTCCCGCAGCGCCTGGACTCGAGCATCGCCTACGACATCGCCAAGGCGATGATGGACGGCTTCAACCGCCACTACCAGCTGTTCCGCACCGAGTCCGCGCGCGCCAAGCACCGCTTTGAAACCGCCGACTGGCACGGCCAGCAGCGCGCCCAGCGCGAGCGCATCGAGTTCTACGACCTGCGCGTGCGCGAGGCCTCCACCCGCCTGGAGCGCGAGTTCAAGGCCGGCGAGCAGCCCATGGACGTCTGGCAGCAGGTCAAGCTCCATTACATCGGCCTGCTGGTCAACCACCACCAGCCCGAACTCGCCGAGACCTTCTTCAACTCGGTCACCACCAAGATCCTGCACCGCAGCTACTTCCAGAACGACTTCATCTTCGTGCGCCCGGCCGTCAGCACCGAGTACATCGAGAACGACGAGCTCGCCTCGCAGCCCACCTACCGCGCCTACTACCCCACACGCGACAACATGCGCGAGGTGCTGCTGCAGCTGGTGCGCGACTTCGACCTGCGCCTGCCCTTCGACAACCTCGAGCGCGACGCCGGCTACGTGCTCGAGGCCATCAGCGAGCGCTTCGCCGACGTCAAGCTGCGCGCCAACTTCCAGATCCAGGTGCTGACCAGCCTGTTCTTTCGCAACAAGGGCGCTTACGTCGTCGGCAAGATCATCAACGGCTTCAACGAAGTGCCCTTCGCGCTGCCGGTGCTGCACAACAAGGCGGGCAAGCTGGTCATAGACGCGGCCTTGTTCGGCGAAGACGACCTGCTGATCCTCTTCAGCTTCGCCCGCGCCTATTTCATGGTCGACATGGGCATACCCTCGGCCTATGTGCAGTTTTTGCGCAGCATGATGCCGCACATGCCGCGCGCCGAAATCTACAACGCGCTGGGCCTGGCCAAGCAGGGCAAGACGCTTTTCTACCGCGACTTCCTGTACCACCTGCGGCACTCCACCGACAAGTTCCGCATCGCGCCCGGCATCAAGGGCATGGTCATGCTGGTGTTCGACCTGCCGTCCTTCCCCTATGTCTTCAAGGTCATCAAGGACTATTACCCGCCGCAGAAAGACACCACGCGCGAGCAGATCAAGGGCAAGTACCTGCTGGTCAAGCAGCACGACCGCGTCGGCCGCATGGCCGACACCCAGGAATACAGCGAGGTCGCCTTCCCGCGCGACCGCTTCGACGACGAGCTGATCGCCGAGATCGAAAAGTTCGCGCCCAGCCAGCTCGAGATCAGCGACCGCGACGGCGACGGCCAGACCGAGGTCATCATCAAGCACGTCTACATCGAGCGCCGCATGATCCCGCTCAACATCTACCTGCAGGAAGCCTTCGACGCCGGCGTCAACGAGCCCGCCGCCAAAGACCAGATCGAGCGCGCCGTCGTCGAGTACGGCAACGCCATCAAGGACCTGGTCGCCGCCAACATCTTCCCCGGCGACATGCTCTGGAAGAACTTCGGCATCACGCGCCACGGCAAGGTCGTGTTCTACGACTACGACGAGATCGAATACATCACCGACTGCAACTTCCGCAAGGTGCCCGAGGCCCGCACCGAGGAAGAAGAGATGAGCGGCGAGGTCTGGTACTCCGTCGGCCCCAAGGACGTGTTCCCCGAAACCTTCGAGCCATTTTTGCTCGGCAACGACGCGGTGCGCGAGGTCTTCATGAAGCACCACGCCAACCTGCTGGACGCCGATTTCTGGCAGAAACACCAGGCCCGCATCCAGGCCGGCCATGTGCACGACGTGTTTCCCTACGAGCGCGAAAAGCGCTTCAGCGCGCTTCACAGCCCCGGCGCTCCCCACGATGAGGTGCTGACGCAGCTGCCGCCCGAACCGGTGTTGACGGGCCTCAGCGGCCTGACCCCTTGAGGCGGGGACTGGCGGCGGAACATAACAACGAGACTGAAGGAAATGGCCATGACAACTCCCCTCATCAGGACATGGGCGCTTTTTGCGGCGCTGGCTTTTTTCTGCGGTCTTGCCTTCTCGCAGGACATCTCGCTGCTGCCCAAATACGGCAACTTGCAGAAGACTGAACAACAGAAGGCGGCGGACGCCGCATTCCTGGTCGAGGTTGACGCCCGCTACCCGGGTGACAGGCCAAAGGCGGCGAAAGATGTTGCGGAGCGGGGCTGGCAGTTTTTGCGCCAGGGCAACCCGGAAAATGCCATGCGGCGTTTCAACCAGGCCTGGATGATCGACCCGAAAAGCGTTTCCGCCTTGTGGGGCATGGCGGCAGCGTCCGCCAGCAGCGACCAGGGCCTTCTTGCTTCACTGGGCCTGTTTGCCGAAGTTGAAAAACTGGCGCCCGGCGACATCGATCTTGCCGTCGATTACGCCAGGACGATTGGAATCGCGGCGGGCGTGGTGAGCAATCCAACCCTGATGGCCGAGGCTGTCAGGCGTTATGAAGCCATCTACCAAAAAGCACCGAACCATACGCTGAACCTGCAGAACTGGGCGATTGCCGACTACACCAGCGGCAACTACGCCATGGCCTGGAAGCGACTGAAGCTCGCCGAGGCCACACCGCAGCGAGCCGATATCGACCCGAATTTCGTCAAGGCGCTGGAGGCAAAAATGCCACGGCCCACCCCCTAAGCTGAACCAACTGAAAGGAAACTCGACATGTCCAACTCCAACCAAGACCCCATCGTCATCCTCGGCGCAGCCCGCACCCCCATGGGCGGCTTCCAGGGCGACTTCAGCAGCCTCTCGGCCCACGACCTCGGCGGCGCCGCCATCAAGGCCGCCATTGAACGCTCGGGCATCGCGGCCGGCAAGGTCGATGAAGTGCTGTTCGGCAACTGCCTGATGGCCGGCCAGGGCCAGGCCCCTGCGCGCCAGGCCGGCTTCAAGGGCGGCCTGCCCGCCAGCGTCGGCGCCGTCACCCTGTCCAAGATGTGCGGCTCCGGCATGGAAGCCACCATGCTCGCGCACGACCAGCTCGTCGCCGGCAGCCGCGACGTCATGGTTTCGGGCGGCATGGAAAGCATGACCAACGCGCCGCACCTGCTGCTCAAGGGCCGCAGCGGCATCCGCATCGGCCACGACCGCATCTTTGACCACATGATGCTCGACGGCCTCGAAGACGCTTATGAACCCGGCCGCGCCATGGGCACCTTCGGCGAGCAGTGCGCCGACAAATACAAATTCACGCGCGAAGCCCAGGACGCCTTCGCCACCGCCAGCGTGCAGCGCGCCAAGGCCGCCACCGAGTCCGGCGCCTTCAAGGCCGAAATCACCCCCGTCACCGTCAAGGGCCGCGCCGGCGAGACCGTCATCTCCATCGACGAAGGCCCGGGCAAGGTCAAGCTCGACAAAATCCCCACGCTCAAGCCCGCCTTCAAGAAAGACGGCACCATCACGGCCGCCTCCAGCTCCTCCATCAACGACGGCGCCGCCGCCCTGGTGCTGGCGCGTGAATCAACGGCCAAAGAGCTGGGCGCCAAGCCCATCGCCCGCATCGTCGGCCACGCCACCTTCTCGCAGGAACCCGAATGGTTCACCACCGCGCCGGTGGGCGCCGTCAACAAGCTGCTCAAGAAAATCGGCTGGAGCGTGAAAGACGTGGACCTCTGGGAAGTCAATGAAGCCTTCGCCGTCGTGCCCATGGCCGCCATGAAAGAACTCGGCATCAGCCACGACATCGTCAACGTCAACGGCGGCGCCTGTGCGCTGGGCCACCCGATCGGCGCGTCCGGCGCCCGCATCCTTGTCACGCTGATCCATGCGCTCAAGGCTCGCGGCCTGAAGAAGGGCGTCGCCACGCTGTGCATTGGCGGTGGTGAAGGCACGGCCATGGCCATCGAGCTGGTATGAGCGAGGCCGGCCCAGCGCTCTCGGCCGCTGAGCTCGCGCAGCGCATAGACGGCTTCTGGCTGCGCTTTCGTGAGGGTGAGGCGGCGCTGGTCCGCAAGCCGGTGCGCGAGCAGGTGGAAGAAATCAACGAGGTGCTGGAAGCCTGCCTGGACGGGCTGGCCCTCGAGATGTCGGCTGACGACGGCGACCAGCAGGTCGAACTGATCGCCACGGCGCACGGGAGTACCGACACCTTTCCGCTGCTGCTGGATTTCGTCAAGCGCGCGCCACCGCTCAAGCACTACACCCTCAGCGCCTTTCGGGCCCGCACGGAGAGCCCGGACTTTCCCATGCGCATGGACGACTTCGAACTGGCAACCTCCGACGTGCTGATCGGCCACCTTGCCGATGAAGGCCGGGTTGGCATGGAAGTCATGTTCGCGCGGGAACTGCCCAGCGACATGCAGGACCATGCGCGCAATATGGCGTTCATCATGCTCGACCATGTGCTCGGCGAGTACGACTTCGCGGTCAAGGTGGGTTTTGTGGATTTCGTCGACGGATTTTCGGACGAAGTGAGCGCCTCCACCCCGCTCGACAAGTTTGGCCCGGTGCTCGACAGCTTCTGGACGAATGAGCTGGGGCACACCGGCTTGTTCCCGAGCGGCGAACACCGGTGGTCGGTCATGACGGTCGTCTTTGGCGGTGGCGAGGATGGCGACGGCGACGGCGACGGCGAAGAGGACGAAGAGGGCGACAAGGCGATCGTGGCCGTCAACCAGAGCGCCAATGCGATTGCAGCGCGGCCTGACCTGGGCCACGCGATCGAGCTGCGCCTGCCCGTGGAAGACCATGCCGCGCTGGACCGCGCCCGTGAACTCCAGGAGCAGATCGCCACCCGGCTGGAGCTTCAGCATGCCGGCATCCTTTCCCACACCGTGGTCAGGAATGGCCGGCGCCTGGCCAACTACTATGTGGGTGACCTGCCTGCCGCGCTCGGCGTGGTGGACGCCAGCCTGCACGGCGCATCGTTCACCGGTGCCGAATTGACCCATGCCTTCGACCCTTCGTGGTCGAAATACTTCAATTTCGCGGGTTAGCCATGAAAGTCCTCGTCATAGGCGCATCACGCGGCATAGGGCTTGAGTTCGTTCGCCAGTACCTAGCCGACGGCGCGCAGGTCATTGCCACCGCGCGCGACGACGAGGGCCTGCAGCGCCTCAAGGGCCTGGGCGCCAAGGCCTTGCGGCTTGACGTGGCCCAGCCCGCCAGCATCAGCGGCCTGGCCTGGCTGCTCGACGGCGAGGCGATCGACATTGCGCTCTATGTGGCCGGCGTGTTTCCGCAGGGCGGTGCCTTGACCCCTCCAACGAGCGAAATGTTTGACCAGGCCATGCACACCAACGTGCTGGGCGCCATGCAGGCCATCCCGCAGGTTACGCCCCTGGTCGAGGCCTCAAGGCTGGACGGTGGCGGCAAAGGCCGTTTCGCTTTCATCAGCAGCGGCATGGCCAAGATAGGCGGCGTGGAGAACAGCCGCGGCTGGGTTTACCGCGCCAGCAAAGCCGCGCTCAATATGGCCGTGGCCTCCGCCCAGCACGACTATCCCAAGGCCATCATGGTCGCCATGTCGCCCGGCTGGGTGCAGACCGACATGGGCGGCAGCGGTGCGCCGCTCACCACAGCCCAAAGCGTCACGGCCATGCGCGCCGCGCTGGCTGGGCTGGGGCCTGAACACAAGGGCGCGTTTCTTGACTACGACGGCGTGCCGTTTGAGTCCTGGTAAGGAGCCGCATGATGTCGATGGATCATGACAATCGCCTCGTCACCGCTGCGCGCCGTGCATTCGTGATCGGGCTGATCGCGGTCGGTGCGGCGACTTCGGTTACTTCGGTTTTTGCCGCGCCTGACCCTGTTCCCGCCTGGCCCAATGAAAGCGAACTCGTGACCGCGATGCGCGCAGGCCTGAAGGACCGCACCAACAAGGCGGAAGCCCTGGCCATTCGGGGCATGCATGAGGTCATGGTCGGGAAAACCGAGACGGCCTTCCTTGTTTCGGTGTGGTTCCCGGATCGCGGACGTAATTTTTCTGCTGGTACTTTTTTGTACCGCCCGGCCTTGAAACAAGCCAGGGAACTTGGCTACAGCCAGTCACTGGGTTTGCGTTATGTCGCCCGTCACTATGGCGAGTTCTCCTTGCTGGAGGACTCTGGCTCAGGCCAGGGCAGCGAAGACTTCACCCATGCGCTGGTCCGCTTCAAGGGCTGGGAAACGCAGGTCTTGCATAAAGCCGAGTTCGGCAACAACCTGGGCGCTTGCGGGGAGACTTCCCCGTCAGCCAAGCCCTGCGAACAGACGCATGTTCAGTTCCAGTTGCTGGGCAATTCCGCATCGAACATCGTTGAGATGATCGAGGTCACCACCCAGCTGGGTGGGGCCCCAAAAGAAAAACTGTCGGTGACCTCACGCCGCTTCCGGCTCGACGGTAACCGGTTCAAGCCTGTCAAGGGCCCTTAAAGGCAAAAAATGCTGCTCAATCAAGACCAGGAAATGATCCGCGACGCGGTCCGCGCGTTCGCGCAGGAAGAGCTCTGGCCCCATGCCGCGCGCTGGGACAAGGAGCATTACTTCCCCGTCGAGGCCCACAAAGGCCTGGCCGCGCTGGGCGCCTACGGAATCTGTGTGCCCGAGGAATTCGGCGGCGCCAACCTTGACTACCTCACGCTCGCGCTGGTGCTCGAAGAAATCGCCGCCGGCGACGGCGGCACCAGCACCGCCATCAGCGTCACCAACTGCCCGGTCAACGCCATCCTCATGCGCTACGGCAATGCGCAGCAGAAAAAGCAGTGGCTCACGCCGCTGGCGCAGGGCGAGATGCTGGGCGTCTTCTGCCTGACCGAGCCGCACGTGGGCAGCGACGCATCGTCACTGCGCACCACGGCGGTGAAGGAGGGCGACGAATACGTGCTCAACGGCGTCAAGCAGTTCATCACCAGCGGCAAGAATGGCCACGCCGCCATCGTCATCGCGGTGACCGACAAGGGCGCCGGCAAAAAAGGCATGAGCGCCTTTATCGTGCCCACCAGCGCCCCAGGTTATGTGGTGGCGCGGCTTGAAGACAAGCTGGGCCAGCATTCCAGCGACACCGCGCAGATCAATTTTGACAATTGCCGCATCCCGGCCGAGAACCTGATCGGCAGCGAAGGCGAGGGCTACAAGATCGCCCTGGGCGCGCTCGAAGGCGGGCGCATAGGCATCGCCGCGCAAAGCGTGGGCATGGCGCGCAGCGCGTTTGAATCGGCCCTGGCCTACGCCAAGGAGCGCCAGAGCTTCGGCACCGCCATCTTCAACCACCAGGCCGTGGGTTTTCGCCTGGCCGACTGCGCGACCAGGATCGAAGCCGCGCGCCAGCTGATCTGGCACGCCGCCAGCCTGCGCGACGCCGGCCTGCCTTGCCTGAAAGAAGCCGCCATGGCCAAACTCTTCGCCAGCGAGATGGCCGAACAGGTCTGCAGCGCCGCCATCCAGACCCTGGGTGGTTATGGGTATGTGAGCGACTTCCCGGTCGAACGTATTTACCGCGACGTGCGCGTCTGCCAGATCTACGAAGGCACCTCGGACGTCCAGAAGATCATCATCCAGCGAGCCCTGGCTTGAACTGAAACGAAGGAGAACACCATGCCCATCACCAAAGGATTCCGCGCCCTGGTCGACGAGGCCATGGCCCAGGTCAAGACTTACAGCGTCGATGAAGTCAAGGCCAGGCTCAACGACCCGAATGTGCAGATCGTCGACATCCGCGACGTGCGTGAACTCACGGCCGGCACCCTGCCCGGCAGCTACCACGCACCGCGCGGCATGCTCGAGTTCTGGGTGGACCCGGCCTCGCCCTATCACAAGCCCCTGTTCGCCGACGAGAGCAAGGAGTTCATCCTGTTCTGCGGCGCGGGCTGGCGCAGCGCCCTGGCCACCAAGACCCTGCAAGATATGGGCATGGCCAACGTCGCCCATATCGACGGCGGTTATGCAGAATGGGTCAAGCAGGGCGCGCCCACTGAAACGCTGGAAGAGCGCAAGGCCCGCGCCCACAGCTGCGGTTGATGCCCAAGCTGCCGCCGTCCCAGCCATGCCCCTGCGGCCGCACAGGAACGGCCCAAAAGCCCTTGCCGTTTGCCAGCTGCTGCGGCCGCTACCTCAACCACTTCGATACCACCCCCGCGCCCGACGCCGAGTCGCTGATGCGCTCGCGCTACACCGCCTTTGTGGCCGAACGCGCCGACTACCTGCTCGTCACCTGGTACACCAGCCACAGGCCCGCGTCAATTGACTTCGACCCCGGCGTCAAATGGCTGGGCCTTGAAGTGCGCAGCCACCGCCAGCTCGACGCCACGCATGCCGAAGTCGAGTTTGTCGCGCGCCAGAAATCCCCGGCCGGCCCGGCAGTGCGCCTGCACGAGCGCAGCCGCTTCGTACACGAAGCCGGCCGTTGGTACTATGTGGACGGCGATATCCAATAAGGGGAGGGCAGATGTTCAACCAGACCGTGCGCGGCATGTACTGCCTGCGCTGCAGCAGCCGCAAGGTGGTTCGCGGGAATTTCGAAGCCGAGCGGTTTTATCCCCTGCGCGGCCTGCTGCGCTCGCTGCTCGGCAAACCCGTTCTCCTGCAAAACGAACATGCGCATGCCTGCATGGACTGCGGCCTGGCCTGGAACGAGGTCGACCCCGCGGATCTGCGCAAGAACCTGCGCAGCTACGGCCTGGCGCCGCACAGCACCGGCGTGATGGACGCGGTGGACGGCGACTCGCCGGATATCCGCCTGTGACCCGGCCTGTGAAGCCCTGGGGACGCCGCGCCGCCGGCGTGTTGGCGCTTGCCATGCTCCTGCTGGGCACCTGGACTGTCATCATCGAGCCGCGCTGGGTCGCCCACCGCGAGATCAGCGAAACCATCCCCCACTGGCAAGGCCCGCCCGGCCTCAAGGTCGCCATCGCGTCCGACTGGCATTTCAGCAAACGCCCTTTGTGGCGCGTCATGACACTGGAGCGCGCCCGCGCCATCGTGGCTGAGATCAACGCCGCCCAGCCCGACGTCATCCTGCTGCCCGGCGACTTTCTTGCCGACCGGGATTACAAAACCGAGATTGCCGCCACGCCCGAAGACGAAATCGCCCAGGTGCTGGGCGGGCTCAAGGCCAGGCTCGGCGTCTATGCCGTCATGGGCAACCACGACTGGTGGCACGATGGCGCGAAATTCACCGCCGCCTTCCAGCGCGCCGGCATCCAGGTGCTTGAGAACGACGCCGTGCCCCTGCCCGGCACCGCCCTGTGGGTGGCCGGTGTAGGCGACGACGACACCGGCCATTCCGACCCGGTGCGCGCCATGGCCAAGGTGCCCAAGGGCGCGCAGGCCCTGGTCTTCATGCACGAGCCGGCCAGCCTGTTCGACCTGCCGCCGGTGCGCGGCCTCATCGTGGCCGGCCACACCCATGGCGGCCAGGTCAGCATTCCTTTCTACGGCCCGCCCGTGGTGCCCGGCGCCGGCCCCCGCGCCTGGGCCTACGGCTGGGTAGCGCACGGCGACAATCGCATGTACATCACCAGCGGGCTCGGCGTCAGCATCCTGCCGGTGCGTTTTAATATGCGGCCTGAATGGGTGATGTTCACGCTCGCCACCCCGGCAAAACCTGAACTGGACATGAAAGCGGAACCATGAGATTTGACGCGGTGTTATTCGACTGTGACGGCGTGCTGGTCGACAGCGAACCCATTACCAACGGCGTGCTGCGCGACATGCTCGAAGAGCGCGGCTGGAAACTCAGCCCCGCCGAATGCATGCGCATCTTTGTCGGCAAGGCCGTCAAGGACGAAGCCGCGCTGATCGCCGCCAACACCGGCGGCCCCCTCACCGAAGACTGGATGGTCCAGTTCCGCGAACGCCGCAACACCGGCCTGATGCGCGACCTCAAGGCCATCACCGGCGCCGTCGACGCCATTGCCAAGGTCCACGCGCTTTACAAGGGCCGCATCGCCTGCGCCTCCGGCGCCGACCGCTTCAAGGTCGAGTTGCAGCTCGAGAAGTGCGGCCTCATGCCCTTCTTCAAGGGCCGCATTTTCAGCGGCCACGAGCTGCCGCGCTCCAAACCCTTCCCCGACGTTTACCTGGCCGCCGCCGCGGCCCTGGGCGTGGACCCCAAACGCTGCGCCGTGGTGGAAGACACCGTCACCGGCGTCACGGCAGGCGTCGCGGCCGGCTGCACCGTCTTCGGCTACAGCCCGCCCGAAATGGGCCATGACGCGCCCGGTTCACTCAAGGCCAGCGGTGCGACCCATGTCTTTACCGACATGGCCGACCTGGCGGCTTTGCTCAGTTGATGGGCTGAGAATCTGTTTCAGGATTATTTTTGGCCGGCATGTCGATTCCGGCCCGTACCGTTCGTCGTAAAGGTGTCAGCACCTGAAACCCAACCGAAAGGACACCCCATGAAATACCTCTGCCTCGCTTATTACACCCCCGCCGACTTCGCCGCCATGGCGCCCGCCGACATGAAGGCCCTGGTCAGCCAGTGCCCACCCAAAGACGCCGAGCTCAAGGCTACCGGCCAGCTGCGCCTCAGCGCCTCCCTGGGCGAACCCGAGCAGACCATACGCATCCAGCCGCGCGGCGGCAAGCCCAAGGTCACCGACGGCCCTTTCACCGAAGTCAAGGAGCTGGTCGGCGGCTTTTTCATCATCGAGGCCGGCAGCCGCGATGAAGCCGTGCGCCTGGCCTCCATCCACCCGGCCGCCACGCTGGGTGAGCAGGCTGGCTGGTACATAGACATGCACCCCATCGGCTTTTTTGAGCAGTACGCCGGCAAGGCCTGAGCCGCGCTGCCGGAACGGCCGAGCGCCCTGCTGCGGGCTTCGCCCGTTTCCGGGGCTTGCCGGACGCCGCAGGCCTGCATCGAGGCCGTATCCATCAGTCTGAGCGGCTGCGCTGAAGCAACTCAAAGCGCCAGGTGAGGGAAAGAGGCTTCACCATGCTCTCCTCCCGCGCAGTCTGTCCATATGCTGAATATTCATCAAGGCCTCCCGCAACGCAAGGGGCCTGGTTTTCAAGCAGGCGCTCGCCATCCGCACGCGAAGTCGATGCTCTCGTGATCGAGACCGCGCTCGGCCGCGCATCGATTCTTTTGCACTCTGACTATGAGTCCAGCATCACAGACAGCGCGGATGTGGACATCCGGTCACAACATTGTCCGCGTGCGGAATGTGTTTGTACGAAAGATCGGGAGCACACAGTTTTAGACCCAAGAATGGCACCAGAGAGGCAGAACCGCATCGCACAACTGCCCACCGCTCTGGGATCCATGTTCTTAATCTCAAGGGTTTATTTATGAAGCGCTCTCTTCAACAAAAGGGTTTTACTCTGATCGAGCTGATGATCGTCGTGGCGATTATTGGCATTCTGGCTGCAGTGGCCTTGCCGGCGTATCAGGACTACATGGTCAAGGCTCGCGTATCCGAGGGCCTGGTCCTCGCATCCGACGCGAAGCTCGTCGTCGCCGAAAATGCGTCAAACGGCTCAGCGCTCGCGACAGGATTTGTGTCGCCCACCGCGACCAACAATGTCACTGGCATAGCCGTCGGCGCCACCGGGATTATTACGATCTCTTATGCGGCAAGGGCCGGCAACGGCACCATACTTTTGATCCCTTTCACGGGCACTGTGGCCGCACCCGTCGCGCTGACGGCGGGCACAATCCCGCCGACCCAAGTCAACTGGATATGCAAGGCGGCAGGGGCCGCCGTTTTTCTGGGAACCAATCCTGGTACGGTGATGGCGAAACATGCGCCGGCCGACTGCCGGGTGTAAATCGAACACGGGGCGTTCGGCGCCTTGCTCTCAGAGGCGCCAAGGGCGCCTCTTTTTATTTGCAGACACGCGTCTAAAGAGAAGGCAGTCATTTGTGGCGCAACAGGTCCGGTAAGCCGGGTTTTAAGCTCGTGGCGTCCGTGTTGCACCTACGCGGCGCATTGGAGTCCGGGACGAGGCCTGAGGGTTCCACCCTAGAAGTCCTTGCGGCATTGTCAAAAAATCTCATCCTGCTAAGCTGGCTCCCCCGACTTTTCAACAAAGATTGCGAGACAACCATGCCCGGACTTTTACCCAATGTCGATCCAGACGGCTTGCTTGAATTCTCCGTCGTCTACACCGACCGCGCCCTCAACCACATGTCGCGCAGCTTCCAGGGCGTGATGAGCGACATCTCCGCCATCCTCAAAGAGGTCTACCACGCGCATTCCGTCGCGCTGGTGCCCGGCAGCGGCACCTACGGCATGGAGGCCGTAGCGCGACAGTTCGCCGCCGGCAAACATGTCATGGTGGTGCGCAACGGCTGGTTCAGCTACCGCTGGACGCAGATCTTCGAGATGGGCAACATCCCCGCCTCGCACACCGTGCTCAAGGCCCGCAAGACAGCGACCGGCGCCCAGGCGCCATGGGTGCCTGCACCGGTGGCAGACGTCGTCGCCGCCATCGCCAAAGAAAAGCCCGCCCTGGTCTTTGCCCCGCACGTCGAAACCGCCTCCGGCATGATGCTGCCCGACAGTTACCTGCAAGCAGTCGCCGCCGCCGCGCATGCCGTCGGCGGCCTGTTTGTGCTCGACTGCATCGCCTCCGGCGCCATGTGGGTCGACATGAAAGCCACCGGCGTCGACGTGCTGATCTCGGCCCCGCAAAAAGGCTGGAGCAGCTCACCCTGCTGCGCCATGGTCATGCTCAGCGAACGCGCCCGCACCGCGATTGAAACCACCCAGAGCTCCAGCTTCGCCTGCGACTTGAAGAAGTGGCTGCAGATCATGGAAACCTACGAAAACGGCGGCCACGCCTACCACGCGACCCTGCCGACAGACGCCCTCACACGCCTGCGCGCCACCATGAAGGAAACGCAAGCCTACGGCTTTGCGAAAGTGAAAGCCGAGCAACAAGAACTCGGCAGCAAGGTGCGCGCCCTGTTCGAAAGCCGCGGCCTGCCCAGCGTGGCCGGCGAAGGCTTCAAGGCCCCGGGTGTGGTTGTCAGCTACACCACCGATCCGGATATCCAGTCAGGCAAGAAGTTTTTGGCCGAAGGTTTGCAGACCGCAGCCGGCGTGCCGCTGCAGTGCGACGAAGGTGCGGACTTCAAGACCTTCCGCGTGGGCTTGTTTGGGCTGGAGAAGTGGCACAACGTGGACCGGACGGTGGCGAGTTTGGCGGGGGCTTTGGGGCGGATTGGGGTAGGGACCAAGATCGCCGAGGCGATTGCCTGAATCAAATATCCTGCGAACGCAGGATATTTCAACCATCGGTTTGTCGGCATCGGATAAATCCTGCAATCGCAGGATTTATTGACAAAAAATCGGAATTCCGATAAAAATCCTGCAATCACAGGATTTTTATGCAAATACCCATCCACTCAGTCGCCGACCTCGGCCGGGCACTCAGGGCCGTGCGCCGTAGCAGCAAGATCCGCCTCGACGACATGGCTGCCACCGTCGGCGTCAGCAAGCAGTTCGCCTCCGACCTGGAACTTGGCAAGGAAACCGTGCGCATGGGCTTGGTCTTCAAGGTGCTGGAGGAGATGGGCCTCAAGCTTTCCGTCGACATTCCCGACACGTCGGGTGCTGAACTCAAGCTCTTGCAGGGAAAAACCGGACGCAAGCCCACTCCCTCTAATAACAATAAGCGCTAAACCGTGCGCACCCTCAACGCCTACCTCAACGATCAGCGTGTCGGCACCCTCAGCGAGGGAAACGACCTCTGGAGCTTTGAATACGACCCCGCGTGGTCCCAGACCTCCGGCAGCTTTGACCTAGCGCCCGCGCTGGGCCGTGACGTCGGGCTTCACCAGGATGGAGCCACCCAGCGTCCCGTGCAGTGGTATTTCGACAACCTGTTGCCCGAAGAAACCTTGCGCCAGGCCCTGCTCAAGGACGCCGGCATCAACGGTGACGACGCCTTTGCCCTGCTGCAATACCTGGGGGCCGAATCCGCCGGCTCACTGGTGCTGCTACCACCCGATGCCCAGGCCCCCGCGCGCGGCAGCCTCAAAGCGCTGCCCAATGAAGAGCTGAGCCGGCGCATTCGCGAGCTCCCCCGCAGGTCCCTCAGCAGCGGTGCGCCCAAGCAGATGTCCGTCGCCGGCGCTCAGCACAAGCTGCTAGTGGTCTACCGCGACGGCAATCTTTATGAGCCCGTGGGCGGTGAGCCCTCGACCCACATCCTCAAGCCCAACCACCTGAGCGACGACTACCCATCTTCCGTCATCAACGAATACGCCATGCAGCGCCTGGCCGTCCGGCTGGGCCTGGGCGCGCCACCCGTCCACCGCCGTTATGTGCCCGAACCCGTCTACCTGATAGAGCGCTTTGACCGCGCCGCGGACGCGCAAGGCATCACCCAGCGCCTGCACGTCATCGACGCCTGCCAGCTGCTCAACAAATCGCGCAGCTTCAAAAACACCTCGGCCAGCCTCGAAGCCGTCGCCGCTTGCATCACTCTGTGCCGCAATCGCGCCGAAGCCAGGCTGCGCCTGTACCGCTGGCTGGTCTTCAACCTGCTCATCGGCAACGACGACAACCACCTCAAAAACATTTCCTTCCGGGTCGGCGACCAGGGCATAGAGGTCTCACCGCCTTACGACATGCTCTCCACGGCCGTGTACCACACGCCCGCGTACGCCGAGGCACGCGCGATGTGGCCGGACGTCCAGCTCATGATCCCGCTACCCGGCGCTGCGCGCTTTGGCGAAGTGAACCGCGAAGCCGTGCTGGCCGCGGGCGAAGCCCTGGGTTTGAATCGCCGTATCGGCGAGCGTGAACTTGATCGCTTGGCCAAGGCCATGCCCGAAGCCATGCAGGCGGTGATGGCTGAGATCGAGGGCCACAACGCCGACAGCCCGCAAGAGGTCAAAGTGTTTTTTGGGGGCGAGTTGAGGTTGCTGCGTGCAGTGGAGCGTGTGGTGTTGCCGTTGATGCTTGGGCGGGTGAAGACTTAGCCATATACGTTACGCTAGGACGACCCTCAATCTTCATAGAAAAAAGTAGGACTTATGAACAAGCCATTCATATTTTTGTCGATCCTGTTGGCCTCTTTCGCTGCGGTAGGCGAACCAACGGACGAGATTGTCCTTCTGCGTGAAATTCGTGCGACAGTAATTGAAATCTGTGATGCGCCTTCTATGAAAGGTTCCACTACTACTCTTGGCGCGAATCTTGAGGCTCAGGCTTCTGTAAGCAAGCTACTTAAGAAAATAGCTGACTTAAAGGTGGGCGGCAAGCTGCAAGGAACGTATGAGAACTACTCCGGGCTGAGTCAGTCGGACTTGAAAGATGTGGTTATTGACAACAAGCTTTGTCGCCGAGATTTGACTCGGGTGCTGTCGGAAAAATTGCTAGGAAAAAAGATATCCGCATCTGGTCGCTCTTCTACGCGTCAAAACTGGGTCAAACCAACGCAGTCGGGATCTGAGTTTGCGACAGCATGGCTGGAACTCCTGGATCAAGAAAAGTTTATTGATGGTTACGCAGCTTTGACTCCAGATGTAAAAAATGCTGTTGGAGTCGTTGACTGGCAAAAGGAAGTGAAACGACAACGAAGTAGAGGGGCAATGGTTGAGCGCAGTTATGTCACTGCAAGACCGCTTGATGATGGGGCTCAATCGCGCGAGGTGAAATACACGCTTGTAATTTATCGAACAAAGTGGGAACGCACTGGATCGGTAAATGGCATTGCTGGTGACGAGTTTGTCAAGGTAGCATTGAGTCCTGGTGGTGGTTGGAAAGTTGCGGTATACGAATGCATATGCAATTGAAAGTTCGGCACGAATCTTCTGGTTTTAAACCGCTTACCCATCTCCGTCACAAAAGCATCTGCTGAAACGTAGGATTGGTGTCTGGCTTATCTAGATGCGCGTGAAGGTTCGCTGCTCTTTCCAGAACCCCTTCTTTTGTGGAGATTCTTTCCTGAGGTAGTTTGCTGCGGTTCGGGAATAGATGGTCACCTTCCGAAAGTAATGAATGCTGTTTTGACGTGTAAACCGTAAGTGCGCCTCCGTAGGTGACTATTTCAATTGCCTCCGCCTTGAGAAAACTCTTCACCGCTCTTGCATTGCTTTCATCGGGGGTCTCGAAAATCGTGACATGCGGAGTTTGGGTTGCGGTGGGGCCGGAAAAATCTGGTTTCCACCAAATTTCCTTGAAGACTTTGGACTTTGCATGGAGAAAAACGGCATAACCTTTCGGTGTTTCGAACATGCCCACATCGGCGATGAGAATCGCTTGACCGTCAAGTTTCTCGTTCCATTGCTTTAGAAGCTGCGGATCCGGGCGTTGGGTATAAGGACCTCGAACTGTGATGTGCGCTTCATCATTCACTTTCCTTCCTTTAATCGCTTGCCTTAAAGAGTTCAGGATTTTCCGAACCTGAGGGTCAGTGAACTCAACGAAAACGAAGTAGCGAGCGACGGGCATGATCAAACCAATGCATAGCGACGCAATGTCGAGTCAATTCGGTCGTTCATGAGAAGAGTATTGAGGAATTCACCGAAATCATCTGCTTTTCTACGAAATTCTTGCTTGCTGGCCTCGTTGGGCTCTTCGAGTTCCGCAAAAGACTTGGCCGCTAAGAAGCTTTCGTAGTCATTGAGGAATTTTGTAAATCTCGGTAGAAGAGAGCTGTCTCCCAACGTATCGAGCGCAAGTGAAAGTCGCTCCAGGGGTACTTTTTCTGCCATAGCGATGAATGAATCCTCATCCGTGGCGGCTTTCGTAAGAATTACTAAGACTGTAGAAAAAACTGTCAGCTTGCGAGAGAACTTAAGATTCAAATTATTCTTCCACCACTTGGGCGATCTAACTCGATCTCTCTCGTAGTTCAAGCAAAGCGTTCGCCAATATCTCAAGATATCGTTGAGAAGAAAGAGCGGGCGAAAATCTTTCTTCCCCTTTCCATCTTTAAAGTAATAGGCAAGAACATTCGTGATTGCCTCTCGCCGCAGATCGGCATTCCATAGTGGTTTGCTCTCGAGTAGTAGCAGAAGCCTTGTTGTGAACAGGTTCTCGCTATCGTCATTTGCGTCGCCGGTGCTAGAAATAACTCTTCTCAGGTCGTGCACTTTCAGATAGCGCCCATCTCCACTAAATTTTGGCAAACCTAGTTGAGCATTAATTTCGATGAGTTTCGCGAATAGGCTTATTTCTTGGAGTCGAGAAATAGGATGTACATCGTCGGTAGTGTCATCCGCCGGTTTGGCCAAAAAAAACACGTCTAGATCTGAACATCTTCCAGTTTCGAGTCTGCCCAAGGAGCCCGCTGCGAAGATGGCCACGTTTGGCCAATCGGTTTGTAGTAGTTCCGCCGTAGCCGCTTCTGCCTTACCGAGAAATTCGATGCTGAAATCAAATCTGTCCGACAACTCAGGGTGAGTCTTCAGCGCCCTTGTGAATGCTCCCTCATTCATGGCTTTCCCCTTAATGTGCCGGTCAATTGCCAGCCTAAGCGGAGCATACGCTCGCATACTTAAATTGCATACTGCGTTTGTAGGAGGAAAGTCGGATCTCCTGTGTTGCCCCCACGGGGATACACAAGCTTGCCCACAGAAGCTGTGAATGAATCCCTGCGAATAATCTTTTCTCTGTCGCTCTCACTTGCCCGGCCGCATATCCGGTGCCGGCGTGGTGGGAATGCCCTGGTCCAGCGCGGCCTGGTGCTGCGCCCGCAGGGCGCGCTGGAATGCCGGGCGTTGCTCCAGCTGCCGGTGGTAACGGCCCACGGCATCGGGGAATTGTGTTGCCAGGCCAAGGTGGCCGGCCAGCATGAGGGCGTAGTGGACAGACACATCGGCTGCGGTGAAGCGGCCGGCGCAGAGAAATTCCTGTTGATGTTGTCGCTGCAGGGCGGCGTCCATGGCTTTCAGCCGGGCGAGGAACCAGCGGCTGTAGTCTTCCGCGACCTGGGGCTGTTTGCGTTCCTCGGGTTCGAAGTGGGTGTAGCGCAGCACCAGGGTTTGCGGAAAGGTCAGCGTGGCTTCACCCATGTGCAGCCAGTTCAGGTAAGCGCCGTAGGCTGGGTCTGCCGGCGGCACGTCCAGCTGGCCGGGGCTGTGCCGTGTCGCAAGGTATTGGCATATCGCCGCGGATTCGGTCATGCGGGTGTCGCCGTCTACCAGCAGCGGCACGGTGCCCAAGGGGTTGTCCGCCAGGAACTGGCGGGCCAGCGCACGCGGCGGAAAAGGCAGCATGCGCAGCGTGTAAGGCAAGCCCAGCTCTTCGAGCATCCACAAGGGGCGGAAGGAGCGGGCGCTGACGCAGTGGTGAAGGGTGATCATGCGCACAGTCTAGGGGGGCGTGCGTCACAAGTCCTGCCATGAAGGGGGCAAATCAGGCCAGTGGGGGCTGTTTTCCTTGCCGAAACTCCGCGGGTGACTGGCCGCTCCATTCCCGAAACGCCCGAATAAAACTCTTCTCATTCCGGAATCCCGAAGCTTCGGCCACCTGCTTGATGGGCTTGGTCGTGCGCAGCAACAAGTCCTTGGCCTTCTCAAACCGCACTTCGTCCTTGAGCTGCTGCAGCGACGCCCCTTCCTCCTGAAGCTGGCGGTGCAGGGAGCGTGGCGACATGTTCAGGGCTGCCGCCAGGGTTTCCGCGGTATGGGAGGCAACCGCCGGGTTGGCCAGTGCCTGCCGCACCTGCTCCACCAGCAGCCTGTCGCGCCGGTACTGCAAGACCGTCAAGGGCAAGGCCCGCTGCAGCATCTGCTGCAAGGCTTTTTCATCACGCCGCAAAGGCAAAGCCAGGTAACGCGCATCGAAGCGGATCTCGGCCTGCGCGGCCTTGAACTGCAGGCCCGGGCCGAGGAACATCAGCGCATAGGCCTCCGCATGGGCCGGCGCCTCAAACGGGAAGCGCGCGCCCTGCAAGGGAATGCGCGAATCCACATACCAGCAGGCCAGGCCGTGGATGTTGCGCAGCACATGGACCAAACCAAATTCGCCAACCTGGCCGGGTGTCTTTTCTTCAACCGTGATCGCGGCCGTGTCGCCGCTGGTGGTGAGGCGCAGGGTGATGTCGTCGGCAATCAGCGCATGGTGGCGGCACCAGCGTTTGAGGGCCACGCCCAGGTTGGGTGAGCTGATGGAGGCGCGGGCCAGCATGCCGTAGCTGCCCCAGGGCAGTTTGCGGCTGAAGGCGCCCAGGCCTTCGTCGTCGAGTTCCTGCATGGCGGCGCCTGAGAGCAGCTCCATCTGGCGGGCCGTGATGTGGGCTGTCGGCTGTTTGAGCTGGTTTGGCGTGATCTGTGCCAGTTTGAGGGCCTGCTCCGGGCTTTGGCCGTGGCGCTTGTAGGCGGCCGTAATGCTTCTGGCAAAGGCCATGGGCGTGGCGGCGACGGGTGGGTTGGCGGGGCTGCGGGAGGGCATTGGGTGATTCTCGGTGCCGTTGGCAGGATTTGCAACCTTGTTGGCGGCCTGCCGGGGGCGGGTTTTCGCTAAGCTGGCTGTTTGGCGCTAAGGTAGGGCCGGTACGCCTTCCGGCGTCCTTTCAGCGCCCCCATCAGGAAAAAATCCATGTCCGCTCTTGAGACCCAGCTCAACGCCCGTTCCGCCGACTTCCAGGCCAATGCCGCCGCCATGCGCGCGCTGGTCGACGACCTCGGCGCCAAAGTCGCCAAGGCCGCCCACGGCGGCGGCGACACCGCGCGTGCGCGGCATACGGCGCGGGGCAAGCTGCTGCCGCGCGACAGGGTGCAGATGCTGCTGGACCCGGGCACGCCTTTCCTCGAGCTCTCGCCGCTGGCCGCCTATGCGATGTACCCGGACCGCGACGGGACCGACAGCGCGCCCTGCGCGGGTGTGATCGCCGGCATAGGCCGCATCAGCGGCGTGGACTGCATGGTGGTGTGCAATGACGCGACGGTGAAGGGCGGCACCTATTACCCGATGACGGTCAAAAAGCATTTGCGCGCGCAGGAGATCGCGCAGCAGAACAACCTGCCTTGCGTTTACCTGGTTGATTCGGGCGGCGCCAACCTGCCCAACCAGGACGAGGTGTTTCCTGACCGCGACCATTTCGGCCGCATCTTTTTTAACCAGGCCAATATGAGCGCCGCGGGCATCGCGCAGATCGCGGTGGTCATGGGCAGTTGCACAGCGGGCGGCGCCTATGTGCCGGCCATGAGCGACGAGACCATCATCGTGAAGAACCAGGGCACCATCTTCCTGGGCGGCCCGCCGCTGGTGAAGGCGGCCATCGGCGAGATCGTCTCGGCCGAAGACCTGGGCGGTGGCGACGTGCACACACGGTTGTCGGGCGTGGCCGACCACCTGGCGCAGAACGACCCGCATGCGCTGGCCCTGGCGCGCCGCGCCGTGGCCAACCTGAACCGGCAAAAGCAGCCCCAGCAGGTGCTGCGCACGCCCGCACCGCCGCTGTACCCGGCCGAAGAACTCTACGGCGTGATCCCGACCGACACGCGCAAGCCCTATGACGTGCGCGAGATCATCGCGCGCATCGTCGACGGCAGCGAATTCGCCGAGTTCAAGGCGCGCTACGGCACCACGCTGGTCTGCGGTTTTTCGCATGTCGAGGGCATGCCGGTGGGCATCATCGCCAACAACGGCATTTTGTTCAGCGAATCGGCGCAGAAGGGCGCGCATTTCATCGAGCTGTGCTGCCAGCGCAAGATCCCGCTGGTGTTTTTGCAGAACATCACGGGTTTTATGGTCGGCAAGAAATACGAGGCCGAGGGCATCGCGCGCCACGGCGCCAAGATGGTGATGGCGGTGGCCACGGCCCAGGTGCCCAAGTTCACCATCATCATCGGCGGCAGCTACGGCGCGGGCAATTACGGCATGTGCGGCCGGGCCTATTCGCCGCGCTTTTTGTGGATGTGGCCGAATGCGCGCATCTGCGTGATGGGCGGCGAGCAGGCGGCCGGCGTGCTGGCTACCGTCAAGCGCGACGCGATTGAAGCCAAGGGCGGCCAGTGGAGCGCCGAGGAAGAGGCCGCCTTCAAGCAGCCGGTGCTGGACCAGTTCGGCCACCAGTCGCATCCTTATTATTCGAGCGCGCGGCTCTGGGACGACGGCGTGATCGACCCGGCGGATACGCGGCGTGTGCTGGCGCTGGGGCTCTCGGCAACCTTGAACCAGCCGATTCCCGAGACCAAGTTCGGCGTGTTCCGCATGTAAATCCGGGTAAGCCACAAAGCCGGCCATGGACAACATCTACATCACCCCCGAGCACGAACTGCTGCGCGAGCAGGTCGCGCGCTTCATCGCGCGCGAGGTCGGGCCCTTTGCCGCTGCCTGGGAAGAAGAGGGCTGCGTGCCGCGCGAGGTGCTGCGCAAGATGGGCGATGCCGGCCTGTTGGGACTGATGTATGAGGCGGAGTACGGCGGTGGCGAGGCCGATGCGCTGGCCAACCTGGTGTTTGCCGAGGCGCTGTCGCAGTCCACCTTTGGCGGCTTCATCATCACGGTGCTGGTGCACACCGACATGGCCAGCCCGCATCTGTTCCACGCCGGCAATGCGGCGCAGAAGGCGCGCTACATGCCGGACGTGATTGCGGGCCGGACGATTACCGCGGTCGGCATCACCGAGCCCGGCGCGGGCTCCGACGTGGCCGGCATGCGCATGACGGCAAAGCTGGAGGGTGACGAATGGGTGCTCAACGGCACCAAGATGTTCATCACCAACGGCGTGTTTGCCAACCTGTATTTCATCGCGGCCAAGACCGGCACGGCGCGCCACGATGTGTCCATGTTCATTGTCGAAAAAGGCACGCCGGGTTTTACGGTGGGCCGTGCGCTCAAGAAGACCGGCTGGCTGTCGTCCGACACGGCCGAACTGGTGTTTGACAATGTGCGCATCCCGGCCGGCAACCTGCTGGGCGAAGAGGGCAAGGGTTTTTATTCGGTCATGAAAAACTTCCAGACCGAACGCATCGCATTGGCGGCCATGGCGGTCGGCCATTGCACGCAAGCGATCAAGATGACGCTGGACTATGTGCGCCAGCGCCAGGCCTTCGGCGCCACGCTGTGGGACAAACAGACCATTCGCCAGCGCATCGCCATGCTGGACGCCAAGACCCGCGCGGCGCGCCAGTTCATGTACCACTGTGCGTGGGCCGTGACGCAGGGCCGCGACATCGTGCAGGAGGTCTCCATGCTCAAGGCGCTGACGGGCGAGCTGGTCAATGAAGTGCTGCAGACCTGCCAGCAGTTCCACGGCGGCATGGGCTTTATCCGCGAGACAGCGATTGAACGCCTGTGGCGCGATGCGCGTGTGCTGGGCATAGGCGGCGGCGCAACCGAAGTGATGCTCGAAGAAGTGGCGAAACGTTATTAGCGAGACCAGGGAGACCAAGGACCATGAACCATTTACTGATAGATGTAGCGGGGCACGTCGCCACCGTCACCCTGAACCGCCCCGAAGTGCGCAACGCCTTCAACCAGGAGGTGATCGCCGAGCTGACCCAGGCCTTTGTCGAGCTGAGCCTGCGTGATGACGTGCGCTGCGTGGTGCTGGCGGCCAACGGCCCGGCGTTTTGCGCGGGTGCGGACCTGAACTGGATGCGCAGCATGGCCGACTACAGCTACGAACAGAACCTCGAGGACGCGGGCCGTCTGGCCACTATGCTGCAGGCTCTGTACGAATGCCCCGTGCCTGTGATTGCCCGCATACAGGGTGATGTGTACGCGGGCGGCACCGGCTTGGTGGCGGCCTGCGATATCGCGGTGTCCGCCGATACAGCGGGCTATTGCCTTAGCGAGGTCAAGCTGGGCCTGATCCCCGCCACCATCAGTCCGTATGTGATCAGGGCCATGGGCGCACGCGCGGCGCATCGCTACTTTTTGACGGCCGAGCGTTTTGACGCGGCCGAAGCCTTGCGCATCGGATTCGTCCATGAGGTGGTGGCGGCCGAAGCGCTGGACGCCAAGGTGGCCGAACTGGTGAAAGCCCTGGTCAGCGCCGGGCCCGAAGCCGTGAAGCTTTGCAAAAAGCTGGTGCAGGACGTGGCCGGGCAGGCCATCACACCGGAACTCACACAGATGACGGTCCAGGGCATTGCCGACGTGCGCGTGAGCCCTGAAGGCCGCGAGGGCGTGCAGTCTTTCCTGCAAAAGCGCAAACCCAACTGGTTGCAGAAGACCTGACGCAGGCATCATGAGCGCTATTTGCGGGAGCCAAACCTTGAAGATCTCACAACGCATCCTGGGTTGCCTGCTGGCGCTGTCAATGCCTGCGGCGTTCGCGGCCGACCTCAAACCCAGCGCGGAGGCGCTGGACGCCGAGGCGCGGCTGCAGCGCGAGTTCGCGGTGAGGGCTTTTTATCGTGAGTTCAACCGTATCGAGCAGGTGGTGTACCCCCTGCTACGGGTGGGGGCGCCTTACTGCTCGACGCGGCGGCGCTGGTCCATCGGTTCTTCGCCACGCACCGAATTCCAGCTGAGCGAGGACTTTCGCCCGCATGCCGCCAGCGTCGGCCTGGATTCGGGCCTGAGTTTTGCCTCGGTGATCGAGGGAACCCCGGCCGCTGCGGCGGGCATCCGGCCCGGCGACAAGCTGCTGGCCGTCAGTGGGGAAAACACGCCCCCGGGCAAGGAGGCCGTGGCATGGTTTGAACGCCGCGTCAATGAGTTGAGAAACCGCCGTGAGCCCATCCTGTTGAATTTGCAGCGCGATGGCGCAACGCTGGACATCACCGTGGGCGCGCACCAGGTCTGCAATGTCGGCCTGAGGTATGCCCCCAGCGACACGGTCAACGCCGCGGTATCCAAGACTGAGCTGATTGTCACCGCGGGCATGCTGCGGTTTGCGCCGGACGACCAGGACCTGGCGCTGGTGCTCGGCCATGAACTGGCCCACATGGCCCTGCGCCACGTGGAAGAATGGGCGAACGATGCCCGGGCCCGCGCCGCGGGGGGCGTAGTGAGTGCCATTTTTGGCCGGGCGGTGGTTTTGCCGGCGCGGGACCCGTACGGGCAGGACAAGGAACGCGACGCCGACTACCTGGGGATCTACCTGGCTGCCGCTGCCGGATATGAGGTTTCAGCGGCCCCTGAATTCTGGCGGCGCATGGCGGCAAGGCAGCCCGCCACCATCAAGGAATCCTTCACGGCCAGCCATCCCAGTGCGCCTGAACGCTATCTGCGGCTGCAAGCCGCGGTGGCTGAAATTGCGGAAAAGCAGAAGCAGGGCCAACCGCTGCTCCCCAATCTGGTCGAGCTGAAAACGGCTTATGAAGGGGACTATGTCTCCTTCGAAGCGGGGAAACGGAAAACCGAGAAGATCCTCAAGCCGTCGATAGCAGAAGGCGCGGCCTTGCCGGACTTCACGCAGGTGCCGTTTCTTGACGACGACGGGCGCGTGGCCTATCAGCGATTCCTCGCCGGCACCAAAAGGCCCAGGGCCTTCGCCCTCCATGAAAGCGGTGGCTGGTCCTCGCGTACCGGCGCCAACGCGGCGGCGGATGCCCTGGCCTCCTGCAATGCGCGGCCGCGCAAGCGGCCCTGTCAGCTCTATGTGGTCAACGATGAACTGGTATGGAAGCCAGGCACCGCGGGGAGTCCGGCGGTAGCCGCCGCTGAAAGCGCCGCCTTCGCAAAACTGAATGACGCCGATGCCGTGCCGGGTGTCAGTGCCTCATGCCGCGACCGTTACAAGGCCTGGCTCACCCAGAAAGCGCCGAAGGCCTACGCGCTCAGCCCGGCGGGGCACTGCGGCTTCTCCTGGGGCCCGGCGCCGCCGGACAGCGGCCTGTCGCCCGATCCCAGCGTGCGCGCGCTGGCAGCCTGCGCGCGCGCGGCCAAAGGGGATTGCAAGCTCTATGCCGTTGACAGCACCGTGGTATGGAAACCATGACAGCCACATCCCTCGACACCACACAACTGATCGCCCTGGCCGGCGCGCTGGGCTGGGCCAGCGGCGTGCGCCTCTACCTGGTGGTGCTGCTGACGGGCCTGGCGGGCTTTATGGGCTGGGTGCAGCTGCCGGCCGGCTTGCAACTGCTGGCGCACCCGGTGGTGCTGGGCGTCAGCGGGTTTATGGTGTTCATCGAATTTTTTGCCGACAAGATTCCGGGGCTGGATTCGCTGTGGGACGTGGTGCATGGCGTGATCCGCATCCCGGCCGGCGCGGCGCTGGCGGCCGCGGTCTTTGGCGGTGACAACGGCCTGGGCGCGCTGCTTGCCGCGCTGCTGGGCGGCACCTTGGCCGCCACCAGCTTTGCCGCCAAGGCCACCAGCCGCGCGGCCATCAACACCTCGCCCGAGCCTTTCAGCAACATAGGCGCCTCGCTGATGGAAGACGGCTTGGTGCCGCTGGGCCTGTGGCTGGCGATTGCGCACCCTTTGATTTTTGTGGTGCTGCTGGCCATCGTGCTGGCGCTCAGCGTCTGGCTGATACGCGTGTGCTGGCGCTTCTTGCGTCAGCTGTTTATCCGCGTGGCGCGCATTTTCAGCGGCAGGCCGGACCCGGGCACTGCCGCCGCTTTTACCTTGAAGTCTCCCTTTTCAAAGAACGACCATGTTTAAAAAAATACTCATAGCTAATCGTGGAGAGATCGCCTGCCGCGTTGCCGCCACCGCCCGCCGCATGGCCATCCAGTCCGTCGCGGTGTATTCCGACGCCGATGCGGGCGCCAAGCATGTGGGCTTTTGCGACGAGGCCGTGCACATAGGCGGCAGCGCGCCCAAGGACAGCTATTTGCGCTGGGAACGCATCATTGAAGCCGCCAAGGCCACGGGCGCCGAAGCCATCCACCCGGGCTACGGTTTCCTGAGCGAGAACGAAGAGTTCGCGCAGGCCTGCGCGGCCGCCGGCCTGGTCTTCATCGGCCCACCGGCATCCGCCATCAAGGCCATGGGCCTGAAGGCCGAGTCCAAGCAGCTGATGGAAAAAGCCGGCGTTCCGCTGGTGCCCGGCTACCACGGCAGCGACCAGGACCCGGCCCTGCTGAAACGCGAGGCCGACCGCATCGGCTACCCGGTGCTGATCAAGGCCAGCGCGGGCGGCGGCGGCAAGGGCATGCGCGCGGTGGACAAAAGCGAAGACTTCGAAGCCGCGCTGGCATCATGCAAGCGTGAGGCCATCAACAGCTTTGGCGACGACGCGGTGCTGGTCGAAAAGTACGCCCAGCGCCCGCGCCACATCGAGATCCAGGTGTTTGGCGACACGCACGGCAATTACGTCTACCTGTTCGAGCGCGACTGCTCGGTGCAGCGCCGCCACCAGAAGGTGCTGGAAGAAGCGCCGGCCCCGGGCATGACGGAAGCCATGCGCAAGCAGATGGGCGAAGCCGCCGTGGCCGCCGCGCGCGCCGTGAACTACGTCGGTGCCGGCACCGTGGAGTTCATCGTCGAGCAGCGCGCTGACGGCAGCATGAACTTCTTCTTCATGGAAATGAATACCAGGTTGCAGGTGGAGCACCCGGTGACCGAAGCCATCACCGGCCTGGACCTGGTCGAGTGGCAGCTGCGTGTGGCCTCGGGCGAAAAGCTGCCGCTGGCGCAGGATCAGCTGCGCATACATGGCCATGCCATTGAAGCGCGCATCTGCGCCGAGACGCCGGACAACAACTTCCTGCCGGCCACCGGCACGCTGCATGTCTACAAAAAGCCGGTGCACACGGCGTTTGAAAGAGGGCAAGTGCGCGTCGACGACGGTGTGCGCGAAGGCGACGCGATCTCGCCCTACTACGACTCCATGGTGGCCAAGCTCATCGTGCACGGCGCGACGCGCGAAGAGGCGCTGGCCCGGCTTGACGATGCGCTGGCACAGACCCGCATCGTGGGCCTGAGCACCAATGTGCAGTTTTTGCGTTATGTGGTGCGCAGCCCGTCATTTGCCAAGGCCAACCTCGACACCGCGCTGATCCAGCGCGAGGAAGCCGTGCTCTTCAAGCAGGAGCCCGTGGGCCTGGCCATGGCCGCCGCGGCGGCAGTGGCCAGGCAGTTGCTCGACGAACGCGCCCTGGAGGGCGCCGACCCCTTCAGCCGCCGCGACGGCTGGCGCTCGCATGGTGTGGTGCAGCGGCGTTTTGAGTTTGAATTCCATGGCGAACCGGCCACGGCCGTCCTGAGCTATGGGCATGACGGGGCGCTGCAGCTGGCGCTGGTGGATGGAGAGGTGCAGGTGGCGGGGCCTTTGATATTTTCCGAAAGTGCGCAAGGCCTGGACATCGAGTTTGCGGGCCAGCGCATGACGGCGGCGGTCTATGCGCAGGGCGAGCTCGACCATGTGTTCAGCGCGCGCGGCGCGACGCAAATCCTGTCAATAGACTTGTTGGCGCACGCGGGCGAGGCCCAGGCTGAGGGCGGGCGCCTGACCGCGCCCATGCCGGGCAAGGTGGTGTCCTTTGCTGTCAAGGCCGGCGACAAGGTGAGCAAGGGCCAGCCGCTGGCCGTGATGGAGGCCATGAAAATGGAGCACACCATCGCCGCGCCGGCCGACGGCACGGTGCAGGAATTGCTGTACGCGCCGGGCGACCAGGTCAGCGAGGGCGCGGAATTGTTGAAAATAGCCGTTTGATCACTCGTACTGCAACCCGGAAGTATCGAAACATGAAAGCGCGTCTTCGCACCCATGGCGGCGTTGCAAGCCTTGCGAAGGCGTCCAGCCTTCGTTGCGGCTTGCGCCTTGCCCTGGGCGCGAATCCATCACTTTCATTTTGTTTCGCTACTTCCGGGTTGCAGTACTAAACGGAAATTCTCAATGCGCATCAGTTTTTGCTGTTCCGACACCAAACCCCAGCCCTGGGTCGACGGCCTCAAGGCCGCCTTCCCCGATGCCGATGTGGCGCTGTGGTCCACAGGGGCGGAGCAGGCCGACTACGCGGTGGTCTGGCAGCCGCCCCAGCAATTCTTTGACGAGCAGCAGCAGCTCAAGGGCATCTTCAACATTGGCGCGGGCGTCGATGCCCTCATGAAGCTGCGGCTGCCAGCCGGCGTGCCGGTGGTGCGGCTGGACGATGCCGGCATGTCGGCGCAGATGGCCGAGTATGTGTGCCATGCGGTGATACGCCATTTCCGCGAGCTTGATGCTTATGAGGCCGACATTGCCGAGGGCAAATGGTCTTACCGCAAGCCGCGCCAGCGTACCGACTATCCCATTGGTGTGATGGGCCTGGGCGTGCTGGGCGAACGTGTGAGCCGGGCGCTCGCGCAGTTCGACTTTCCGGTCAAGGGCTGGAGCCGTTCGCCCAAGGCGATTGAGGGCGTGCAGTGCTTTTCGGGCGAGGTGGGCAGCGCGGGCTTCCAGGATTTCCTGGCGGCCAGCCGCATCCTGGTCTGCCTGCTGCCGCTGACGCCGGACACCCTGGGCATCATGAACCGTGACACGCTGTCGCGGCTGCGGCCGGGCGGCTACGTCATCAACGTCGCGCGCGGCAGCCACCTGGTCGACGAAGACCTGGTCACGCTGATCGACAGCGGCCAGCTGGCTGGTGCGACGCTGGACGTGTTCCGCACCGAGCCATTGCCGGCGGAGCACCCGTTCTGGAAACACCCCAAGATCACGGTGACGCCGCACACCTCGGCGCGCACGCTGCGCGAGGAAAGCATTGCGCAGATCGCGGGAAAAATACGCAGCCTGGCCGGCGGCGCACCGATAAGTACCCTCGCCGGTGTGGTTGACCCGAAAAAGGGATACTGATGCCCCCACGGTCGCTCACTGCGTGTAGCTCCCTGCCCCCCGAGGGGGCCGCTGCGCCTGCGGCCCGGCAAAGCCGGTTCCGCGGCCCCTGCTTGCATAAGAGAGCTGATGCCCGTACCTCTTGAAAGATCCCCATGAAACTACCTTCCAGAGTCAAGCTTGTCGATGTCGGCCCCCGCGACGGGCTGCAGAATGAAAAAGCCCAGGTGCCGGCCGCGGTGAAGATTGAACTGGTGCACCGGCTTCAGGACGCGGGCCTCACCGAGATTGAAGTGACCAGCTACGTCTCGCCCAAATGGGTGCCGCAGATGGCCGACAACGCCGAGGTGATGGCGGGCATCCAACGCAAGCCTGGTGTGCGCTATTCGGTGCTGACGCCGAACATGAAGGGCTTCGAGGGCGCCATCGCGCCGCCGCGCGAACTGTGGCCCGACGAGATCGTGGTTTTCGGCGCGGCCAGCGAGGCCTTCAGCCAGAAGAACATCAACTGCTCGATTGCCGAGAGCATGGAGCGCTTCCGTCCTGTGGTCGAAGCCGCGCGCGAGAAAGGCATTTATGTGCGCGGCGCGATCTCTTGCGCTGTGGGCTGCCCTTACGAAGGACACGTTCCCGCTTCAAGTGTGGGCTATGTCGCCAAGCTGATGAAAAGCATTGGTGTGCAACATATCGGTGTGGCTGACACCATTGGCGTGGGCACCCCAATTCAGGTGCAGCGCGCATTGGATGCTGCTTTTACGCACTACTCGGTGGACGACGTGTCTGGGCACTATCACGATACCTACGGCCAAGCGCTGGGCAACACCTTGGCTTCGCTTGAGATGGGCGTCTGGCAATACGACACCTCCTCGGCCGGCCTGGGTGGCTGCCCTTTTGCCAAGGGCGCCACCGGCAATGTGGCCACTGAAGACGTGGTCTACATGCTGCATGGCATGGGCATTGAAACGGGCATAGACCTGGACAAGCTGATCGATGCTGGAAAATTCATCAGCGACTTCCTGGGGCGCAAGCCCAATTCCCGCGCGGCGACGGCGCTCCTTAACAAGCGATTGAATTGATATGTGTGGTGCTGAACTGAAGAGCTTGCCCGAGGGCGTGCAGCGGGTTGTTGCGGTGCTGCAGCAAAGCGGCCATCCGCATATGCCCGTGATGCTCGACGACGCGGCGCGCACCGCGCAGCAGGCGGCCGATGCGCTGGGCGTGCGCCTGGGGCAGATTGCCAAGAGCATCATCTTTCGGCGCAAGTCGGATGATGCCGCGGTGCTGGTCGTGACTTCAGGCGACAGGCGGGTGGACGAACGCAAGGTCGAGGCCCTGGTCTGCACGGACGGCAAACGCGTGGGCCGCGCCGATGCGGATTTCGTGAAAAGCAAAACCGGTTTTTCCATAGGGGGCGTGTCTCCCGTGGGGCATATCACCCAAGCCGTGGTTCTGGTGGACCTGAGCCTGATGCGCTTTGAGGAAATCTGGGCCGCGGCCGGCCATCCGCATGCGGTGTTCAAGCTGATGCCGCAAGAGCTGGAGCTGCTGACCGGCGCGCCGGTGGTCGACGTCGCGGTGGACCTGGACGAGGAAAGCATCGCGCGCGAGCAGGCGGTCGCCCAGGTGACGGCGCGCGGCCGCACGGTGGAGGCGGCGGGCGACGCCGTGCCCTCGCCCTGCATCTCGGTGTGCCGCGTGAGCGCCGACACCGGCCTCTGCGAAGGCTGCTTCCGCACGCTGGGCGAGATTTCGGCCTGGGCGCGCTCCGGCCCCGAGGCGCAGCGCGAACTCTGGCGCACCATAGGCCAGCGCATGGCGGCCGTGCGGGCATAAACCAACACAGCGATCCACATCGCGGAGAGCCTCATGAAGCACATCAATTTTTACCTCGACTTCATTTCGCCTTACGCCTACCTCGCCTTCGAGCACCTGCCCGAAGCGCTCAAGGGCTTGAGCTACAGCGTGAGCTACCGGCCGGTGCTGTTTGCCGCGATGCTCAAGCACCACGGCCAGCTCGGCCCGGCGGAAATCGCGCCCAAGCGCGACTGGACTTACCGGCAGGTGCTGTGGCATGCGCACAGCAAGAGCATTGAAATGAAGATACCGGCGAGCCATCCCTTCAACCCCTTGCCCCTGCTGCGCCTGGCCAGTGCCTGCGGCACGCCCGCAGACCCGGCCGGCCCGAACCGCTATGTGTGCGAAACCATTTTTCGCCATGTCTGGCAGGGCGGCGCCGAGGCGGCGGATGAACAGCGGCTGGCCGCGCTCAGCGCGCTGCTTGCGCCGCAGCAACACCTGACGGCCGATGAAGCGAAAGCGCAGCTGAAAAAAAACACCGACGAAGCCATCGCACTGAACGCGTTCGGCGTGCCCGCGATGGAAGTCGACGGGAAAATTTTCTGGGGCTTCGACGCCTTGCCCATGCTGCGCGAATACCTGTCGGGCAACGCCTGGTTTGACGGCGAAGGCTGGAATGGCGTGAGCAAAATTTCCGTGGGTATTTCGCGCAAGGCATAACAAGACGTGGTGCAGCTACGCACGTAAGCAGGCGTGCAGGCCTGTAAGCGAGTTTTACGCGGCGTGTAAGAAGGTTCTAGGCGTTTTCCCGGAGCAGCTTCGCATGCTGAAAAGTTTCTCAAGGGTTTCCCCTTGAGTTGTCAGCCACGCATAAGTTTCACGCAAGCTCCTGTTAGTTTCACGTCAGAGCTAGGTCAGGGACTCCAAAAATAATCAGGGTAGCTTCCATACCGGAGGCCCTCACTATTTGGAGACACACATCATGGCAACAGCCGTCGACAACAGACCCATGACCGCCGAGCAGAAGAAGGTGATCTTCGCCTCTTCGCTCGGCACGGTATTCGAGTGGTACGACTTCTACCTCTACGGTTCATTGGCCGCCATCATCGCCAAGCAGTTCTTCAGCGGACTGGATTCGGGCTCGGCCTTCATCTTCGCGCTGCTGGCGTTTGCCGCCGGCTTCATCGTGCGCCCCTTCGGCGCGCTGGTGTTCGGCCGCCTGGGCGACATGATCGGCCGCAAGTACACCTTCCTGGTCACCATCGTGATCATGGGCCTGTCGACCTTCATCGTGGGCCTCTTGCCCAACTACGCCTCGATCGGCGTGGCCGCGCCGGTGATCCTGATCGCGCTGCGCATGCTGCAAGGCCTGGCGCTCGGCGGTGAGTACGGCGGCGCAGCCGTCTACGTGGCAGAGCACTCGCCCCAGGGCAAGCGCGGCGCCTATACCTCCTGGATCCAGACCACGGCCACGCTGGGCCTGTTCCTGAGCCTGCTGGTGATCCTGGGTGTGCGTACCGCCATGGGCGAGGCCGCATTCGCCGACTGGGGCTGGCGCATTCCGTTCATCGTTTCCATCCTGCTGCTGGCCGTGTCGGTCTACATCCGGTTGTCGATGAACGAATCCCCCGCCTTCCAGAAGATGAAGGCTGAGGGCAAGACCTCCAAGGCGCCGCTGTCCGAGTCCTTCGGCCAGTGGAAGAACCTGAAGATCGTGATCCTGGCGCTGGTCGGTCTGACCGCCGGCCAGGCCGTGGTCTGGTATTCGGGCCAGTTCTACGCGCTGTTCTTCCTGACGCAGGCGCTCAAGGTGGACGGCCCCACGGCCAACATCCTGGTGGCGTATTCGCTGATCCTGGGCACGCCTTTCTTCGTGATCTTCGGAACGCTGTCGGACAAGATCGGCCGCAAGCCCATCATCATGGCCGGCTGCCTGCTGGCCGTGGTCACCTACTTCCCGGTGTTCACCGCGCTGACCAAGGCCGCCAATCCCGACCTCGCCGCCGCGCAAGCCAAGAACAAGGTGATCGTGACCGCCGACCCGAAAGAGTGCTCGTTCCAGTTCAACCCGACCGGCACCGCCAAGTTCACCAGCTCCTGCGACATCGCCAAACAGGTGCTGGCAGGCGCTTCGGTGAGCTATGAGAACGTCGCCGCACCCGCCGGCACGGTGGCCACCATCAAGATCGGCGAAACCGCGATCCCCAGCTACACCGCCAAGGGCATGAGCGCCGACGACGCCAAGAAGAAGGACGCCGAGTTCAAGAAGCTCGTGGCTGACGACCTGAAGACCGCCGGTTATCCCGCCAAGGCCGACCCGGCCAAGATCGACAAGGTCATGGTCACGGCCATCCTGTTCTACCTGGTGGTGCTGGTGACCATGGTCTACGGCCCTATCGCCGCCATGCTGGTGGAACTGTTCCCGACCCGCATCCGCTACACCTCGATGAGCCTGCCGTACCACATCGGCAACGGCTGGTTCGGCGGCCTACTGCCGACGACCGCCTTCGCCATCGTGGCGCAGACCGGCAATATGTATAACGGCCTCTGGTACCCGATCATCATCGCCGGCATGACCGTGGTAATTGGCACCTTGTTCATCAAGGAAACCAAGGACGTGGACATTTACGCCAACGACTGATTGGTGTGATCGCCGGCGCGGGCCCGATGGCCCGCGCCGGTTTCTTCAGGCTGAAGAGCCTGGTGATATTTGCAGGCCCTCGTCATCCATGTGCCGGGGGCTTTTTTTTGGCTGTTTTTTGGAGAAGAGAAAGATGTGGAAACTTGTACTCGGATTTATCGTGATCGCAGGCCTGGCCCTGTTCCTGTTGAACAAGGGCGGCGACATAGACCTCGGCGGTGAAAAACACGGCGCCTTGCAGGCGCCCTTCGCGGCCCGCGCTTGAGTGTGAATGAATGCAGTGGATGCGTCTCCAGTTGAAGGACATCGCCGCGCCCGTGCCCGAAACAGGTGCATTGGCGGCAAAAATGGGGTAAATTGAATCAGAGGCGACAAAAAAGTACTAACACCTGTCTCTGCGCCATGCACAAATGTCTGTGCCCCACGGCGTTTTTACTGGAGAACAGCTGATGATTTACACCAAGACGGAATTAGGCCAATCCGCACTGCAGGACCGTTCCATCCCGATGACGCCGCGGCAGCGCTCCGCCTTCATCATGTTTGACGGCAAGCGCAGCATGGAGGAGGTGGTCAAGGCCACCACGGGCCTGGGCGTCACGGCGGAAGACATCGCCCACCTGTTGACCTTGGGCCTGCTCGCGCCGGCCGCGGCGCAGCCGCCAACCGTGGCCGCCGCCCCGGCGCCGGCCGCATCCGCGCAAAATGCCGACGGATCGCCCACGCTGACGGCGCAGGAACACTATTCAAGGGCTTACCCGATCGCGACCCGGCTCACCGCCGGCCTGGGCCTCAGGGGTTTCCGGCTCAACCTCGCGGTGGAGGCCGCGGGCGACATCGACAAGCTCAAGGAGCTGGCGCCCAAGATCAAGGAAGCCGTCGGTCCCGAGAAGTTCAAGGAACTCGAAAACGCCCTCTACTTCTGAGCAAACCTGCACGGCTTGACGGCGGGTTTGCGAATTCACAAGCAGGGGCCGCGATCCGGCTACGCCGGGCGCAAGGCGCCTGTCCCCCACAGGGGAAGGGGACGCTACACGCAGTGAGCGTCAGCAGGGGGGACTCTCTTCACAAGCAGGGGCCGTGATCCGGCTCCGCCGGGCGCAAGGCGCCTGTCTCCCACAGGGGGAGGGGACGCTACACGCAGTGAGCGTCAGCAGGGGGGACTCTCTTCACAAGCAGGGGCCGTGATCCGGCTCCGCCGGGCGCAAGGCGCCTGTCCCCCACAGGGGGAGGGGACGCTACACGCAGTGAGCGTCAGCAGGGGGGACTCTCTTCACAAGCAGGGGCCGTGATCCGGCTCCGCCGGGCGCAAGGCGCCTGTCCCCCTAGGGGGAGGTGACGCTACACGAAGTGAGCGTCGGCAGGGGGGTGCTATCTACCTCTTAAATTTGCCGTCGGTGCCGATGATGGACAGGTCGGCGAAGTCCAGGCCGGTGTGGTCTTCGGGGGAGTAGCTCACTTCCAGCCCGCCCAAGTCGTACTTGCGCATGCCTTCAAGTGCCGCCTGGATTTTTTCGCGCGTGGGTTTAGCGCCGGCCCGGCGCAGGCCTTCCACCAGTACCTTGGCCGCGGCAAAACCTTCCAGCATGGCGGGGCTCACCTCGCTCTGGCCCTTGGCCTTGGCCAGTTCCTGGGCTTCCTTGACCATGGGGAAGGCGATGGAGCGCTCATACGGAAAGACCTGGGTCACGATGACGCCGCGGGCATTGTCGCCCAGGCTTTTCACAAAGCCCCCCGAGGCGTTGTTTGACAGCGTGACGATCTGCGCAGTGGAGCCTGCCGCGCGGAAGGCCTTGATGCCGTCGACCACGGCCTGGCCCGAGGCCACCATGATGACGGCCTGCGCGTTCGACTGGTAGACCTTGGGTGCGATGGGCCCGAAGTCGGGTTTGCTGCGGTCGAATTTTTCGAGCACGGCCGGTTGCAGCTTGGCCGTGGCCAGGCCTTTCTGCGCGCCCATGACACCGTCGGCGCCGAAGCTGTCGTCGGCATGGACGATGCCGATGCGGGTGATGCCCATGGAGTGCAGGTGGGTGACCGCTTTTTCGGCTTCGCGCTGGTAGGTGGCGCGCACGTTGAACACATGCTTCTTGACCGGCTGGTGCAGCACCATGGCGCCGGTGGACGGGCCTACCAGCGGTATGCCGTATTTTTCGAGCAGGGGAAGAATGGCCTCGGTGTGCGGCGTGCCGCGCGTGAGGAACAGGGCGACCACGTTCTGCTCTTCCACCAGCTTGCGCGCGTTCTCGGCCGCGAGCTTGGGCTCGAACTTGTCGTCGAGCGAGACCAGCTCGATCTTCTGCCCGTTCACGCCGCCCTTGGCGTTGACGGCGTCGATGTAGAGTTTGGCGCCCTCGGTGGTTTCCTTGACGCCGGCGCCCACGGGGCCGCTGAAGCCGGCGGTCTGCCCGACCAGGATTTGCGCCTGGCCCAGCTGGCTCAGGACGGCCATCGCGAGGGCCGCGCACCAGCGCTTGCTTGTTGACATGGTGTGTCTCCTTGATGAATCGATCCCAGACCGCCAAAGTTAAACATGAAAGTGCAAAAACCGTCAGCAGGAAAACCAGAATGCGCCCTAATTGCCGGCGGCAAAAGTGCACAAAAGGGGCATTAATCCTCACGCCCCGCACGGCCGGAGGCTTTGCCTAGAATGTTTGACCTCTTCAGGAAAGACCGCACTCATGTCCCAGGGAACCATCCGCATCCGCGGCGCGCGCCAGCACAACCTCAAAAACATCGACCTCGACATCCGCACCGGTGAAATGACGGTGGTGACCGGTCCCAGCGGCTCGGGGAAATCCTCTCTGGTGTTCGACACCCTGTTCGCCGAAGGCCAGCGCCGTTACGTGGAGACTTTCTCGGCTTATGCGCGCCAGTTCCTGGACCGCATGGACAAGCCGGCCGTCGACAAGGTGGAGGGCGTGCCGCCTGCCATCGCCATCGACCAGACCAACCCGGTGCGCAGCTCGCGCTCCACCGTGGGCACCATGACGGAGCTCAACGACCACCTGAAGCTGCTCTACGCGCGCGCCGCACAGCTGTTCGACAAGCAGACCGCGCAGAACGTGCGCCACGACACGCCGGAATCGATTTACGCCGAACTGATGGCGCGCACCAAAGAAGGCGACCCGCGCGTGGTGCTGACCTTCCCGGTCGAGCTGCCGGGCAACACCAGCGCCGAGCAGGTCGAGCAGTGGCTGTCGGTCAGCGGCTTCACGCGCGTGCATGCCCAGCGCGACGTCGCCACACCGGCCGGGCCGCACAAACTGCTCGACGTGGTGGCCGACCGCTTCCGCACGCACGCGGTGGAAAAATCCCGCGTGATGGACGCCATCGAGACGGCACTGAAGCGCGGCGGCCGCCTGAATGTCTACGTGCAGCATGCGGAAGATGGTCATCCCGATGTGATGTGGCGGTTTTCGACGGGCCTGCATTGCCCCGACAGCGACCTGCGCTACACCAACCCCACGCCCTCGCTGTTCTCCTTCAACTCGGCCATGGGCGCCTGCGAAACCTGCCGCGGCTTCGGCCGCGTGATCGGCGTGGACTACGGCCTGGTGATTCCCAACGACAAGCTGACCCTGCGCGCCGGCGCCATCAAGACCATACAGACTCCGGCCTGGAAAGAAGCGCAGGACGACCTGATGCGCCACGCCGAGGCGGCGGGCATTCCGCGCGACACGCCCTGGTACAAGCTCACGCCGGCGCAACAGGGCTGGGTCATCAACGGCATGCCGGGCTACAAGGACGGCAGCTGGAAAAAGCAGTGGTACGGCATCAAGCGCTTTTTCGAATACCTCGAAAGCAAGGCCTACAAGATGCACATCCGCGTGCTGCTGTCCAAGTACCGCAGCTACACGCCTTGCGAAACCTGCGGCGGCGCGCGGCTCAAGCTCGAATCGCTGCTGTGGCGCCTGGGCTCCAAGGAAGCGGCCGACGCGGTGCTGCCGCCCAGCCAGCGCTTCATGCCGGTGGGCGTGCACTGGAGCCGCGAGCAGCTCGAGGCCCTGCCGGGCCTGGCGCTGCACGACCTGATGCGCCTGCCCATCGACCGGCTGCGGCAGTTCTTCAGCGGCCTCTCGCTGAACGTGATGGGCGACGACGCCGAGCTGCAGGCGCTTAAATCGCTGTTCGAGGAAATCCAGACGCGCGTGAAATACCTGTGCGACGTCGGCATCGGCTACCTCACGCTGGACCGGCAAAGCCGCACGCTCTCGGGCGGCGAGGTGCAGCGCATCAACCTCACCACCGCCTTGGGCACCTCGCTG
This sequence comes from Polaromonas sp. P1_F2, assembly GCF_056405735.1. Lineage (NCBI taxonomy): Bacteria > Pseudomonadati > Pseudomonadota > Betaproteobacteria > Burkholderiales > Comamonadaceae > Polaromonas > Polaromonas sp. P1_F2. Next base: position 60,156 of record NZ_JBFUBN010000010.1, on the reverse strand, counting down.
GTCAACACGCTGTTTGTGCTCGACGAGCCCTCCATCGGCCTGCACCCGCGCGACATGAACCGTATCACCCAGGCCATGCACCGCCTGCGCGATGCGGGCAACACCCTGGTGGTGGTCGAGCACGACCCGGCCGTGATGCTGGCGGCCGACCGCCTGATCGACATGGGACCCGGCCCGGGCGAGAAGGGCGGGCAGATCGTGTTCGACGGCACACCCGACGACATCAAGCATGCCGACACGCTGACCGGCGCCTACCTGGGTTCGCGCAAGCAGGTGGGCATGGGCTTCAAGCGCGCGGTGACCGAGAACACGCCGCGCCTGATCCTCGAAGGCGCGCGCGACCACAACCTGAAGAACCTGACGGTGGACTTCCCGCTGCAGCGCCTGGTCTGCGTGACCGGCGTCAGCGGCTCCGGCAAGTCCACGCTGATGCAGGACATCCTGGCGCCGGCGCTGCTGCGCCAGTTCGGCAAGGCGACGGAGACGCCGGGCCTGCACGACCGCCTCATGGGCGCCGACCACCTGACCGACGTGGTGTTTGTCGACCAGTCGCCCATCGGCAAGACGGCGCGCTCCAACCCGGCCAGCTATGTGGGTGCCTGGGACGCGGTGCGCGACCTGTTCGCGCTGGCGCCGCTGGCCAAACAGCGCAGCTACACCGCCACCAAGTTCAGCTTCAACAACGGCGACGGGCGCTGCCCGACCTGCGGCGGCTCGGGCTTCGAGCATGTCGAGATGCAGTTCCTGAGCGACGTCTACCTGCGCTGCCCGGACTGCGACGGCAAGCGCTACCGCGCCGAGATCCTGGAAGTGACGATAGAGCGCAAGGCCATCGGCGACCTCAAGCCGCGCCTGCTCAATGTGTCCGATGTGCTGAATCTGACGGTCAGCGAGGCCATCGCACTGTTCGCGCAGGACCGCGAGGTGGTGCGTGCGCTGCAGCCCATCGTGGACGTGGGCCTGGAATACGTGAAGCTGGGCCAGCCCGTGCCCACGCTGTCGGGCGGCGAGGCGCAGCGCCTGAAGCTCGCGGGTTTCCTGGCCAATGCCAGCAAGACCACCAGCGCCAGCAAACAGGCGCTGGCGCTCAGGCAGCCGGGCCGCGGCACGCTCTTCTTGTTCGACGAGCCAACGACTGGTTTGCACTTCGACGACATCGCCAAGCTGATGCGCGCGCTGCGCAAGCTGCTGGAGGCCGGCCACTCGCTGATCGTGATCGAGCACAACCTCGACGTGATCCGCTCTGCCGACTGGCTGATAGACCTGGGCCCTGAAGGCGGGGAGGCCGGCGGCCTGCTGGTGGCCCAGGGCACGCCGGAAGAGGTGCGCCAGCATCCCACGTCCCACACCGCACTCGCGCTGCGCGAATACGAGCAGGCCATGGGCAAGGTGCACGGTGTGGAAGAGTCGCGGCCCAAGGTCTGGGCTACGCGGCCGGCCTTCTCCAACCTGATCCAGATCGTCAACGCGAAAGAGAACAACCTCAAGAGCCTGTCGGTCGACATTCCGCGCGGCAAATTCAATGTGGTGACGGGGGTGTCGGGATCCGGCAAGTCCACGCTGGCCTTCGACATCCTGTTCAACGAAGGGCAGCGGCGTTACCTGGAATCGCTGAACGCCTATGCGCGCAGCATCGTGCAGCCGGCGGGCCGGCCCGAGGTCGACGCCGTGTACGGCATCCCGCCCACCGTGGCGATTGAACAGCGGCTGTCGCGCGGCGGGCGCAAGTCCACCGTGGGAACCACCACCGAGGTCTGGCATTTCCTGCGCCTGCTGTATGTGAAGCTGGGCGTGCAGCACTGCACCAAAGAGGGCGCGGCCGTGATGCCGCAAAGCCCCGAAAGCATCGCGGCGCAGCTGCTCAAGACCTACCGCGGCCAGCACATAGGTCTGCTGGCACCGCTGGTGATCGCGCGCAAGGGCGTCTACACCGAACTGGCCGACTGGGCGCGCCCGCGTGGCTACACGCATTTGCGCATCGACGGCGAGTTCTTGCCGACCACGGGTTTCCCGCGCATTGACCGCTTCAAGGAACACACGGTGGAGCTGCCGATCGCCGACATCCGTGTCTCGCCCGAGAACGAGGCCGCGCTGCGTTCGGCGCTGGCCACCGCACTGGAACACGGCAAGGGCGTGGTCCACGTGCTGGCGCCGCTCGATGGTTTGCGCGGCGCGATGATGGCCGGCGCCAGCGCCAAAAACATCGGCAAGCTGATCGCGTTTTCGACCAAACGCGCCTGCCCGGTCTGCGCAACCTCGTATGCCGAGCTCGACCCCCGCCTCTTCAGCTACAACAGCAAGCACGGCTGGTGCCCGGATTGCGTGGGCACGGGCGTCAAGCTCACCAAGGAACAGCGCAAGGTGTTCGACGACTCGGTGATGGACGACGACAACAAGGGCCGTGAACAGAGTTTTGCCGAACCCGAGGTGGAAGACCTGGCCGGCACCGCCTGCCCGGGCTGCGCGGGCACGCGCCTGAATGCGACGGCGCGCGCGGTGAAGTTCGCCGGCGTCGGCATTGCCGACATCGCGGCGCTGTCGGTGACCGACGTGCGGCGCTGGGTCGAAACACTCGCGCTGCTGGGCCGCGAGGCCGGCATCGCGCGCGACCTGATTCCCGAGATCAAGAGCCGCCTCGAATTCCTCGAGGACGTGGGGCTGGGCTACCTCACGCTGGACCGCGGCGCGCCCACGCTTTCGGGCGGCGAGGCGCAGCGCATACGCCTGGCGGCGCAGCTGGGCTCCAACCTGCAGGGCGTTTGCTACGTGCTGGACGAGCCGACGATCGGCCTGCACCCGCGCGACAACCAGATTTTGCTGAGCGCGCTGGGCAAGCTCAGCGACCGCGGCAACACGCTGGTGGTGGTCGAGCATGACGAAGACACGATTCGCCGCGCCGACAACATCATCGACATCGGCCCCGGCGCGGGCAAGCGCGGCGGCACGCTGGTGGGGCAGGGCACGGCGGCGCAGCTGTCGGCCATCCCCGAGTCGCTGACGGGCCGCTACCTGGCGAACCCCTTGATCCACCCCTTGCACGCCCGCCGCGAAACGCGCAAGGGCGCTGCGCCGGTGGACGTGGTGGAGGCGGCCGTCACCGACGCCAACGCCAAGCCCGTGAGCAAGCAGAAGGCGGCTTTGCTCAAGGCCGCGGCACTCAAAGCCGCCGCGGCCAATGCCAGCGCGCTGCACAACGCGGCGCCCGCCGCGGCCAGCAAATTCACCTCCTGGCTCACGGTGGTCAACGCCGACCTGCACAACCTCAAGGACGTGTCGGTCACGGTGCCGCTGTACCGCCTGGTGGCGGTGACGGGCGTGTCGGGATCCGGCAAGTCGACGCTGGCGCGCGACGTGCTGCTGACCAATGTGCACGCCGGCGTGATGCAGCGTTCGACCAAGTCCGGGCGCGATGCCGACGACAGGGGCAAGACGCCTGACTGGACCGGCTGCGAACGCATCGAAGGCTATGCGGCCGTGGACCGCGTGCTGGAAGTCGACCAGACGCCGATCGGCAAGACGCCGCGCTCCTGCCCGGCCACCTACATCGGTTTCTGGGACACGATACGCAAGCTCTTCGCCGACACGCTGGAGGCGCGCGCGCGCGGCTACGGCGCCGGGCGCTTTTCGTTCAACACCGGTGAAGGCCGCTGCCCGACCTGCGAAGGCGCGGGCGTGCGCACCATCGGCATGAGCTTTTTGCCCGACGTGAAGGTGCTTTGCGAAACCTGCCACGGCGCGCGCTTCAACCCTGAAACCCAGGCCGTGACCTGGCGCGGCAAGAACATCGGCGACGTGCTCAAGATGGAAGTGGACGAGGCGGTGGACTTCTTCTCCTCCATGCCCAACATCAGCCACCCGCTGCAGCTGCTGAAAGACGTGGGCCTGGGCTACCTGACGCTGGGCCAGCCCTCACCGACGCTGTCGGGCGGCGAGGCGCAGCGCATCAAGCTGGTGACCGAACTGAGCAAGGTGCGCGACGACATCACGCGCCGCGGCCAGAAGGCGCCGCACACGCTGTATGTGCTGGACGAGCCCACGGTGGGCCTGCACATGGCCGACGTCGAAAAGCTGATCCACGTGCTGCATCGGCTGGTCAACGGCGGCCACAGCGTGGTGGTGATCGAACACGACCTCGACGTGATCGCCGAAGCCGACTGGGTGATCGACCTGGGCCCGGATGGCGGGAATGCGGGTGGGCGTGTGGTGGCCTCGGCGCCGCCGGAGGCGGTGGTCAAGCAGGGGACGCACACGGGCAAGGCCTTGAAGAGCGTGCTCGAGCGGACCGCCGGATAGCCGGGGTCTTACGGTTTTTTGCGTGCGGTGATGGCTCCGGCCGCAGGCTGCACACCGATGGCCGGCGTGCCGGCAACGACGCCGCCACCGGCCGGCTTGGCGGAAGCAGGCGCCCCGAGACCGGCGGAATAGGCGCCGGCGCCGCCGGCTTTCTGGATGGCTTCCGCAACTGCTTTGGCTTCTGCGGCTTTCTTGGCGGCAGCGGCGTCGGCAATCGCTTTGTCTTCGGCGGCCTTCTTGGCGGCGGCTTCAGCCAGCGCCTTTTTGGCTTTTTCCTCTTCAGCCTTCTTCTTGGCTTGGGCCAGAGTTTGCGCTGGCGCCATGGCGCCATAGACCAGGCTGGAACGCTTCATTTCGTGGTGTGGAGGTGGCGGCTTGATAAGAAAGGCGCCGGCATTGCCCATGTGAACTGTCTTTTTTCCAGTGCTCATGTTGGTCTCGATGTCAAAACCACCCTGGTCGTCTTCAAAGCTCTCCCAGAGGCTGCCTTCATATATCCAGGCCCCCGTGTAGGCGGACGTTTGATTACCGCCGCCACCGCCCTGTCCGGCGCCACCGCCGCCGGCACAGCCTTCGCCGTCGTTGTTGCAGCCATGCTGTTTTTCGTAAGCGGTCAGTGCCCACGACTGGCCGGCCATCATCAGTGCGGCCAGGAGAGCGAGATGTTTGAGTTTCATATAAGTCCTTAAAAATCCTGAATGGAGTGTTGATAAATGCGCTTTGCGTTTTGCGCTGTTGCGCTGTGGCGCACATCAGTCGCAAATGAATCCCAAATGGTTCAAGCAACTTTTCGCGCCAGCGCATGGACTTTTCACAATCCGTGCCACGGAAAAAATCCAGTCAAATCAACATCTTTTAAATTGAGGGTCAAGCGGAGGCGTCGGCATAGGCCGACAGGCGTCTTCAGCCCCGTCAAAATATCCAGCAAATTCAAGAGCCTGTTTCGTCGGCAAGCGCCGACAGATTCCGGGTGGCGAGCGACGGAGGCCTGTTTCGAGGCCGGCAGGAACCCCGATCTGGTATTCAGGTGTTGCCCTGATGCGCCAAGGCCGATCGGCGGGCATGATGGCCGCTATTCCCAAAAACAACGGAGACATTCCCATGCACCGCCGCCATTTACTTCAATCCGCCGCCGCATTGGCGATGCCTGTGATCGGCGCCGCCGCGCTGGCGCAGACCTTTCCCGTCAAGCCCATCAAGCTGGTGATCGCCTTCCCGGCCGGCGGGCCGACCGACATCACCATGCGCTCGCTGGCCGATAACGCCGGCAAGATCCTGGGCCAGCCGGTCATCGTCGAGAACAAGCCCGGCGCGGGCGGCACCTTGCCGGCCCAGCAATTGCAAAGCGCGCAGGCCGACGGCTACACGCTGGCGCAGATTCCGCTGGGCGTGTTCCGCCTGGGCTACACGACCAAGATCAACTGGGACCCGGTCAAGGACATCAGCTACGTGATCAACGTGACGGGTTATGCCTTCGGCATCGTGGTGCCGGCCGACAGCCCGTTCAAGACCTGGGCCGACTTTGTGGCCTATGCCAAGGCCAATCCCGGCAAGCTCACCTACGGCTCTACCGGCACGCTGACCAGCCCGCACCTGACGACGGAGCTCATCGCGCAAAAAGCCGGCATCGAGCTGCAGCATGTGCCCTACAAGGGCAGCTCTGATTTGATGCTGGCGCTGGTCAGCGGCCAGCTGATGGCGGGCGCCGACAGCACCGGCTTTGCGCCGCAGGTGGAGGCCGGCAAGCTGCGCGTGTTGAACACCTGGGGCGAAAAGCGGCTGGACAAATTCCCGAATGCGCCCACCCTCAAGGAGCTGGGCTATGACATCGTGCAGAACTCGCCTTTCGGTTTAGGCGCGCCCAAGGGCACGCCGCCCGAGGTGGTCAGGCGTTTGCACGATGCCTTCAAGAAAGCGATGGAGGAGCCCAGCTACGTGGCGGCCCTGGCCCGCTACGACATGCTGCCCAACTACCTGAGTTCGGCCGACTACACGAAGTTCGCGCAGGACACGGTGGTCCGAGAGAAGGCACTCATCGACAAGCTCGGGCTTGCGAAACCCAACTAACTAACGCTCAGCGCTCAACGCCGGAAAGTACGAATACTTCGTCGGCGAGTTGGTCGGCCAGGCTCGGTGCTACGCCCGCGCCAAAAATCAACCGGTAAATGATGGGGGCCATCATGTGGTCCAGCACCTGCTGCACCGTGGGGGTGGTCTCGCCGCGGGCCTGGGCGCGCTTGACCAGCACGGTGGCTTCGTTGCGGCGGTTCTTCAGGCAGTTGGTTTCTTCCGAGCCGGCCAGCGCGGCCGCTGCCTTCAGCATCGAGGCATTGCCGGGCTTGTTGAGGTGGGTGATCAGCTCCCTGGCCCAGGCCGCGAGTTCGGCTTTCAGGTCGCCCGTCTCTGGCAGGGGGCGATTCGGGTCCAGCCGCTGCGTGGCGGTTTCGCCCAGCAGCCCGTTCACGTCGCCCCAGCGCCGGTAAATGCTGGAGGCGCTGACGCCGGCGCGCTCGGCCACGGCCGGCACGGTGACCTTGTCGCGGCCTTCCTGGGCAATCAGCTCTTCGAGCGCCTTGCGCACCACGGCCTGGACCTGGGCGCTGCGGCCGCCGGGGCGTTTGACCTGGAGTGTTTGTGAAGTGCTCATCAGGGCGAATTTTAACCTAAAGCAACGATCTTTGCGTTAATTTTGAAATCGGCGTAGAATTTACAAACGCAAATAAATTCGCTTTAAGAAAGTCGAGTGCTCCCCATGACGACCCCTGCTGCTCCCTCATTGCCACCCTCGTCCCGTTCAACGCCCGCCCGCTGGCAACTGCCACCCGCCGCCGCTTTCCCGCTGTTGGCCATCTTGCTGTTCGCGTTCTTCGTGGCGGGCAGTGCGCCTTCACCGCTGTTTGTCGTGTTCCAGCAGCAATGGGGCTTTTCGCCGGCGCTGCTGACGGTGGCGTTCGCGATTTACGCGATTGCGCTGCTGGCCTCGCTGCTGGTGGCCGGCTCGCTGTCCGACCACATAGGCCGGCGCCCCGTGGTGTTTACCGCCTTGTTGCTGCAGGCCGGCGCGATGCTGACTTTTTTGCTGGCCGAGGGCATCAACGGCATCATCGCGGCGCGTGTCGTGCAGGGTATCGCGACCGGCATGGTCAGCGGCGCGCTGACGGCGGCGGTGGTGGAAGCGGCCCCTGCCGCACAAAAACGCCTGGGCGCGATGATAGGCAGCGTCTCGCCGCTGGCGGGCCTGGCCGTGGGCGCGCTGCTGACCGGCATCGCCGTGCAGTTCGCGCTGCACCCGGTGCCGCTGGTGTTCGGCGTGCTCGCCGCCATTTGTATTACGGGTGCGGTGGCGACGTTGTTCCTGCCCGAAAGTGCCACGCCGCGCCCCGGTGCGCTGGCTTCGCTGGTACCGCGTATTTCGATACCCGTGCAGGCGCGCGCCGAGTTTGTGCGCGGCGTGCCGACGATGCTGGCCGTCTGGTCCTTCGCGGGTCTCTACCTCTCATTGGTGCCTTCGATGCTGCAGCAGATCTTCGGCATCCACAACGGCATCGTCAACGGGCTGGCCATTTCGACTTTTTTCGGCCTGGGCGCCGTGTCGCCGACTTTGCTCCGCCGCCTGTCGCCCGTGCGCATGAGCGCCTTGGGCATGGCTTTGCTGGCCGTGGGCGCCGGCGGGGTGGCCGTGTCGCTGGCCACGCATTCGGTGGCGCTGTTTTTCGCGGGCACGGCCTTGGCCGGTTTCGGCGGCGGCTCGGCTTTCTCGGCCCAAGTCCAGACATTGGCCCCGCTGGCACAGCCGCAGCAACGCGCCGAACTGTTCGCGGCGCTGTACGCCACCAGCTACCTGGCGTTCAGCGTGCCCGCCATGCTGGCCGGCCGGCTGATTGCGCCGCTGGGCCTGCCGGCCACGGCCGAGGGCTATGCGGGCCTGGTGCTGGCCGTGGCCGCGCTGGGCGCCTGGCTGCGCTGGATTTCGCTGCGCCGCGCGGGCGCCCTCGGTTAGTCCAATAGCGCTCGGGCTACCTCGGTAAAACCGGCGCCGCGCTCGCCGCGCGTCACATAGCGCGGCAGATGTGCGAGCTGCGGCACAAAACGCGCGATGTTGGCCACGCCCACGCTGTTGGCAAAGGTCTTGAACATCAGCTGGTCGTTGGTCGAATCGCCTACGTAGACCCAGTTGTCCATTTCGGCATCGAGATCCTGCTGCCAGAGCTGTCGGACAATCCAGCGCGCGCCTTCGAGCTTGTTGTGGTCGCCGTACCAGCCGTTGATGTGGATGCTGCTCACGGTGGCGTGCATGCCCTCGCTTTTCATGAGCGCCACCACGGCGGCGATCTGCGCGTCGCTGAGTTGCGTGAATTCGCTGTGGTCGATGGCAATGTCGGTCTCGCGGCCCGGTGAATCGGTGGCGCGGTGCACGCCCGGCAGTTCGCGTTCGATGCGCGCCAGCACGGCCTGCATGCGGCTGAAGTTGGCGCTGCGTGTGGTCGCATCCTGCTGGTAGATCTTGGCCAGCGGCCGAGGCGGGGGGCTTTTGGCATCCGGCAGCAGGGCCACCGCGCCGTTCTCCGCCACGATGGCATCGACAGGCCAGCGCGCCGCGAAAGGCTCGCTCCAGCCGACCGGGCGGCCGGTGATGGCTACGATCTTGAACCCGGCGGCTTTCAATTCACCCAAAGCTTCCAGCGCATCGGGGGTGATCTCCCCTTCGGTGGTCAGTGTGTCGTCGATATCAGTGAAGACGCCTGTAATGCGGCGGCGCTCTGTAACAGGCCAGCGGGAAAATTCTTGCATGGTGAAATTTTCGCACGGCTCTTGCTCGCGGCTTTCAAAGGCTGAGCGGGCCCCGGGGCGGTAATTCCGTTTTCAATTCGAAGCGAGAGTAGTAGGCGCGCCGCCGCAGACAGTGCTACAGCACGGCAAGGCGGTGCAACGACCTATCGCTTTGAATTGGAAATGGAATTACAATCGTGGCTTCCTGAGGAGCGTTGCAAGCCACATCACGTGGACCAGGCTCAGGACTTCATTGCAACCACGCTCACCCGCATGTGCTCTCTCAAGCCGGGTGAATGACTGAATTCCCCCTTCCTTGAATGCCGCATGCCCGTGGCGATTTTGCCCAGTTACTACGTTTGATTATTGGAGAACCGTATGAGCGCCGTCCTGAAACCTTCCACCGACCACATCATTGCCGACATCTCGCTTGCCGCCTGGGGCCGCAAGGAACTGAACATCGCCCAGACCGAAATGCCCGGCCTGATGGCCATCCGCGAAGAGTTCGCGAAGGCGCAGCCGCTGAAGGGCGCGCGCATCACCGGTTCGCTGCACATGACGATCCAGACCGGCGTGCTGATCGAAACCCTGCAGGCCCTGGGCGCTGACGTGCGCTGGGCTTCGTGCAACATCTTCTCGACGCAAGACCACGCCGCCGCCGCGATCGCCGCCGCCGGCACGCCGGTGTTCGCCATCAAGGGCGAAACCCTGGCCGACTACTGGGACTACACCCACCGCATCTTTGAATTCAGCGGCGCCAAGGGCACGCCTGAAGAAGGCCCCAACATGATCCTGGACGACGGCGGCGACGCGACGCTGCTGATGCACCTGGGCACCAAGGCCGAGAAAGACGCGAGCCTGATCTCCAAGCCGACCAGCGAAGAAGAAATCTGCCTGTTCAACTCGATCAAGGCCAAGCTCGCGCAGGACCCGACCTGGTACAGCCGCCGCCTGAAGAACATCATCGGCGTGACCGAAGAAACCACCACCGGCGTGTTGCGCCTCAATGAAATGTCGGCCAAGGGCACGCTGGCCCTGCGCGCCATCAACGTCAACGATTCCGTCACCAAGTCCAAGTTCGACAACCTCTACGGCTGCCGCGAATCCCTGGTCGACGCGATCAAGCGCGCCACCGACGTGATGGTGGCCGGCAAGGTCGCGCTCGTGGCCGGCTACGGCGACGTGGGCAAGGGCTCGGCCCAGGCCCTGCGCGCACTGAGCGCCCAGGTGTGGGTGACCGAGATCGATCCGATCAACGCCCTGCAGGCCGCGATGGAAGGCTACAAGGTCGTGACCATGGAATACGCCGCCGACAAGGCCGACATTTTCGTGTCCGCCACCGGCAACAAGAACGTGATCACCTACGACCACATGGCGAAGATGAAAGACCAGGCCATCGTCTGCAACATCGGCCACTTCGACAACGAGATCGACGTCGCCGCGCTCGAAAAATGCACCTGGGAAGAGATCAAGCCGCAAGTCGACCACGTGATCTTCCCCGACGGCAAGCGCATCATCCTGCTGGCCAAGGGCCGTCTCGTGAACCTCGGCTGCGGCACCGGCCACCCGAGCTTCGTGATGTCGTCCAGCTTCGCCAACCAGACCATCGCGCAGATCGAGCTGTTCACCAAGCAAGCCGACTACGAAGTGGGCAAGGTTTACGTGCTGCCCAAGCACCTGGACGAAAAGGTCGCGCGCCTGCACCTGAAGAAGGTTGGCGCGGTGCTGACCGAGCTGAGCGATGAGCAGGCTGCGTACATCGGTGTCAGCAAAGCCGGCCCGTACAAAGCCAATACCTACCGCTACTGATCTTTTGTGGCTACTGCGCGACCCGATAGCGGCGTTGCGGGTCCCGATCAGGCAATCCTCATGCACCTCAAGTGCATTGCGGTTGCCTGACGCCCGCGCCTTGCTCTCGAGCCGCTCGCTACGCCCTTGAGGCTGTTGTTGGAATACCGGAACACTACATGCGCGCTGACCTCTTCCTCGTCGACCACGGCCATGCCGCCACCCGCTCGCAGGCCCAGCGCCTGATTGCATCGGGCGTGCAGTGGCGTGCGGAGGCGGAGGCGCCCTGGAAAAAAGTCGCCAAGAACGGTGACGAGATCCCGGAAGGCGCGGAGCTTCAGCTGCTGGACACCACGGAAGCCAAATACATCTCGCGCGGCGGGCTCAAGCTCGAAGGCGCGCTCAAGGCCACGGGCCTGTCCGTGGCCGGCCTGCGCTGCCTGGACATCGGCCAGTCGACCGGCGGTTTCACCGACTGCCTGCTGCAGCACGGCGCCGTGCAGGTGGTGGGTGTCGACGTGGGCCACGGCCAGCTGCATGCCAGCCTGCGCGAAGACCCGCGTGTTGTTTGCATCGAAGGTGTCAATGCGCGTTCCATGACGGCCGCCGACCTGGTGGCCGGCCATGCGGGCGATAGCGGCGACATGGATTTTTCGGATGACTTCGATGCTGACGACGAAGGCGACGAAACCCCGTCCATCGAAGCCGACTTCGACTTCCTGACCGGCGACTTGTCCTTTATCTCGCTGACGCTGGTGCTGCCTGCCGTGGTGCGCCTGCTCAAGCCCGGCGGCGACCTGCTGATGCTGGTCAAGCCGCAGTTTGAGCTGCAGCCCGGCCAGATCGGCAAGGGCGGCATCGTGCGCGACCCTGCCCACTTCGAGTTCGTGGAAAAGCGTTTGCGCGATGCCTGCGCGGCACTGGGGCTTGAAGTGAAAGCCTGGCTGGCTTCGCCGATTGAAGGCGGTGACGGCAACCGCGAATTTTTCATCCAGGCCGTCAAAGGCGATGAGGTGGCGGGTGAAGACCAGCCGCTACCGGCCGCGCCGCAGCGCAAGGTCGCCAAGCGGGTTCCGCGCGCCGAAATGCGCGCCTCCCGCGCGCCGCACGAGGACTCCGAACTCGCGCATGCAGGCCAGCCCGGACCCGCGCGCGGCAAACGGCGCGACAAAAAAACCGACAACGAGTGAGAGATACGTGATGAACCTGCCCCTCAGCTTTGAATTCTTCCCGCCCAAGACGCCCGAAGGCGCGGCGAAACTGCGCGTGGCGCGCCAGGCGCTGTATGCGCACAAGCCCGAGTTCTGCTCGGTCACCTTCGGCGCCGGCGGCTCCACGCAGGATGGCACCTTCGGCACCGTGAAGGAAATCCTCGACGAAGGCGTGGCCGCGGCCTGCCATTTCTCGTGCGTGGGCGCGACCAAGGCCACGGTGCGCGTGCAACTGGCCACGCTGCGGGCCATGGGCGTCAAGCGCCTGGTGGCGCTGCGCGGCGACCTGCCCAGCGGCTACGGCGCCGGCGGCGAGTTCCATTACGCGAGCGACCTGGTGGCCTTTATCCGCGAGGAAACCGGTGACGCGTTCCACATCGAGGTAGCGGCCTACCCCGAGGTCCATCCCCAGGCCCGATCGGCCGACGCCGACCTGCAGGCCTTCGTCAAAAAGGTCAAGGCTGGCGCCGATTCGGCCATCACGCAGTATTTCTTCAATGCCGACGCCTACTTCCGCTTCGTTGACGACGCGCAGGCGCTGGGCGTGGACGTGCCTGTGGTGCCCGGCATCATGCCCATCATCAGTTCCACGCAGCTCATGCGCTTTTCCGACGCCTGCGGCGCCGAGATCCCGCGCTGGATACGCCTGCGCCTGCAGGGCTTCGGCGACGACACCGCGTCCATCAAAAGCTTCGGCCTGGACGTGATCACCGGCCTGTGCGAGCAGCTGTATGCCGCGGGCGTGCCCGGCATCCATTTCTACACGATGAACCAGGCCGCGGCGACGACCGAAATCATCGGGCGGCTGCAGCAGCGGGCCTGAACTCGGCCACCCATGCGGCAGGGTGTGATCCAGTTTGTTCGAGTCGCCGGTGCGGCGGCCTTGGTCGCCTTGCTGGCGGCGTGCACGACGGCGCCGACCACACCGCCGGGGCCTCGCACGACCCCCCGGCCCGCCGCGGCACCGCAGCACGACGCCCCCGGCCAGGCCGTTGATGAAGTGCCGGCGTCGGTATCTCTCACCGAGCGGCCGCGCCCCGAACTGCTGGGCGGCGAAGTACCGCGCGAGTTCCAGCGCGGCATGGCTTCCTGGTACGGCCCGCGCTTCAACGGCCGGCGCACTGCCAGCGGCGAGCGTTTTGACATGCGCGAATTCACCGCCGCCCACCGCAGCTTGCCCTTCGGCACCCTGGTGCGCGTGCACAGCCTGGTCAACGGCCGCGACGTGGACGTGCGCATCACCGACCGCGGCCCCTATGCCGGCAACCGCATCATCGACCTGAGCCGCGCGGCGGCCGAGGAGCTGGGCATGCTGGGCCTGGGCTTCAAGGAAGTGGTGCTGCTGGTGCCGGAGTCCACCCCTGAGGTGGCGGTGGCGCCGCAGCTCGCCGCCAGGAAGCGCTCGCCTGTACGGCGGCGCCCCGCCGCGCCCCGCACTCCACGCTAAAACGCCGCTGGCTGCAGGCGCGCCCGCTCAGTTGCTCAATTCACGAAGGTCACGTCATCCCTGGGCTGCGGCGGGATCTTGATGGCAAGCGCCTTGACGGGCCCGCTGGTCACCAGCGTACCGCCGTGTGCCGTGCCTTTGGGAATGATGATCAGCGTGCCCGGTTTGAACTCCTTGCGTTCGCCGCCCAGCCACATCGCGCCGCTGCCTTCGATGATGTACTGGATCTCGTCGGTTTTCGGGTGAATGTGTTTGGCCACGTTGCCGGATTGAATGCCGATGGTGGCGTTGTCGGTGATGACCAGCCCCCTGGCGTTCATTTCGGGGTTTGGGGTTGGGGGAATCTCGCTGTGCTTGAGCGCAGCAAGGTCAATCATCGCCGGCGCCAGGGGCACGGCTTGCGCATGCGCATCGGGCAAGGCGCGTTGGGCCAACGGTGACAACGCGATTCCGGCCACAAAGGCCAAGGTGACGGCAAAGCCGAGGGCGGTGGTGGTGTGGCGCATGGAATCCTTTTTGAGGTGTTGTGGTTTGGGCGGGCCAGTATGACCATATTGCGCCCGGCTTGCTTGGCTGAATTCAATCCGCAATGTGCCCGGCGCATCCGACAGCGGCGCAGGGTCAATCAAACCTGACTGGCGCAAACTATTTCAATTTATTAGAATTTCAGTAATTCCTGAAAATTCAATAAACCAAAGAGGCCCTGCGCCATGAACCTGCCCCCCTTAACCCAGCGTTTTGTCCTGCATTTCGGCGAAATGGGCAGCCGCTGGGGCATCAACCGCACCGTGGGGCAGATTTATGCCCTGTTGTATGTCTCGCCGCGCGCCCTCAATGCCGACGAAATCGGGGAGGCGCTGGCGTTTTCGCGCTCCAACGTCAGCATGGGGCTCAAGGAGCTTCAGTCCTGGAACCTGGTGCGGCTGCAGCACCTGCCCAACGACAGGCGCGAGTATTTCCAGGCGCCGGAAGACGTCTGGGCCATCTTCCGCACGCTGGCCGAAGAGCGCCGCAAGCGGGAGATCGACCCGACGCTGTCCATGCTGCGCGATGCGCTGATGGAGCACCCCTCGCATGCGGACGACATTCACGCCCAGGCGCGCATGAAGCAGATGCACGACCTGATCGAGCTCATGACGGGCTGGCTGGCCGACGTGCAGAAAATGGATTCGGCGACCCTGATGAGCCTCATGAAGATGGGCGCCAAGGTGCAGAAGCTGCTGGAGATGAAGGACAAGGTCGCCAGCACCATGAAGGCCGGTTTGACAGGCCGCGCGCCATCCACCACAGTGGCGGCTCAGCCTTCCGAAGCGCCCGCATCACCCGCAGCGCTGCCTGCCGATGACACCAGGAGTTGACGATGGACGGACTTGACGCATTCCTGTTGGCCCGCATCCAGTTCGCGGCCAACATCACCTTCCACATCCTGTTCCCGACCATCAGCATCTCGCTGGGCTGGGTGCTGCTGTACTTCAAGCTGCGCTTCGTCAAAAGCCAGGACCAGTTCTGGATGGACGCCTACCAGTTCTGGGTGAAGATTTTCGCGCTGACCTTCGCGCTGGGCGTGGTCAGCGGCATCACCATGAGCTTCCAGTTCGGCACCAACTGGCCGGGCTATATGCAGAAGGTCGGCAACATCGCCGGGCCGCTGCTGGCCTATGAAGTGTTGACGGCCTTCTTCCTGGAGGCCACCATGCTGGGCGTGATGCTGTTCGCGCGCGAACGCGTCAGCGAGACCATGCACACCGTGGCCACCCTGCTGGTGGCGGGCGGCACCACGCTGTCGGCCTTCTGGATCCTGGCGCTCAACTCCTGGATGCAGACGCCCGCCGGGTTTGAAATGATCAACGGGCAGGCGCATGTGACGAGCTGGTTCGAAGTGATCTTCAACCCCTCCTTCCCCTACCGGCTCACGCACATGCTGCTGGCCTCGGGGCTCACGGTGGCCTTTCTGGTGGCCGGCGTGTCGGCCTACCGCTGGCTGCGCAATGACCGCGGGGCGGAAGTGATGGCTGGCCTGAAGACCGGTATCTACATGGCCGCGATGTTGATTCCGCTGCAGATTGTCGCGGGCGACCAGCACGGCCTCAACACGCTGGAGCACCAGCCGGCCAAGCTGGCGGCGATGGAGGGCATCTGGAAAACCGAAAAAGGCGTGCCCGCGATTCTGTTCGCCTTGCCGGACGAAAAGGCCAAGGCCAACCGCTATGAAATCGCGATTCCCAAGCTGGCCTCGCTCTACCTCACGCATTCGATGGACGGCGAGGTCAAGGGCCTGGACCAGTTCGAGGGCAAGCACCCGCCCGTGGCGCCGGTGTTCTGGGCCTTCCGCATCATGGTGGGTGTGGGCGTGCTGATGCTGCTGGTCAGCTGGGCCAGCGTGCTGCAATTGGCGCCCTGGAAGAAAGACCCGGCGCGCACCTTGACGGTGTGGCATGCCCGCCTGCTGGTGGCCATGACTTTCGCGGGCTGGATCGCACTGGTCGCCGGCTGGTACGTGACCGAAATCGGCCGTCAACCCTGGCTTGTGACGGGCGTGCTGACGGCGGCCGATGCGGCCTCGAAAGTGCCGGCGCCGCGCATCGCGCTGACCTTGTCGCTCTACCTCGCGCTGTACGCGGTGTTGCTGGCGTCTTATGTGTCGGTGGTGTTCTACCTGGCGCGGCACAGGAAGCATGCGGACAAGCCCTTCGGCGACGACGACAACACCGCGGGCGAAACCGAAAAAGAACTCAACGTCGTGAACTACCCTGAAAAGGAAGGAGCATCCCATGCTTGATCTTGCCCCCGACCTGACGCAAGCCGCCGGCTGGATGCCGATCGTTTTCCTGGTGGTGATGGGGCTGGCGATGCTGGCCTATGTGATCCTGGACGGTTACGACCTCGGCGTGGGCGTGCTGATGCGCCGAGCCAGCGACGAGGACAAGGACACCATGATCGCCAGCATAGGCCCGTTCTGGGATGCCAATGAAACCTGGCTGGTGCTGGGCGTAGGCATCCTGCTCACGGTGTTTCCGCTGGCGCACGGCGTGATCCTGGGCGCGCTCTACCTGCCGGTGGCTTTCATGCTGATAGGCCTCACCTTGCGCGGTGTGGCCTTTGACTTCCGGGTGAAGGCGCGCGCCAGCCACAAGCCGCTGTGGAACCGCATGTTCTACACCGGCTCGCTGCTGGCGAGCTGGTCTCAGGGCTATATGCTGGGCTCGCTGGTCACCGGCTTTGCCAGCAACTGGTGGACCATCGTGTTCAACGCGGTGATAGGCCTGTCCCTGGTGGCGGCCTATTGCCTGATGGGCGCGGGCTGGCTCATCATCAAGTCCGAGGGCGAGCTGCAGTTGCGCGCAGTGCGTTGGGCGCGTGCCAGCCTGTGGTTCACCATGGCCGGGGTGGCGGCGATCTCGATTGCCACGCCGCTGGTCAGCCACAGTATTTTTAACAAGTGGTTCTCCTTCCCCAACATCGTGCTGCTGCTGCCGATCCCGGCCGCCACGCTGGTGCTGTTCGGTGTGATCTTCCGCAGCCTGCAGCGCCTGCCGGTGCGGCTGGCGCAAGGCAATGAATACGGCGCCTGGGTGCCCTTCGGCGCGACGGTGGGGGTGTTCATGCTGGCCTTTTACGGCCTGGCCTACAGCCTGTTTCCCTGGCTGGTGATCGACAGCCTGGACATCTGGAAAGCCGCCGCCGCGCCCGAAGCCATGGGCGTGATCCTGGCCGGGGCGGCGGTGGTGCTGCCGATGATCATCGGCTACACGGTCTTTGCGTATCGTGTGTTTTGGGGCAAGAGCACTGCCCTCAAATACTAGCGCTACAAACTGATTTCTGGCGCGGGCGCCACGGCTTCCAGTTCCAGCAAAAACGCCTCGGCCGATTCATAGCGCTGCTCGGGCCTTTTGGCCATCAGCTTGTTGACGATGCCTTGCAGGTCCGCATGCGGGGCCGGCAGTGCGGGGGTCTCGGCGTTCAGGTGCTTGGCCAGCAGAAGCTCAAGTGACTCGGCGATGTAAGGCCTGCGATGGGCCAGCATCTCGAACAGCATCACGCCCAGGCTGTAGAGGTCGGACAGCGCCGTCACCTTGCGGCCTGTGGCCTGCTCGGGGCTCATGTAATAGGGCGTGCCGACCACATCGCCGTGGTGGGTCTGCGTCAGGCCCATGTTCTGCGACTGCAGCATGGACTTGGCGATGCCGAAGTCGGCAAGCGCCACGCTGCCGTCGGCGCGCAGCATGACGTTTTCGGGCTTGATGTCGCGGTGCACGATGCCGTGCGCGTGGATGGCCGACAGGGCATGGGCGATTTCGCGCGCGACCGTCAGCGCCTGCGGCCGCGCCAGGCTGGGGCCGAACAGGCCGCGCAGGTCGCCGCGCTCGAAGTACTCCATCGCGATGTAGGCATGTTCGTCGGTGAAGCCCTGGTCATAGATCTTGATGACGTGCGGATGGTCTATCTTGCACAGCAGGGCGTATTCCTGGATGAAGCGCACCAGGTGTTCGGAGGCTTCTTTGCCGCGCGAGTCCAGCACCTTGAGCACGATGGGCAGGCCGTCGGACTCGCGCTCGCTGAGGTAGACCTCGGTCATGCCGCCCGCGCCTATCTTGCGCGTGATGCGGTAGCCCTTGAGCCGCACCGGCTCGGTGCTGGCGTCGAAGCGCAGATCCTTGAGGGCCGACAGCTTGGAGTCCAGCGCGCCCTTGACGGCGCGCGCGGTGATGTCGGAGTTGGCGCGCACCGCGTCGCTGATCTCCTTGGCGCGCTCGGTCAGGCTGGCCATGCCGTGGATCTTGTCCTCCATGGTGGTGACCAGGCCGATCACTTCCACCACGTCGATGGCGAGGTTCTTGCCCGGCACCACCAGCGAGGTGTGGACGCCGGTCTGTATGCCGGTGCCGGCCAGGCCCAGGGCCTCGTCGCTGGCCATGACGGTCCAGCCCATTTCCTCGGACGCGCTTTCCAGGCGCGCGGCCAGGGTCACGGTTTCGCCGACGGGGGTGACTTCCTTGTTCTGCTGCGTGCCGAGCTGGCACAGCGTGACGGCGCCGCTGTGGATGCCCACGCCCATGGCAAAGGGCGGCAGGGCGCGCGCGCTGAAGCGTTCATCCAGCCAATCGCGGAATTCATGCGTGGCCAGCGCCATGGCCAGGGCGGCGGAAATCGCCCGGCGCGGGGCCGGCAGCGGCGAGCCCGTCATGGTGTCTGAAAACACCGCCATCAGGCCGTCGCCGATGAACTTGATGTGGCGCCCGCTGTTCTTCAGCACGGGTTCGGAGACGCGTTCGAAGTATTCGGTGAGCAATTGCGAAACTTCGGCGGCGCTGAGTTTTTCGGCGATGGACGTGAAGTTGCGGATGCTGGCGACCAGCACCGTGGCGCTGGAGATCTCCTCGGTTTGCGCCGTGGCGGGAATGTCCACGGGGACCGAGTCGGGCCGGTCGCCGCTGATGCGGTTGGAGAAAGCTGCGCGCAGGCGTTGTTCGCCGGCAGCCACTTCCGAATCGATGGCTTCGCGCACCCGGGCTTTTTTCTTGAGCTGGGCATTGACGGCGTCCAGCAGCTCGGCTCGGCTGAAGGGCTTGGACAGGTAGTCGTCGGCGCCGGAAGTCATGCCGCGGCGCATGCTGTCGCGGTCGTCCAGCGCCGTGAGAAGCATGAAGGGGGTGTTGGCCATGTCGCGGTCGGCGCGCAGGGTGGCCAGCAGCTCGAAGCCGTTCATGCCCGGCATGCCGACGTCGGAGATGATCAGGTCCGGCCTGCTGGCGCGGGCCAGCGCGAGGCCTTGCACGCCGTCGGATGCGGCGGCGGTCTCAAAGCCCTCGAGCTTGAGCAGGCGCACGATGTTGCTGCGGATGGCGTCGTCGTCTTCAACGATCAGAATCAGTGTCATGTTTGTCCCCGGGAGATGGGCAGGCTGACCGTGAACCGGGTGCCTGCGCCTGGCGTGCTCGCCACTTCGATTTTGCCGTGGTGCAGGTCGACGGCGTGCTTGACGATGGCCAGGCCCAGGCCCGAGCCCTGGCGGTTGCCGACGTTGGAGCCGCGGTGAAAGCTCTCGAACAGCCGCGGCAGGTCGGCGGTCGGGATGCCGATGCCTTCGTCGCTGACCTGCAGGACCAGCTCGTCCTTGTCACCGCCCAGCGTCAGCACCACCACGCTGCCCGGGGCGGAATACTTGCAGGCGTTGGTCAACAGGTTGCTGGTGATGTGGCGTATCAGCCGCTCGTCGAGCATGACCAGCTGCGAAAAAGCGTCGTGGCCGACCGGCGCCTCGAACTCGATGGCATGCTGGCCGGCGTCGCTGGTGTGCACCTCGGTCACGAGTTTGCGGCACAGCGCCGCGATGTCCACCGGCCGCAGGTTGAGCCTGAGCTTGCCGGCATCGGCCTGGCCGACGGTCAGCATGTCTTCGAGCATGCCCTGCATGCGCTTCACCGCGACCACCAGGTCGGCCATGATGTCCTGGCGCTCGCGATGCGTGATTTTTTCGCCGTAGTGCTCTATCAGTTCGGCCGAGGACAGAATGGTTGCCAGCGGCGTGCGGAATTCGTGCGAAGCCATGGAGACAAAGCGGGTCTTGAGCTCGCCCAGTTCGCGCTCACGCACCAAAGCGCGGCGGGTTTCCTCGTCGGCTTCCTTGCGGCGCGTGATGTCCACGTAGGTCCAGACCGAGCCGTCCTCGGGCCTGCTGCGGTCCAGCGCCGAGCCGTCGAGTTGCACCCAGATCAGTTCGCCGTTCTTGCGGCGCATGCGGGCTTCGGCCGAGAACAGGCCGGTCTGCGTGATCTGCGCATAGGCCAGCGCGCCCAGGCGCTCGAACTCTTCGTCGTCGGGGTAGTGCACCCGGGTTTCCTGGCCCAGCAGCTCGGCCGGGCTGTAGCCCAGCATGGCGGCCAGCGTGCGGTTCAGCCACTGGTGGCGCCGCGCCTTCAGGAAGGTCACGCCGACGGCGGTGGTCTCCAGGATGGCCTCGCGCTGCACCAGCGCGCTCTTGAGCTCCTGGTCGAGCCGGCGGCGTTCGCTGATGTCGGACATGAGCACCAGCAGGGCCGGCTCGCCGTCCCATTCGATGCGCGTGCCGTAGATGCTGGCCCAGCCGGTGCGCAGCGAGGGCGCCATGGCTTCGCGCGGCGGCGTGATGAAACGGGCCTCGTAGGCGCTGACCATGGTGCCCGACTGCATGAGTTCGCGGCGCTGCTGCACGATGGGCCGGTCGTCGGGATGTATCAGGTGCAGCGAAGGCAGGCCGATGAGCGCGCAGCCGAACAGCTCCTGCGCGCTGGCATTGGCAAAACGGACGATGCCTTTTTGCACCACGAGGATGGTGTCGTTGACGTTTTCCACAACCGCCCGGTAGCGCTCGGCGGCGGACTGGGTCAGGGCCTCCAGCCTTTTGCGTTCGGTGACGTCCTTCAGGAAAAACAGGTCCGCGGGTGCGCCCTCCCAGTCCACCAGCACGCCGTTGATTTCCACCCAGGAAACCGTGCCGTCGTCGCGCTGGAATCGCGCTTCAAAGGCCGGGACGACATTGCCGGCGGCGCGCAGCTGGTGCTTGCCGGAGACAAACTCGCGATCGTCCGGATGGATGAACTCGATCATGAGCCGGTCGGCCATGGTGCCGGCCTGCGTGCCCAGCAAGGCCAGGCAGGGGGGATTGGCGAAACGGAGCAGGCCGCCCTGGCCCACGCAGATGTTCTCGGTCGCCAGGTCGACCATGGTCTGGTAGCGCGCCAGCGAGGCGCCCAGCTCGCGCGTGCGCAGCGCGACCTGTCGCGCGATTTCGGCTTCCATGGATTCCTCGTCCGCCGAAGCCGCGTAGTCAACGCCCGACCCGCTGCCGGGTGTGCCGGGCAGGGCGGGGGAGGTCGGATGTGCCTGAACGGGCATGAGGGTCGTAAAAACGCCGGTGAAAGATCAGAAGAGTGGGGACTGCGGATGCGGGAAAGGTGACAGGCAACCTTGCCACAACTCACCGCGGCGGTAAAGACAGGAAAACATGCGCGCGCGGCGCTGCAAACCCGCTAGCCTCGGCGCCGCAAGGCGCTTGCCCCGCGCGCTTCAGCCGCCGTGTTCGAGCGTGAAGCCCGCGTTTCGGTCCTGACCCAGCAGCGCGACCATTTGCGGAAGGGCGGCTTGCAGCTCAGCTTTGAGCGTGTGGGGTGGGTTGATGACGAACATGCCGCTTGCGGGAAGCCCGGGGCGAATCACCTCGCCGCTTGTATCTGTCGTTAACTTGCTCGATTTCACCGTTAAAGCGGCATTCAGCCAGCTGCGACTGCTTTTGACGGCCAGGGTTTTGAGTTTTCGCGGCAAATCGTGCGCTTCGGGGCGCGGAATGATGGGGTACCAGACCACATAAGTGCCGGTGGCGAAACGCTTGAGGGCATCGGCCATGCAGGTGGCCACGCGGCCGTAGTCGCTCTTCATTTCGTAGCTGGGATCGCAGAGCACCATGGCCCGTCGGGCCGGCGGCGGCAAAAAGGTTTTGAGCGCTTCAAAGCCGTCTTCGCGGGCAACGGCCACCTGGCGGCCCACGCCCAGCTGCTCGATGTTGCCGGAAAGCGACTTGAAATCGGTGGGGTGCAGCTCGAACAGCTTGAGCTTGTCGCGTCCGCTCAGGAATTGCTGCTCGATGAAGGGGGAGCCCGGGTAAATCTTGAGGTGGGCGAGGTCGCTGGTTTCGGCGAACTGCGGGTTCAGGCCGCGCAGCAGGTCAATGTAGTCCTGCAGCGCCGGCGCCCAAGCCGGGGCAGCGGCGGGTTTGGCTGCGCCGGCTGCTGCAGTTTTGCTAGCTGCCGGCGCTTTTTTGGCGGGGGCTGCAGCCGCTTTGGGCTCGGACAGCAGGCGGAAAATGCCTTCCTGGGCCTCGCCGCTGGTTTCGGTGTAATCACCGTCCAGCCGGTACAGGCCCGCGCCCGCGTGCGTGTCGATCACGGTCAGTGCCGTGTCTTTCTGGGTCAGGTACTTCATCAACGCGATCAGCGTGGTGTGCTTGAGCACGTCGGCGTGGTTGCCTGCGTGGAAGGCGTGGCGATAGGAAAACATGGGCCTATCCTACCTTCTTGCCGGGGGGAAATGCCTTAAAACCAGCCGAATATTGACGCAAGTCCTTGATTTTTCATATAATCATTGGCTCTGCAGCGCCTAGTGGTTCCGCGGCAGAGGTTAAACAATACTGCCTAAGAGGTTCTCATCAGAAGAACACCGACCGCAGAAAAGAACCCGACAAACCATTTTTTCGAAAGAAAACTCATGAAAACGTTCAGCGCAAAACCCGCTGACGTGACGCACGAGTGGTTTGTGATTGACGCGACCGACAAGGTCCTCGGACGAGTAGCCAGCGAAGTTGCTCTCCGTTTGCGCGGCAAACACAAGGCCATTTATACGCCTCACGTCGATACCGGTGACTTCATCGTCATCATCAACGCAGCCCAGCTGCGCGTCACCGGCGCCAAGTCGACCGACAAGATCTACTATCGCCATTCCGGATATCCAGGCGGCATCACTGCCACCAACTTCCGCGACATGCAAGCCAAGCACCCCGGCCGCGCTTTGGAAAAAGCCGTCAAGGGCATGCTGCCCAAGGGCCCGCTCGGCTACGCCATGATCAAGAAACTCAAGGTGTACGGTGGTGCAGAGCACCCGCATACCGCCCAACAGCCCAAAGTGCTGGACATCTAAGGAGCTATTGATGATTGGTGAATGGAACAATGGCACCGGCCGTCGCAAATCCAGCGTCGCCCGTGTGTTTATCAAAAAAGGCACCGGCAAGATCACGATCAATGATCGTGACATCCAGGTGTTCTTCGGTCGTGAAACCTCGATCATGATCTGCCGCCAACCCCTGTTTCTGACGAACCACGTCGAGACGTTTGACATCATGGTCAACGTCCACGGCGGCGGCGAGTCCGGCCAGGCCGGCGCAGTGCGCCACGGTATCACCCGTGCGCTGATCGATTACGACGCAACGCTGAAGCCGGCCCTGAGCCAGGCCGGCTTTGTGACCCGCGATGCACGTGAAGTCGAACGTAAAAAAGTCGGTTTCCGTTCTGCTCGCCGTCGCAAGCAGTTCAGCAAGCGCTAAATCCGCTTTGCTCCCCAAAAAAAGCCGCCTGGTGCAAGCCTGGCGGCTTTTTTCATGGGCCGTCCATCGGGCAAAGCCGGATGCAAACCCTTACTGTGGCTTTACCGGTATTGTGGGGATTAATACCCTTTCCGGGCCTCGTCTGCGTGCACAATGCACGCTCCCCGAACCGAAAACAGCAGGGCCCTTTTTTGAAATTTCGCCTGTTTCGCCGTCGCCTGACCATCAGTTCCCCGCGCATGTCGGTGCGCAGCTCGCTCCCCTGGCCCTTGCGCTGGATCGCCGGTGCTCTGATGCTCGGCTTTTCCGGCGCCATCGCCTTGTGGGCCTTCGAGTTCGGCAAGGGCATCACCGGCACGGACACCGGCAGCAAGGAAGAACTGGTGCTGCTGCGGCAGGAGTTGGCCAGCTTGCGCTCGGATCGCGACAAGGCGCAGTCCATCGCCAACACCTCAGGCAGCCTGTTGACCGCTGAAAAAGCCGCCCAGGAAAAAATGATGAGCCAGATCCGGCAGCTGGAAGCGGACAACCGAAGCCTGCGTGACGACCTGGGCTTTTTTGAAAAACTGCTGCCCGCCGGCACCACCGAAGTGGCCACCATCCGCAGCCTGCAGGCCGAAAAGCTGTCCGACACCCAGCTCAAGTGGCAGGTGCTGGTCATCCAGGCCGAAAAGGCCGCCCCGAATTTCAACGGAAA
Organism: Polaromonas sp. P1_F2; assembly: GCF_056405735.1. Taxonomy (NCBI): domain Bacteria; kingdom Pseudomonadati; phylum Pseudomonadota; class Betaproteobacteria; order Burkholderiales; family Comamonadaceae; genus Polaromonas; species Polaromonas sp. P1_F2. Next base: position 35,878 of record NZ_JBFUBN010000010.1, on the reverse strand, counting down.
ACTCGACCTGACCGTCCACGGAACCCAGGCCGGCAAGCCCTGGAGCATGACTTTGCCCGGAGGGCCGCAAACTTTACAGTTCAAACAGTACCGGCGTGTGGAGGGTGTCCTCGACTTGCCCCCCCAAGCCGTGGTACAAAGTGTTACAGCTAAGGTCATTGAGGGAACAGCGGTCAGATCTTCCCAAACCTTCAAGCTTTGAATGAATTTCCCCCAGCCATCCCGCCCATTGCACACCGACCCAGCACAGGAATTTTTGTATGTTTGGAAAAAAGAAACAGCCGCCCATCAAAAGCCTGATTGCCCAGGGCAGCTGTATTGAAGGCAACCTGAAGTTCACCGACGGCCTGCGCATAGACGGCGAGGTCATCGGCGACATCCGGGCCGCCGAAGGCAGCTCCAGCATCCTGGTGATCAGCGAGTCCGCCACCGTGACCGGCTATATCCACGCCGACCACGTCATCATCAACGGCCGCGTCATGGGCCCCGTGCATGCTTCCGAGCTGCTCGAGCTGCAGCCCAAGGCCAAGATCGAGGGCGACGTGTCCTACAAAGCGCTTGAAATGCACCAGGGCGCCGTCATCTTTGGACAGTTGCGCCCCACCACGCATCCGGAGCTGGAAGAAAAGCCCACGCTCAAGCTGGCGGCCAACAATATCTAAGCCTGCGGGGTAGATTTTGAGAGTAAGCGCTCACAAGTAGATGGCTGCGCCTAACACGCATGGGCGTTATGGTTGATTGAATTGCTGTACTATTTGCCCATCAGTGCCGCCAGAGCCTGCAGCCCCGAATCGCGGACGATGTTCGCTTGATGATGTATTGGAGTCCCCATGAGTGCCGTTGCCGAAAATATCCAGACCGAAATGCCCGCGCCTTTTGTCTTCACGGACAGCGCCGCCTCCAAGGTGGCTGAGCTGATCGCCGAAGAAGGCAATCCCGACCTGAAGCTGCGCGTGTTCGTCCAGGGCGGCGGCTGCTCCGGCTTCCAGTATGGTTTCACCTTTGATGAAATCACCAACGAAGACGACACCACCATGACCAAGAACGGCGTGTCCCTGCTGATCGACGCTATGAGCTACCAGTACCTGGTGGGCGCCGAGATCGACTACAAGGACGACCTTGAAGGCGCCCAGTTCGTCATCAAGAACCCCAACGCCACCAGCACCTGCGGTTGCGGTTCCAGCTTCTCGGCCTGAGGCGAATCCGGCACCCCGCTCAAAAAGCCGCCCTCGAGGCGGCTTTTTGCTGCCCGCCGTTTCTTTCCATCTGTTCAATGCCCTGAACCAAGTTCGCCCTTTTTCATCTCTCATCCATGCAGGCAGAAGAAAAATCATTGCGTGTGCTGCTCTGGCTGGTGGCCATCGGCTTTTTCATGCAGACCCTGGACGCCACCATCGTTAACACCACGCTGCCGGCCATGGCCCGCAGTTTCGGCGAAAGCCCCTTGCGCATGCAATCGGTGGTGGTGGCCTATTCCCTCACCATGGCCATGCTGATACCCGCTTCCGGCTGGATCGCCGACCGCTTCGGCACGCGGCGCGTGTATGTGGGCGCGATCTCCTTGTTCGTCGTCGGCTCCATCGCCTGCGCGCTGTCCGGCAACCTGATGCAGCTGGTGGCGGCGCGCGTGGTGCAGGGCATGGGCGGGGCGCTGCTTCTGCCGGTGGGCCGGCTCGCCGTGCTGCGCGCCTTTCCGCGCGAGCGTTTTTTGCAGGCCATGAGTTTTATCGCCATTCCCGGTCTGATCGGCCCGCTGATAGGCCCTACCCTGGGCGGCTGGCTGGTTGAGGTGGCCACCTGGCACTGGGTCTTCCTCATCAACATTCCGGTGGGGCTGCTGGGCGGGGTGGCGACGGTGTTCTATATGCAGGACAACCCGCGGATGCAGGTGCCACGCTTTGACCTGCCGGGTTATCTGTTCCTGGCCTTCGGCATGGTGGCCGTCTCGCTCGCGGTCGACGGGCTGTCGGGACTGGGCCTGAAACAGGCCAGCGTGCTGGTGCTGCTGGTGTTCGGCATGGCCAGCCTGACCGCCTACTGGCTGCATGCGGCCAAGCGGCCCGACCCGCTGTTTTCGCCCAAGCTGTTTTCGATCCCCACGCTCAGCATAGGCCTGCTCGGCAACCTGTTCTCGCGCCTGGGCAGCTCCTGCATGCCCTTCCTGGTGCCGCTGCTGCTGCAGGTCAGCCTGGACTATTCGCCGCTGCAGGCCGGCATGATGATGGTGCCGGTCGCCGTGGCCAGCATGCTGGTCAAGCGTGTCACCACGCCGTTGATCACGCGCTACGGCTACCGCCGGGTGCTGGTGACCAATACCGCGCTGGTGGGCTTCACCATGGCCAGCTTCGCCCTCGTCACGCCGGCCCAGCCGCTGTGGCTGCATATCGTGCAGCTGGCCTGCTTCGGCGCGGTCAATTCCATGCAGTTCACCGCGATGAACACTGTCACCCTGCGCGACCTCGACAGCAGCCTGGCCAGCAGCGGCAACAGCCTGCTGTCCATGGTCCAGATGCTGGCCATGAGCATGGGCGTGGCCGCCGCTGGCGCGGTGCTGGCTGCCTTCACCGGGTTTTTCGGCACCGGTGAGGCGGTGCAGACGCTGCATTCCTTCCAGGCGACGTTTGCCGCGATGGGGCTGATCACGCTCGCGTCGGCGGGGATCTTCTGGCAGCTGTCGCCGGAGGTGAGGGTGGTGAAGAAGGCTGAGGTTACTGAGGCTTCGGGGCAAGGATAGGTTTTGCTTGTTCCGGCGGTGCGCTCTTTGCTGAATCCTGCTGGCCGGGGGTTGCCCGGCGGCAAGTAACTTTCTTTTGCTTCGCCAAAAGAAAGTCACCAAAGAAAAGGCGACCCGCAGTCTGGGTCCCCTACGCTTCGCTACGGGGCAACCTGCGGTGCTCGAGCCAAGCGGGGTCCGGCTAAACTCGCTTCGCTCAGACAACGCCGGCCCTGATCCGCTTGTCTCTGCGCTCCTCGGCCCAGCCAGGACGGGGCAAWCGGGATCGGAAGCGGGAACCAATACAAAAAGGACACGCCATGGCGTGGCCTTTTTGTTTTCCGTATTCAGGATTTGTCTTCGGCTGTTTGGTATTCCTATCCCCACCCCTTGTGGATGCGCCGAGGAGCGGAGGTTCAGGCGGATCAGGGATCGCGTTGTTTGAGCCGAAGGCGAGTTTAGCGAGACCCCGCCTGAACCGAGCACCGCAGGTTGCCCGTAGCGCAGCGGAGGGACGCAGCAACCAGGGTCGCCTTTTCTTTTGCTTACTTTTCTTTTGGCGAAGCAAAAGAAAAGTGAGTAGCCGCCGGGCTACCCCCGGCCAGCAGAACTTAGGAGAGCGCGCACCGCCGGAGCAAGAACCAGCCCCCGGCAGGGAGTCAAAAAATCAAACCGGCCAGACCACACCCTTGTCATTCAGGATGGCATCGAGCGGAATGTCATGGGGCTCGGGCTCCATATCCGGCAACCAGCCGTTCGTATACCCCAACCCCACAGTAAACGGCCTCGGCTGCAAAGTCGCCAGCGTCCGGTCGTAAAACCCCCCGCCATAACCCAGCCGGTAACCCCCCGGCCCATAGCCCACGCAGGGCACAAACAGCAGGGTCGGGACAATCACCTCGGTGTCTTTGGGTTTGGGGATGCCGTAGGCATCTTCTTCCATCGGGCAGCCGGGGTACCAGGCGTGGAAGGTCAGGGTTTTGTGCAGCTTGTTGACCACCGGCAGGCCGATCTTGCGCGGCGACCGGGCCGCGATGCTTTCGGTGGCCAGCTGGGCAGTCTCCACCTCGGCCAGCGCCGGGTTTGACGAAGAATCCTGACTCAGGATCGCGTCTTCCTGCCAGCGGTACAGCGCGGGCAGCGGGTCAAACTCCCCCTTGATGGGCCAGTAGGCGCCGATCACCTCATGGGTGGAACCGACCAGCCAGATGCGCATCACACGCTGCAGCAGGTCGGCCCGCTCCAGGCGGTCTGGCATGTTCAGTCGCGCTTCGACCAGCGCTTTGCGTGTACTTAATTTGTCCATAATGTCCCAGATGCTATACAAATTTCTTATCAGCCCCTTGCGGGCGGCGGCCCTGGCGCCTTTTTTGGGCGCGATGGCCTCTCTCGCGCTGCTGGCCCCGGCTGCGGCGCAGGCGCCCGCCAGCGCGGGCGACAACGTGGTCATTGAGATGAACAAGGCCTTCAAGCGCGGCGACAGGGCCCGGCTGGCGCAGTTGCTGCCGCAGGCCCGCGGCCATGCGCTGGAGCCCTGGGCCGCCTACTGGGAACTCAAGCTGCGCCTGGGCGAGGCCGGCGCGCAGGAGGTGCAGGACTTTTTCAGCCGCTACGCCGGCACCTACCAGGAAGACCGCCTGCGCAACGACTGGCTGCTGCTGCTGGGCCAGCGCCGCGACTGGGCAGGTTTTGCCGCTGAATACCCCAACTACAGAATGAACGACGACAAGGAGGTGCGTTGCTACGCGCTGCTGGTCGAACACCTGAAAAACCCGGTGGCCGATGCGCGCCTGGCCGATGAAGTCAAGAAGAACTGGTATGCGCAGCGCGAGGCCGACGACGGCTGCAATTCGGCCGCCGAGCGGCTGGTGACCACCAAAAACCTCAAGCCGCAGGACGCCTGGGTCAAGGCCCGGCTGGCCACCGAAGCCAACCGCCCGCGCTCGGCGGCAGCCGCCGTGCAGATCGTCGCCCCCGACGCCGCGGGCATGGTCAACGACCTCAACGCCAGCCCCATCAAGTTCCTGGCCGGCAAGCACCTCGCGCTGAGCAAGTCGCGGCGCGAAATCATCACGCTGGCGCTGATCAAGATGGCGATCAGCGACATCGAGGGTGCGGCCTTCCAGCTGGAAAACAAATGGGGCATGCAGCTGAACACCGAGGAACGCAACTGGGTATGGGGCGTGATAGGCCGGCAAGCCGCCACGCGCCTGGGCGCCACCCCGGCCGGCGACGCACTGCAATACTTCGCCAACGTCACCAAGGACACCGACCTCAGCGACGACATGCTGGGCTGGAAAGTCCGGGCGGCATTGCGCGCGGGCGCACAGCCCAACTGGACGCTGGTGCTGGCAGCCGTCAACGCCATGAGCGAGGACGCGCGCAAGGACCCAACCTGGAGCTACTGGAAAGCGCGCGCACTGCTGGCCACCGCGCCGCCCGATGCGGCGCCCAAGCCCGTCGTTGTGGCCACCACGCCCGGCGTGGCGCAGACCATCCCCACCGGCATCACGATTTCGCCGCAGCGCGCCGAGGCCCTGGCCCTGCTGCAGTCCTTCGCATCGGTGCGCGGCTTCTATGAGCAGCTCGCGCTCGAGGAAACCGGCCAGAAGATCACCGTGCCGGCCAAACCCGCGCCGCTGACACCTGAGGAAAAGGAAGCCGCGCGGATCAATCCGGGTCTGAACCGCGCCGCCTACGCGATTGCCATCGGCCTGCGCCCCGAAGGCACGCGCGAGTGGAACTACAGCACCAACCTGCACCAGCGCGGCGGCATGGGCGACCGCGATCTGCTGGCCGCCGCCCAGTTCGCCTGCGACCGCCAGATCTGGGACCGCTGCATCAACACCAGTGAGCGCACCAAGGGCGAGATCGATTTCGAGCAGCGCTTCCCGATGCCCTTCCGTGAAACTGTGACCAAGCGCGCGCAGTCCATCAGCCTGGACCCGGCTTATGTCTACGGCCTGATTCGCCAGGAAAGCCGCTTCATCATGGACGCGCGCTCCGGCGTGGGCGCCTCGGGCCTGATGCAGGTCATGCCCGCCACGGCGCGCTGGACCGCCAAAAAAATCGGCCTGGAAGGCTTCACGCAGGAGCAGCTCAACGACCGCGACACCAACATCGCGATCGGCACGGCCTACCTCAAGTTCGCGCTGGACGACTTCAACGGCTCCATGCCCATGGCCGCGGCCGCCTACAACGCCGGACCCGGCCGGCCGCGCACCTGGCGCAACGGCCCGGTGCTGGACGGGGCCATCTGGGCCGAGAGCATTCCCTTCAGCGAAACGCGCGACTACGTGAAAAAAGTGCTGTCCAACACCACCAGCTACGCGGCCCTCCTGACGGGGCGGCCGCAATCGCTGAAAGCCAGGTTGAGCACTGTGGGGCCGCGCGATGCGGCGCAGCCCGAGCCCTACAAAGACTTGCCTTGAACCGGGACGTTCAGGCCGGATAGAGAGCGCCCAGCGCCCTGAGGCCCCGCGCGCCCGTCACGCTGGGCAGGTTGCCGGGCCGGCCCAGCACCAGTTGCCGCGCCAGCCATGCAAACGCCGCCGCCTCCACCTGCAGCGGCGGCAGGCCGTGCTGGTCTGAGGTGCTGATACGCAGCGAGGGCAGGCCGGCCTGCAGGCGCGCCAGCAAGTGGGTGTTGAAGGCGCCGCCGCCGCAGACGATCAGCGACTCGCTGCCCTTTCCGTAAGCATCAACGCCCAGGATGCAGGCCCTGGCGGTGAATTCGGTCAAGGTGTTCTGGATGTCCTCGGGGCGCTCGGCCGAAAAAGGCTGGAGCTTGCCTGCCAGCCAGTCCAGGCTGAACAGGTCACGGCCCGTGCTTTTGGGAATCGGTTGCGAAAAATACGGTTCGGCCAGCAGGCTGTCCAGCAGCGCGGGCAGCAGCGTGCCGCTGGCCGCCCAGGCGCCGCCGGCGTCATAGGGCTGGCCGGTGTGCTGCCGGCACCAAGCGTCCATCAGCGCATTGCCGGGCCCGCAATCAAAGCCCAGCACCGGCGAGCTCGCCGCCTTCGGCAGCACGCTGAGGTTGGAAATACCGCCCAGGTTGAGAACGCACACCGCGCTATCCTCACGGCCGAAGACGCCTTGGTGGAAAGCCGGCACCAGCGGCGCGCCCTGGCCGCCCGCCGCCACGTCGCGGCTGCGGAAATCCGCGCCCACGGTGATGCCGGTGAGCTCGGCCAGCAGGGCCGGGTTGTTGAGTTGCAGCGTATAGCCCGCACCGGCGGGCTCGTTTGATGTTCTTTGCGGCTGGTGCCGCACGGTCTGGCCGTGTGCGCCTATGGCCTTGATGTCCAGGGGCGAGATGTCTTGTGTCGCGGCCTGGGCCAGCAGCGCGGCGACGACCCTGGCATAGACCGCTGCAACCTGGTTGCCCGCGAGGGCGGCGCGGTGCAGTTCATTGGGGCTGGGCGCGTTCAGCGCCAGCAGTTCGGCATGGAAGGCGTCGCTGAAGGCTTCAGTCGCGGCGGCAAGGACACGCGGCTTGTCGCCCTCAAACACCACCAGAACGCCGTCGGCGCCATCGAGAGAGGTGCCTGACATCAGGCCTATATAGAGATCGAGCATCCGGCTATTTTGCCGCAGTGCGTTCCCCTACCAGTAGGGGCCGCGGAACCGGCTTTGCCGGGCCGCAGGCGCAGCGGCCCCCTCGGGGGGAAGGAAGCTACACGAAGTGAGCGACCGTGGGGGCGATTTATTCAGCGCGAGTCTGGGTGATGGTGGCAGCAGCCAGCAACTGGGTCTTCACGCCCGCTGCACGCTCCCGGAACAGCGGCATGGAGGCCGCGGCGACGGGAATGGTCTCGCTTTGTTTGGCGATCATCATCGGGTCCTGGTGCACGCCGTTGACGCGGAATTCGAAATGCAGGTGCGGGCCGGTGGCCCAGCCGGTGCTGCCGACGAGACCAATGGTCTGGCCCTGGCTCACGTTCTGGCCTTTTTGCACCATGAGTTTGCTCAGGTGGGCGTAGACGGTCTCGTGGCCGTTGCGGTGCCGGACGAAAACCACGTTGCCGTAACCGTTCTGCACGCCGGAAAATTCGACCACGCCGTCGCCCACGGTGCGCGCGGGTGTGCCGGTGGGGGATGCGAAGTCGGTGCCCAGGTGGGCGCGCCACTTTTGCAGGATGGGGTGAAAGCGCATCGAAAAACCGCTGCTGATGCGCGAGAACTCGACCGGCGAGCTCAGGTAGGCGCGGCGCAGGCTCTGGCCGTCGAGGGTGTAGTAGCCGCCCCTGTTGGCGGCGCCGGCGGCGTCCAGGCCCGGGGGCTGGAACCACATGGCCTGGTAGGCCTTGCCGGCGTTGACGAATTCGGCCGACAGCACGCGGCCGGTGCGCAGCGGCTCTCCGTCGGCTTCCAGGGATTCATAGACCACGTTGAAGCGGTCGCCCTTGCGCAGCGCGCGGCGGAAATCGATGTCGCTGGAGAAGATTTCGGCGATCTGCACGGCCACGCCGTCGGGAATGCGGGCGTCGTCGGTGGCGGCGAACAGCGAGGTCTGGATGCTGCCGCTTGAGAGGCGCGCGGTGGCGACGTAAGGCGCGGTTTCGATGCGCGACGTGAAGCCGGCGGCGCCGCGCTCGACGACCAGGCGCTTGAACATGGTTTCATCGTCGGTGGGCCAGCGCATGCTGAGCTTGAGCAATTGCTGGCTGTCGCTGGCTTCGACGGTCACGTTCTTGCCGGCGCGGCCCGCGAGCAGGGTGCGTGCATTGGCGTCGCTGCGCAAAAAGGCGGCGGCTGCGCTGTCGTCGATGTTCAGGCGCTTGAGCAGCGAATCGGCGGTGTCGCTGCTGCGGGTGCTTTCAGTGCGGAACAGCTTGAAGCGGAAATCGATCAGCGAATCAGTCTGGGCCTGGGTGGGCAGGGATTCCACCGCTTCAAGCACCTGGCGTACCGGCAGGTCGGCGGCGTCGGGCGCCATGGGCGCCACACCGAAGGCGGTGACGCCGGTGCCCAGCAGCAGCACAGCGAGGCTGGCGGCAAGCCGTTTGGGGTGGCGGCGAAGGCTGTGGGCGACGGGAAGCAGTATCTGGGAGGGGGTTGGCAGTTTCAAGACAAAATTCCCAACAAAAATGCATCGGGCGCTGCGGAGCGCCGGACTGCTGTATAAAACATGGAGAGCTTTGATGGCCAGCCCTGGTTGAGGGGTGGGGCCTGAGCCATCCAGACGATGTGGTTCCTGATCAGCAATTTGCAGGCCAACTAAAATGGCCCGCTGGATGCAGGAGAGCCGCCAGTATATCTGTCGGACAATTCCCCGACATGTGAAAAACCCTTATGAATCAAGCGCTTGTTACAAAATACCCCGTCACCGACCGTGTAAAGATGGCCCTCCAGACGACCTTGCGGGGCTGCGAAGAACTCATCCCGGAAAACGATTGGATACAAAAACTGGCCAAATCCGAGGCCACCGGCGTCCCGCTGCGCATCAAGCTGGGCCTGGACCCGACCGCGCCTGACATTCATGTCGGCCACACCGTGGTGCTGAACAAAATGCGTCAGCTCCAGGATCTGGGCCATACAGTCATTTTTCTTATAGGCGACTTCACCAGCCTGATCGGCGACCCCTCGGGCCGCAACAGCACGCGCCCGCCCCTCACACCCGAGCAGATCAAGGTCAACGCCGAAACCTATCGCGCGCAGGCCGACAAGATCCTCGACCCTTCCAGGACCGAGCTGCGCTACAACAGCGAATGGAGCGAGCCGCTGGGCGCCACCGGAATGATCCAGCTGGCCTCGCGCTACACCGTGGCCCGCATGATGGAGCGCAACGACTTCAACGACCGCTTCAAGGCCGGCACGCCCATCAGCGTGCACGAGTTCTTGTATCCGCTGATGCAGGGCTACGACTCGGTGGCTCTCAAGAGCGACCTCGAGCTCGGCGGCACCGACCAGAAGTTCAACCTCTTGATGGGCCGCCACCTGCAGCAAGAGTATGGGCAGGAGCCGCAGTGCATCCTGACCATGCCGCTGCTTGAGGGCCTGGACGGCATCGACAAGATGTCCAAGAGCAAGAACAACTACATCGGCATCAGCGAGGACGCCAACACCATGTTCGCCAAGGTGCTGTCGATCTCCGACGTGCTGATGTGGAAGTGGTACACGCTGCTGTCCTTCAAGAGCGAAGCCGACATCGCGGCCCTGAAAGCCGAGGTGGAAGGCGGTCGCAATCCCAAGGACGCCAAGGTGGCGCTGGCCAAGGAGATCACCGCGCGCTTTCACTCGGCCGCCGCGGCGGACGCCGCCGAGCAGGATTTCATCAACCGCAGCAAGGGCGGCGTGCCCGACGAAATCCCCGAGGTGTCGCTGACGGGCGCGCCCATGGGCATAGGCGCGCTGCTCAAGGCCGCGGGCCTGGCACCTTCTGGTAGCGAAGCCACGCGCCTGATCGACGGCGGCGGCGTGCGGGTGGATTCCAGCGTGGTGAGCGACAAGGCGCTCAAGCTGGCGGCCGGCACCTACGTGTTGCAGGTCGGCAAGCGCAAGTTCGCGCGCGTGACGCTGGGCTGAGCCTGCGCCACCCCAGCGCCTGAATTCTGATTAACGAACCTCGATGGTGACGCGCCGGTTGCGCGGCTCGTCCACTTCGTCGGCCGTCGGCACGGCAAGTTCGCGCTCGCCCCGGCCGGCCGCCTCGATGCGCTCAGCCGGAAACTGGCGTTCGGCCAGCATCTGGCGCACCTGCCGCGCGCGCTCAGCCGACAAGGCGTCGTTGCTGGCGCCCGAGCCCACGGTGTCGGTATGGCCGGTGATCACCATGTCGCCGCCGCTGCGGGCCAGCGCCGCGGCCAGCACTTCCTCAAGGACCTTCTGCGATTCGGCCGTGAGCACCGTGCCGCCCGCGTCGAAATACAGCGTGTAACGCTGCGGCCGGGGCGGCGCCATCTCAAACAAGGAGCGATGCTCGGCCTGCACCTTGGCCGGATCGGCTTGGTCCAGCCGGGGTGCGCCGGCGGCGCCCGATGCCGCAGTGGCGCGGTGGTAAGGCTGGCTCAAGGTGGTTTCGGCGCCGGGGCCGGCTTTGGCGCGAACCACCACGGCGGACGACGCGCCGCTCTCCTGCGGCAGCAGCACCACGCGCGTGCCGGTCGTGGAACAGGCCGCCAGCAGCAGGGCCAGCGAAAGAGAAAGAAAACGGCCGCTCATGGCTGCTCGTCCGCTTGCACGATGAAGTCGGTTCCGCGCACGCCGACGAAGGCGAACTGCGTTTCGATGCGCACCGCTTCCGGGTGCGACTTGCCGAGCAGGCCGGTGATCATGCGCAGCGAGCCCTTGAGCAGCGAGGCCAGCAAGTTGCCGTCATGAGTGGTCGCGTCAAAGCTGAAGGCCTTGAGTTCCATGTGCGAGGACGGCCCGACCACCAGCGTGGTGCCGTCGCGCAACACCACGCTGGCGGCGGAATCGGGGCCAGTCGTGATGCGCCCGCCGGGCAGCAGCGCGTCGCCGGCCTGCGCCGGGCGTACCGCGGCGCCGGCGGCTTCCTGCAGCTGCACGCTGCCTTTCAGGGTCTTGAGGAAGCCTGCCTGCCGGGTGAGGACTTCAACAGGGGTGGGGACCAAAGCCGCCGCGGCGATATTGGGGACTTCGGGGACGGAGGGTGGCGTGGGCGTTGTTGCCGACGGGGCCTGCGCATGCGCGCCGGCCACAGCCAGCGTCAGCGCGGTGGCTGCGATCAGATGCGGAAAAGTCATTGTTGTACTCCCGCGGCCATTGTCGCATTGGCGACGGGGGTTCCCGATGCGGGCCGCGGCTCAGGGTGCGGGTGAGGCCAGCGGCTTGCCTTTTTCCACGACGTAGACGCCCACCAGCTTGATGGGCACGGCCGCGTTGTTGTGGGCGTCGTGCACCACGCCGGCCGGAATGACAAAGGACTCGCCGGCCTTGACCTGGCGCGGCGGCTGGCCGTCGATCAGCAAGGTGGCCTCGCCTTCGAGCACGTAGCTGATCTCATCGCCGGGATGCGTGTGGCGGCCGGCCTTGGCGCCGGGGGCCACGTCGACGCGCGCCACCACGGCCTCACGACCGGGCACGGACACGTCGGCTTTGCCGACCAGGGTGCGCGTAAGGCCCGAGGCCTGCGCGAACAAGGCGCCGGCCGAGACGGCCAGCACGGTGCCCAGCACCAGGGCCACACTGCGTTTCTGGATTTTCATGGGTGATTCCTCAGGAGTTGTTCAAGCTTGGATTGGGTTGCGCACAGAGGCCTGCGGCGCGCACCCATCCTAGCGGCCGCGCCCGGCGCCGGCCTTGGGAACAACCCTTGGCGCGCGCGCCGCCGCGGCCCGTCGTTCACAATAGCGCCATGAGCTCGATCGCCCTCCAGGCCCTGACGCCGCAGCGCATGCTGCTTGCCTCCGTGGCCGTCGCGGTGCTCACCATTGCCCTGAAGACCGCGGCCTGGTACATCACCGGCTCGGTGGGGCTGCTGTCGGATGCGATGGAGTCCTTCGTCAACCTGGCCAGCGCGCTGTTCGGCCTGGCGATGGTCACCATCGCGCAGAGGCCCGCCGACACCGACCATCCCTACGGCCACCACAAGGCCGAGTATTTTTCATCCGGCTTTGAAGGCGCGCTGATCATAGGCGCGGCCGCGGCCATCATCTGGGCCGCGGCCCATCGCATCCTGAACCCGCAGCCGCTGGAGAAAATGGGCTGGGGCCTGGCGCTGGCGGTGGGCAGCTCGGCCCTCAACGGTCTGCTGGCCTGGGTGATGTTTCGCGCGGCCAAAGCGCACCGCTCGATCGCACTCGAGGCCGATGCCAGGCACCTGGTGACCGACGTATGGACCTCGGCGGGCGTGGTCGTGGGCATAGGCGCCGTGATGCTGACGGGCTGGCTGTGGCTGGATGCCGTGGTCGCGATTGGCGTGGCCATCAACATCCTGTGGGAGGGCTGCCAGCTGGTGTGGCGCTCGTCGCAAGGCCTGATGGACGAGGCCGTGGAGCCCGAGGTGATGGCCGAGATCCAGAAGGCGCTGGACGGCTTTGCCCATCCCACCATCCGCTTTGACCACCTCAGCACGCGCCGCGCCGGCCAGCGGCGCTTTGTCGACCTGCACATGCACATGCCGGCCAACTGGTCACTGGGGCGAGCCGCCGCCGTGCGGGCCAGCGTCGAGCAGGCATTGATGAGCGCCGTGCCCGGACTGCGTGCCACCATCCAGTTGTTGCCCAGCGACGTGGAAGCGCATTTTGACGATGAGGCCGACCTGATCTGAATTCTTCTTCTCTGTTTTCTTTCTTCTTTCTTCTCTCCCCGATAATTTTCGGATTCCTTTTTGCCCAGGAGTTCTTCATGAAACCCATAGTGAGACTTGCCCAGGCGATTGCCTGTGCATTGCTGCCCCTCGCCGCGCAGGCCGCTGAGATCGCCATCCTCAGCGCCGGCGCCATCGAGCCCGGCCTGAAAGCCGCGGCGGTCGCGTTTGAAAAACAGACCGGCCACAGCGTGAAGATCAACTTCAACACCGCGCCCGAACTGAAAAAGCGCATGGAGTCCAACCCGGCGTTTGACGTGGTGATCGCGCCGCCCGCTGTCATCGGCGAGTTCGCGGCGGCCAGCAAGCTGGCCGAGACACGCGCCAACGTCGGCCGCGTCGGCATGGGCGTGGCCGTGCGCGACGGCGCCGCGGTGCCCGATATTTCCAGCGCCGAGGCGCTCAAGCGCTCGGTGCTCGCCGCCGACTCGCTGGTGTTCAACCGCGCGTCCACCGGCCTGTACCTCGAAGGCCTGCTCAAGAAGATGGAGGTCTACGCGCAGGTCGAGGGCAAGACCACGCGCTATCCCGACGGCGCCGCCGTGATGGAGCATGTCATCAAGGGCAAGGGCAACGAGATCGGCTTCGGCGCGATCACTGAAATCCTGCTCTACCAGGGCAAGGGCCTGAAGTTCGCCGGCCCGGTGCCGGCCGAGGTGCAGAACTACACCTCTTACACCGCCGCGCCGCTGGCCTCGGGCAAACAGCAGGCGCTGGCCCAGCAGTTCGTGAGCTTCCTGTCGGGTCCGGTAGGCAAGCCGCTGTTCGTCGCGGCCGGTGTAACCGACTGATGAAGGCGCTGCTTCAGCGCGTGGCCGAGGCCCGCGTGGTGATTGCCGGCGAGACCGTCGGCCAGATCGGTTCCGGGCTGCTGGTGCTGGTCTGCGCCGAACGCGGCGATGCCGAAGCGCAGGCCGACAAGCTGCTCGCCAAGATCCTCAAGCTGCGTATCTTCTCGGACGAGGCCGGGAAAATGAACCTGTCGGTGCAGGACGTCAAAGGCGGCCTGCTCGTTGTGAGCCAGTTCACGCTGGCCGCCGATGCCTCGGGCGGCAACCGGCCCAGCTTCACCGGCGCGGCGGCGCCCGAGGAAGGCAGGCGGCTTTACGACTACTTTGTGGCCCAGGCGCGGACGCTGCATCCGCAGGTGGAAACGGGACGATTCGCCGCCGACATGCAGGTGCACCTGGTCAACGACGGGCCGGTGACCATCCCGCTGCGGATTGACCCGCCAGCCTGTCCAGGAGAGGCTGGGGTATAAATCGGCAGATAAATGGTCGGCAAGCGTTTCCCCAAGGCCGCCCCAACACCGCAAATTCTTTAGGTTGCCCATGATCCGTTTTGTCGTCGCCACTCGCAGCAGTTTCGAAAATTTTTTCACCGATACGGCCACAGGCCGGACACTGGCTTTGTACTATCGCCTGGGTGGCATGCAGGTACGTGTGTTTGAAAAGAACACCGCCGGCCTTCCTTCGGTGTACAACCAGGCCATTGAAGAGTCGCGGGAAAACCCGGCACTGCTGGTTTTTTGCCATGACGACATATGTCTGAGCGACTTTTTCTGGGCCGACCGTCTGCGCGAAGGTATCCAGCACTATGACATCGTGGGCCTGGTTGGCAACCGGCGCCGCGTGCCGCGCCAGCCGAGCTGGGCCTTTGTCGATGACAAGAACACCTGGGACGCCCCCGAAAACCTTAGCGGTGTGGTGGGCCACGGCAATAGCTTCCCGCCGAGCAAGCTACACATCTTTGGTCCGTCGGGCGTACCCGTCAAGCTGCTGGACGGCTTGCTGATGGCCTGCGACAGCGAGCTGCTGATCAAAAAAAACCTGCGCTTTGACGAGCGCTTTGATTTCCATTTTTACGATCTCGATTTTTGCCGCCAGGCTGAACAACTGGGTCTCAGCATGGGCACCTGGCCGATTTCCGTGATGCACGAAAGCGCCGGCGGTCATGGCCCCTCCTGGGAAGCTGCCTATGCGGTTTACCTGGAGAAATGGCAGTCTTGAGGAGACTCAGGCCTTCAAGACCTGAAATTCAGCGATAGGGATTAGCGAATCCCAGTCCCGCCAGGATGCGGATCTCTTCCGCCTCCATGGCCTCGGCATCTTCCTCGCCGGTTTCATGGTCCCAGCCCTGGGCATGCAGCGTACCGTGCACCAGCAAATGCGCGTAGTGGGCCTGCAGCGTCTTTTTGTTCTCTTTCGCTTCTTTAGCCACCACCGGTGCGCACAGCACCAGGTCTGCGGTGACCACCGGTTGCTGCGTGTAGTCGAAGGTCAGCACATTGGTGGCGTAGTCGCGCTGGCGGTAGTCGCGGTTCAGCGCCTGGCCTTCTTCGGCGTCCACGATGCGCACGGTGATCTCGCCGTCCTGCGCGAGCGCGTGGCGTATCCAGCGGGCCACGCCGTGGCGCGGCAGGGCTGCGCGGTGGCGCGCGGCGTTCTTCAGGTCGCTGAACTGCAGCGACAGGCTCAATTGCTTAAGAGCCATTGCGGCTCCTGGCGCCGGCACGGCGGGCCGGCGCGGGTTCGGCGGCGCCGTCCTCCGCAGCGGCGGCCACGCCCGGGGATTTGTCGTAGGCATCGACAATGCGCGCCACCAGCGGATGCCGCACCACGTCGGCGCTGGTCAGGCGGGTGATGGCGATGCCCTTGACGCGCTTGAGCACGCGCTCGGCATCCACCAGGCCGCTGAGCTGCGTGCGCGGCAGGTCCACCTGGCTCACGTCGCCCGTGACCACAGCCTTGCTGCCGAAGCCTATGCGCGTCAGGAACATCTTCATCTGCTCGGGCGTGGTGTTTTGCGCCTCGTCAAGGATGACGAACGCGTGGTTCAGCGTGCGGCCGCGCATGAAGGCCAGCGGCGCGATCTCGATCTGCTGGCGCTCAAAAGCCTTCTGCACGCGCTCAAAGCCCATCAACTCATGCAGCGCGTCGTAAAGCGGGCGCAGGTAGGGGTCCACTTTCTGGCTCAGGTCGCCCGGCAGAAATCCGAGGCGCTCACCGGCTTCGACCGCGGGACGCGTCAGCACGATGCGCTGTACGGTGCTGCGCTCCAGCGCATCGACCGCGCAGGCCACGGCCAGGTAGGTCTTGCCGGTGCCGGCCGGGCCGATGCCGAAGGTGATGTCGTGCGTGGCGATGTTTTCCAGGTAGGTGCCCTGGTTGGTGGTGCGGGCGCGCAGGTCGGCGCGCCGGGTCGTCAGCGCGATGCCGCCGTCGGGCGCGGTGCTCAGGGCGGTGTCGCCGGCCAGCATCAGCTGCACGGTTTCGGGTTCTATGGGCCGCTGGGCGATTTCGTACAGGGCCTGCAGCACTTCCAGCGCCAGCGTCGCCTTCACCTTGGTGCCGTCGATCTTGAACTGCTCGAAGCGGTGCGCGATCGTGACGTCCAGCGCCGCCTCTATGGTGCGGATGTGGCTGTCCATGGGGCCGCACAGGTGACCCATGCGAGTGTTGTTGGGCGGCGTGAAGGTGTGGCGAAGAATCAAGGGCGGGCTTTCCGGGAGAGGTTGCACCAGGCGTGGCCGGCTGGATACAGGCAGATGGGTGATTGTCTCTCCAATATCAAGGCGGCGGGGCCTGCCGGTTTTCATCCCTCCCGGGGGCGGCGGCGCTCCTTACGGCACCCACCAATAGCGCAGTGCATGGAAGTAAATGGGCGCGGCGAACACCACCGAGTCCAGCCTGTCCAGCATGCCGCCGTGGCCTTCTATCATGGTGCCCCAGTCCTTCACGCCGCGGTCGCGTTTGATGGCCGACATCACCAGGCCGCCGAAAAATCCCATCATGCAGACGGTGAGCGCCATCAGCGACGCCTGCCAGGGGTTAAAGGGCGTCGCCCAGTAAAGCGCCGCGCCCAGCGCGGTGGCGCTGGCCACGCCCCCGACCAGGCCTTCCCAGGTTTTGGAAGGTGACAATTCGGGCGCCACCTTGTGCTTGCCGAAAAGTTTGCCCCAGACATACTGCAGCACATCGCTGCCCTGCACCACGATCACCAGGAAGGCGATCAGGAGCAGGTTGCGTCCCTCAAAGCCGGGGATCTGTAACGTGAGCAGCGCCGGCACATGGCTGATGCAGAACACGCAGATCATCAGGCCCCATTGCACTTTGGAGGTGCGCTCCAGAAAGCGCTTGGTGTCGCCACCCACCGCCGCAAGTATGGGCAGCACCAGGAAGGCATAGACCGGGATGAAGATGGAATACAGCCCGTACCAGTCGATCCAGATCAGGAAATACTGCACCGGCAGCGCGATGAAGAACGCCACCGCGATCGCAACGTGGTCGCCGCGCCGCGTGTAGGCCAGGCTCATGAATTCGCGCAGCGCGTAAAAGGAGATCAGGTAGAACAGCACGATCACGCCGCTCCTGCCGCAGGCAAAGGACAGGCCGATGACGCCTATCATCACCCACCAGGCGTTGACGCGGGAGTTAAGGTTGTCGATCACCGAATGCGGCTCGCCGCGCGCGATGCGCCACTTGAGCAGTGCGCCTATGCTGGAGGCCAGCAGCAGCACGCCGAAGACACCGCCGAAAAGCATCAGCGTGGTTTGGGTAGAGGGGGAAAGGTTCATGGCGTCGTGTCCTCCGCCCGGTCGTATTCCGGCCGCAGGTCCAGCATGGCAGCGCGCGCACGCGCGATGAAGGTGTTTTTGTCTTCGCCCTCGGCCAGCGCTATGGGTACGCCGTAGCGCACGCTGCAGGCCAGGGGAATGGGCACCAGCGCGCCCTTGGGCAGCACGCGCTTGAGATTCTCTATCCAGACCGGCACCAGCCGCACCTGCGGGCAGGCGCGCGCCAGGTGGTAGAGCCCGCTTTTAAGCGGCAGCAACACGTCGTCGCCGGTGTTGCGCGTGCCTTCGGGAAACATGATGAGCGAATCCCCGGCGAGCAGCGCCTCGGTCATCTGCCCGACCGGGTCGGAGCCGGCCTGGCCGCCGGCACCATCGCGCCGGATCATCAGCGCATTGAACACGTCATTGCCGATAAACCGCCGCAGCGCCGAAGTTTCCCAGTAATCCTGGCCCGCCACCGGCCGCGTGATGGCGCGCAGGTCCGCCGGCAGCGTGGCCCACAGCAGCACGAAATCGCCATGGCTGGTGTGGTTGGCGAAATAAAGCGTCTGCTCCGCCTTGGGCGTCGTGCCTGCCCAGATGGCGCGCACGCCGGTCAGCAGCCGCGCCGCCAGCACGATCAGCCAGGCTGATGCGGCCGCCGCCAGGCCTAAACCGCTTTGAGGGGATCTACTCATGAAAACAATTCCTTTGGGGGGTGATGCGCGTTCAGCGCAGGTCCTGGGTCAGCAGCGCCAGCAGGAACAGCCCGCTCTGGCAGGCCACGGCAATGCCATGGCGCTGCAACAGCTGGCGCGCGCCCGCCACGCGGTCTTCGAGCGCGCGCGGCTGGCTATTTGCCGGGCGCAGGCCCAGGCGCTGCAATGCGCTGTCCAGGTCGCCCAGTGACGCGATGGCGCCGCCGGCCAGGTCCTTGAACAGGCCGGCATCGAAATACAGCCGGAAGGCGAGGTAGCGCTCCAGCACGCCGACCAGCGCCACCGCAGCAAAACCCATCGTGGACAGCATGGGCAATGAGCGCCCGGTGAGGGCCAGGACGGCGATTGCCACCACACTCAGGGCCAGTCCCCATGCGGCCACTATGCGGGCGGCCTGCAGCAGCCTGGCCGTGGCGGAACACAGTGCGCGATCCATGTCGTTCATGCTGCCGTCCGGCGGGTGGCATGGTCCAGCGCCTGCTGCCACGCCGCGCCCAGCACGATTTGCGGCCGCGCCTGGCGCACCAGCCCTTCGGCCTGCACCAGGCTGCCGGCCGCGCCATGCAGGCGCAGCCAGGTGATGGCCACAGAGGCACTGCGCGAAAAACCAAGGGCGCAACACACCCATACCGCCTTGCCGGCGCGGCGCTGGCCTTCTATCACGCCGGCCGCGCGCTGCAGGTCCAGCGGCGCCGGCACGGCCAGGTCCAGCAGAGGGACGCAGCGCGCGCCTTCGACGGTGGGCAATTGCAACTCCGCGCTGAGGCTGACCAGACGGGGCCGCCCCGCGGCCTCCCATTCGGCAAGCGTCGGGATGCGCCCAAGCCGCAGGCCCGGCGCGACCTCGACCGATGCCGGCAGGCGGCGCGTCCACAGCCGCGCGTTGATGGCGGCGCCCAGCCGGTACGGCGCCAGCAGCCAGCGTGCGGCCCAGCGCATGCGCCCGCGCCCGTCCATCTGGAAGCCGCGCGCGCCCAAGCCTACATAGTTCAATGCCACCAGCGCCAGCGATACGGCCGGCCAGGCGAGCCAAAGTCCCAGGCCGCCCAGGGCGAACGCCGCGGCAAGAAAAGCGATGGCCCCCAGGGCGTAAAGCCCGGCCAGCTTCCATCGCCGCGCGTCGCGCGCCAGGCGCCAGCCCCGCGGCAGCGACACTACCCGCTCAAGCGGCCACAGCCACACGCAGACCAGCCCCAGCAGCGCGCCGGTCGGAATGTCGATGAAGTGGTGCTGCCAGGTCGTGAGCACCGACGCGCAGATCGCGAAGGCCCACAGATGCAATACGGCGCGCGCCCAGGGAATGGTGACGAAACGGCGGTACCAGTCCCACAGGATCACCGCCAGCGCGATGTGCAGCGACGGGGCCTGGTTAAAGGGCTGGTCGAAACTGCGCAAGGCATTGAACAGAACGGCCGGTGCGCCGCTGACCTCCGGCTGGCCGAAACTGAAGCGCAGCGGCCACAACACAAAACAGGCCACCGCCAGGCAGGTCGCGGTCAACAGCCGCGCGCCATGCCGGTCCAGCGTGTGGCGGTCACGCGCCAGGAACAGCGACAGGGCATAAAAGACGTTGATGGTCCAGTAGGGAAAGATGGTCCACGGCCAGAACGGCAGCGAGCGCTCCCAGTCGAAGGCAAGCGTCGGAACGGCCGCGCGGGAAGCGGCCCACCAGTTGGCGAAACCGTAGGCCGCGTAAAACAGCGGCCCCAGCAGCGCCAGCCAGGCGGCCGCGCGCTTCCAGGGACGTTGCGCGAACCGGCGTGTCATGCGCCGACGCGGACCGCGAGGGAAACCGTGAAAATGCCCCATTCGTCGATGCGCTGCGCGATCTTGCGAAAGCCCGCCTCTTCCACCAACTGGTCCATTTCGGCCTGGGTGCGGCGGCGCATGACCCAGGCTTCGCCCTGGCGGTGGCTGGTGAGCGCCCGCGCGATCATCTCCAGCTGCGGATGCCAGGGCTGGCCTGTGTAGACCAGGTAGCCGCCTTCTTCCACCGCGTCGCCGACACCGGCGAGCGAGCGGCGCACCATCGCGTTGTCGGGAAACAGCTCATAAAGCCCCGACACCACAGCCACCGTGGGCCGCGGCACGACGCCCGCCAGGCTGGTACGGTCAAAGGCGTCGGCCTGCACGAACTGCGCGACACCGGCGAGCCCTTTTTCGGCGATCAGCGCGCTGCCGTCGCGCACGTTGATGTCGCTGTAGTCGCGCAGCAGGATGGAGGCCGGCTTCACCGGGCTGGACAGCGCGGCGTCAAGCACGTAGCGGCCGTGGCCTGCGGCGATGTCCATCAGCCGCACGTCACGGTGCTGCGCGGCCAGGCGCTCCATGGCCTCGCGCAGCAGTTCCTCGACATGGATCTTGCGCTGGCGTATGCCGCGCCAGCCTATCGAATTGAGGTAGGTCTTGTCGATGTTCCGGCCCAGCGGGCCCGCGCCTTCGGGCTTGTTGCGGTAAACATAGTCCAGTGTGCTGCCGGAATCAAAACCCGTGTCATGGCCCAGCTTGACGCCGCGCGAGAGCAGGCCGCCCAGGCGCAGGCTGCCGCGGGTCAGGGCCCAATAGGCGCCACGCGGCGACAGGGGTGACAGCGGCTCGGCCAGCGCGCGCGATTCGTCGGCCGTTTCGCCGCGCAGGTGGGCCTCGCGCAGGTCGACGGGCGGCGTGGGGGCGTCAAAGCGCTCCAGGATGAAGTTGCGTATGCCCAGCACCGCCGGCGCGCGGTCCCTCTCGCCCAGCGTGTCGTGAAAAAACCCGGGCAGCTCGGTCTTGGTTTTCACGGCGCTGCCCAGGCGCTCGAAGAAGCGGTGCTGGGGTTTGTGGTGCACCACCCAGTCGGCGCCGGAGATGAGTAGTTGCACCGGCTGTGTGATGGCATTGGCGTCCGCCACGATGCGGTCGGCCGCCGTGTACAGGTCCAGCAGGATGTTGACCGCGATGGGCCGCGAGATCAGCGGGTCGCTTTCGTAGCTCACGATGCGCGCGGGGTCGTGCGTGAGGAACTTCGCCTTGACATAGCTGTTGACGAAAAACAGGCCGCGCAGCTTGTGCATCAATGCCAGCCCGGCGCGCGCGAAAGGCACGTAGAGCTTGACCTTGAAAGCCGGTGAGGCCAGCGTCAGGCCGCGAACCTTGGGCGCATAGTCGTGCGCCCAGGTCGCGATCAGCACCGCTCCCACGCTTTGCGCGATGACATGGATGTCGCGCTCCGGCACGCCGTGCGCGCTGCCGATGTAGTCGACAAAGGTTTGCACGTCGCGCACCGAGGTCGCGAAGCTGGGGCTGTAGCCGCGCTGGCCCGGTGAGCGGCCGTGGCCGCGCGCATCCCAGGCGAAAAAGTCGAACTCCGGAAGGTTGAGCTCATCCACCAGATGCGCCATGCGCGCGCCATGCTCGTGGCCGCGATGGAACAGCACGACGGCGCCGCGCCTCGGGCCTTGCGTGGCGGGCCAGTGCCGGTAAAACAGGGACTGCCCGTCATGCGTGCTGAAGTGGTGTTCGTCGGGGGTGCGGGAAGTGCTCATTCAATCCTTGGGGTTGTTGTTGGCATGGGTCGCAAGAGTTTTTGCCTCAGCCACGGCCAGGCGTGTCCGGTTGGCAATGGTCCAGGCGATGAGGGCGGCAAGCAGCGGTATCAGCCAGGCGGTCCATGCCGGCAGGGGCCAACCCGATGCGACATAAAGCGCCAGCGCGCCGAACACAAAAGCCCGGTCGCTTTTTCCGAGCGGACCGTCGTAGCGGCGCGATGCGCCTATGGTGGGCCCGAGCGCGCCCGCGAATTCGCTGAGGCCGGCCAGCACGATCACAGTGCCAACCCAGAAGGGGCTGAAAGGCGCCACCAGGGCAAAGGGCAGGTAAAGCGCGGCATCCGACACAACGTCGGTCAGCTCGTTGAGAAAGGCGCCCAGGGGGCTTTGCTGGCCGTGCTCGCGCGCCAGCATGCCGTCGATGGCATTGAAGCCCATGCGCACGAGCATCCACAGGGCAATCAGGCCGAAAGCAAGCGGTGAAGGCTGCGCGAAGAAAAGCCAGAGCCCCAGGGCCGTTGACATCACGCAAGCGGCCAGCGTGACCTGGTTGGCAGTCACGCCCAGGGCGTGCAGCCATTCCACCAGAGGCCTGAGCAGGGCCTGAAAACGCGGCTTCAATCGATAGATCGACATTTCTTTTGACTCCCCCTCTTTCGCCGGATTCTATAGATGACTGCGTTTTCACGGGAACTCTGGAATTCCGGCCGGATCCGCAAGCCTCCCGGCGCTTCCCTGGCGGTGGATCCTTCGTCTGGTGTGGGAACAGGCGCGACTGATAAGATTTGCCCATGATTGGAAGACTCTCAGGCCAGCTGGCCGAAAAAAATCCCCCGGAAATCCTGGTGGACTGCAACGGCGTCGGCTACGAGGTGCTGGTGCCCATGAGCACCTTCTACAACCTGCCCGGCCTGGGCGAAAAAGTCAGCCTGCTGACGCATTTTGTGGTGCGTGAAGACGCGCAAATCCTCTACGGCTTCGGCAGCGCCACCGAGCGCGCCGCCTTCCGCCAGCTGATCAAGATTTCCGGCGTCGGCCCGCGCACCGCGCTCAGCGTGCTCAGCGGCATGAGTGTCGAAGAACTCTCGCAAGCGGTGACCCAGCAGGAGGCCGGCCGCATCATCAAGGTGCCCGGCATCGGCAAAAAAACCGCCGAGCGCCTGCTGCTCGAATTGAAGGGCAAGCTGGGCGCCGACATCGGCGTGCAGGTCAGCGTGGCTAACGATGCCCAGTCCGACATCCTGCAGGCCCTGGTGGCACTGGGCTACAGCGACCGCGACGCCGCGCTGGCGCTCAAGGCCCTGCCCAAGGACATAGGCGTGAGCGATGGCATCAAGCTGGCGCTGAAGGCATTGGCGAAATAGCCGATAAAGCACCATGAGTATTCAGACCGACGATTTTTCTCCGGGCGACTTTCCGCCCGCCAAGCGCGTGATGTCGGCCGCGCCGGCCTCGCCCGGTGAGGAGGCCATCGAACGCGCGCTGCGTCCCAAGCTGTTCGACGAGTATGTGGGCCAGACCAAGGTGCGCGACCAGCTCGAGATCTTCATAGGCGCGGCCAAGAAGCGGAAGGAAGCGCTGGACCACGTGCTGCTGTTCGGCCCGCCCGGCCTGGGCAAGACCACGCTGTCCCACATCATCGCGCACGAACTCGGCGTGAACCTGCGCCAGACCTCGGGCCCGGTGCTCGAAAAACCCAAGGACCTGGCGGCGCTGCTGACCAATCTCGAAAAGAACGACGTCCTGTTCATCGACGAAATCCACCGCCTGAGCCCGGTGGTGGAAGAAATTCTTTACCCCGCGCTCGAGGACTACCAGATCGACATCATGATCGGCGAAGGCCCGGCGGCGCGCAGCATCAAGCTGGACCTGCAGCCCTTCACCCTGGTGGGCGCCACCACGCGCGCCGGCATGCTGACCAACCCGCTGCGCGACCGCTTCGGCATCGTCGCGCGGCTGGAGTTCTACACCCCCGACGAACTCGCGCGCATCGTCAGGCGCAGCGCCAAGCTGCTCAACGCGCCCATGGACGAGGAAGGCGGCTTTGAGATCGCCCGCCGCTCGCGCGGCACGCCGCGCATCGCCAACCGCCTGTTGCGCCGCGTGCGCGACTATGCCGACGTCAAGGGCAGCGGCCACATCTCGCTGGACATCGCCAACAAGGCGCTGGCCATGCTGGACGTGGACCCGCAGGGCTTTGACGTGATGGACAGAAAACTGCTGGAGGCTGTCATCCACCGCTTCGACGGCGGGCCGGTGGGCCTGGACAACATCGCCGCCAGCATCGGCGAGGAACGCGACACGATCGAGGATGTGATCGAGCCCTACCTGATCCAGCAAGGCTATCTGCAGCGCACGCCGCGCGGGCGCATCGCCACGCTGGCCGCCTACCGGCACCTGGGCGTGGCGCCGCCGGCCAGCGGCAACGATATGTTCAACGCCTGAATATGGGACAGTGGGTGGCCCTGTCGACGGCGGCAGACCCGAAGGCGGCCTGGACGAAATCCAGTGCCGAGCAGCGCTTCTTCAACTCAACGGGCCTGGGCGTGACGGTGGCGGTCATGCTGGCCTATGCCCTGAGCGGTGTGGTGTTCGGCTACCTGCCTTTGTTTGTGCTGGAGGGCTTCGCCATGCTGCAGGGAACGGCCGCGTGGCTCGGTGCGGCCGGGACCACGCTTCTGGCGCTGGGATGGGCCACGCACCTGGTGCAGCGCCATTGGTCGAGTGCCTCGCCGGCTGCGTGCACGACGTTTCGCTACATCTGCTACGTCGCCGTGGCCACCTGCGTGTGTGTCCTCGCCCTGGCGGAAGTGTCAGGCGGTCCCCTTTCCAGACTTCGATGGAGCGGGCTGGCACCCACGTCAGAGTGGCTGTTTGCGCCTCTGCCCTGGATATGGCAACAACTGCTGCCGCTGGGATCGCCCAAGGTGACGGGAAAGTTTTTTTTCGCGGGCGGCGCAAGCTTTGCGCTGGCACTTTTCTTCCTCAAAATCGAGTGGCGAAGGGCGTTTATGTTTTTCTTTGGCGTGGCCACTTGCATCATGGGGTTTTATTTCCTGGGCGATGCCGCGCTTGACTACAGCGCGGCACGTGGCCTGCCCGGCGCGTCACCGGACTATGCCAAGGAGCTGAAAACCAACCCGGGCCGCTACAACGCCTGGAATTTTCTGTCCTGGCTGGGGGCGCTTGCCTGCCTGGCCTATGGGGTGCTCATGGTGTCCATATCCCTGGTCATCCACGCGCATGACGTCGAAGCCTTGGCCGCGAGATCATGACGCCACGGTTTAGCTTCAGGCTTTTTCCTGCATTTGCGGGCCGGATGTCTGCCGCCCTTCTGGGCTTGGCGTGCGCGCTGGCCGGCTGCGCAACCACCAGCAACCCGCCCACACCGCGCACACCCAACCCGGCTGTGCCGCTGGCGGCCACTTCCAGCCTGCCGGAATTTCCCGAGCTGTTCAAGCAGATGAGCAAGCTCTACGCCGACCACCCGCAGGCGCCGAAGATGCAGGACGGCGACGGCATGGGGCAGAAGATTTCCATCGCTCGCGTGCGCAAGCCGGGTGCGCTGGACGCGCTGCAGGCCTGGCGCGCGCAAGGCCTGCACGGCCGCGTCGTGGTGATTGCGCTGCTGGACGCCGAGGGCAAGCTGCTTGACGCGCGCGTGCTGTCGTCCACGCATGCCGAGCTCAACGAGGCGGTGCTGCAGTCGGCGCGTGAGGCCGAGTACCGCGGCGGGCGCATCAACGGCGCGGCCTCGGCGATGTATGCCGTCTACGGCGTGAACTTCTAGAAGTAAGCCCGCAACTCAGGTCAGCGCGCCGCGCGCATCGACCCGGAAGATGCGCTGCACCGTGCCGCTGCGCAGGCCGCCCGTCACGGCGATCATCACGTCGTGCAGGTTCACGGTCGGGTCGCAGTGCCCCGGGATCAGCCACAGCATGCGGCCCAGGCCGGGCAGGCGGGTGCTATCGCCGGCGGGCCGCAGGATGCCGTGTTCGTCGCCGCCGTTGAAATACTCAAGCTCGCTTTCGGCGTCGAAGGCATGCACCAGCGGCAGGCCGGAATCGATTGCATGGCTTTTGTGGCCGGCGTCGCAGACGGCGTGGCCGCCGTGCGTGCTGATGACCTGGGTCTTGATGAAGAGCGCGTGCTCAAACTGCGGCTGGGCCGCGTCGCGCTCGTTCTTTGCGTAGTCGGCGTCCATGAACATGAAGGAGCCGGCCTGCAGCTCGCCGTAAACACCGCTGGCGGCTTCCAGCATCAGGCTGCCGGTGCCGGCGCCGGTGACCAGATCCACCGTGATGCCCTGGGCCTCGACCAGCTTGCGCGTGAGTACCACGGCCTCCACGGCCTTGGCGATGGCCTCGCGCCTTTCCTGCCCGCTGCGCATGTGCTGGGCCTTGCCGTGGTAGGCCTGCAGGCCGGCAAAGCGCAGGGCCGGGTGTTTGCGGATTTCCAGCACCAGCGTGACAGCGGCGGCGCCGGGCTCGACCCCGCAGCGGCCCTGGCCGACGTCGATTTCGACGAACACGTCGA
Source organism: Polaromonas sp. P1_F2 (assembly GCF_056405735.1). Lineage (NCBI taxonomy): Bacteria > Pseudomonadati > Pseudomonadota > Betaproteobacteria > Burkholderiales > Comamonadaceae > Polaromonas > Polaromonas sp. P1_F2. Next base: position 9,555 of record NZ_JBFUBN010000010.1, on the reverse strand, counting down.
TCACGGTGGCCACGCCGGTGGCGCTGCGCGCTTCGGTCATGGCCTGCGCCAGGCGGATCACGCCTTCGGTGCTGTCGACCGCAATGGCGAGCCGGCCGCCCAGGGCCGCGAGCTTCTGGGCAAGGGCAGCCACGCGCGCCAGCTTGGCGGGGGCGATGACCTCATTGCTGATGTAGACGTCGGTGACGCCGCCGGCCACCATGATTTCGGCTTCGGAAGTCTTCTGCACGCAGACACCGACCGCTCCGGCGCGTACCTGCATCTTGGCCAGCGTGGCGCTTTTGTGCAGCTTGGCATGCGGGCGCCAGCGGATGTTGTGCTTTTTGGCGAACTCGGCCATGCGCGCGAGGTTGCGCTTCATCGCATCCATGTCGATGACCAGGGCGGGGGTGTCGATGTCGTTGACCGGCTTGCCGATCAGCTCGGCCAGGCGGGTGGGCAAGGTGCTCATGAGGTGCGTCGTATCTCTTCGGGTCTTTATTGTGCGCTCAGCGGGTTGCGGGCTCCGCCGCCGGGAACTGCGCCGGGATGAGCGCTGTCGTCCAGTGTGCCATCGTCCAGGTGTTGGGTGTCAGCCCAGCCGACGAGCGTAAAGCCTTCGGGTGTCCAAAGGAGGCGGTTGATGGCCGCATTGCCAAGTTCCCAGGTGCGCGGCGCCTGGATTTCCAGTCGCGTCGCAGCGCGGTAAAGCACGTCCATTACGCCGCCGTGGCCGACCATCGCGATCAACTCGCCCGGGTGGGCGGCCGCCAGGCGCTCGGCCGTGGCGACCACGCGGCTGCGCAGGGCGATCAGGGATTCGCCGCCGGCGGGCGCGAATTCGGGGTCGCGCTTGCGCCAGCGCATGGACTGGTCGGGCAGCAGGGCCGCGATCTCGGCAAAGGTTTTGCCCTCAAAGTCGCCGAAGCCGCGCTCACGCAGGCCTTCCTCGCGCGTCACCTCCATACCCTGGATGCGGGCCAGGTACTGCGCGGTTTCCCAGGCGCGGGTCAGGTCGCTCGCATAGATAGCGCTGATGGGCTCGTCGGCCAGCGCCAGTGCCATGCGCTCGGCCTGCTTGCGGCCGGTTTCGTTAAGCGGGATGTCAAGGTGGCCCTGGATACGGGTGTCCACGTTCCACATGGTCTCGCCATGGCGTATAGCAATAATGCGCGTAGGCTCCATGGTCATGAAGCCCCCACGTTCGCCCACTGCGTGTGGCTCTCTGCCCCCCGAGGGGGCGCTGCGCCTGCGGCCCGGCGAAGCCGGTTCCGCGGCCCTGGCTGATTGGGAACTGCTTTGCGAAGTGAAAGGTTTGGGGATCGCATCATCGAGGAATCTCTACATTGATTCGGCGCGTGCCTGGTGGTGGTTGCGGAAAGCCGCGCAGGGCCGAGTCCAGCATGGCGGGCAGTACGGCCAGGGTGTCACCCCAGACACCGTCGTGCAGGGCGCGCGTTTCAAAAGCGACCTGGTTGGTCCGCAGGTCGCGCATCACGATGCTCAGGTCGCGCTTGAAATAGGGTGGTTCGGCAATCCCGCCGCCAATCGGAAACGACAGGCCGACCGAGGTGCCGCGGCTACCGCCGCCCACAAATACACCGGTTCCAAAGCCAAAGCCGCCGTAGGGACTGTAGCCATAAGGCCCGCGGTCGACGATCTGGGTGTTGGCCGTGATTTGCACGCTGTACCTCGCGGCGGGCGGGTTGAGCTCCATCCCCACTTTGGCCAGCGCGGTGCGCGCCAGGCCTTCCACATGATCCTGCGAGCTGCCCGCGGCCTGCTGCGAGGGCAGGCGCTCAAAGCGATAAGGCGTGGCTGGCGCGGGAGGCGGGCCGTTCCAGTTGTAGAAGGCGGTGACGTCACTGTCGACCACGCGCACGGTGGAGCAGCCCGTCATCAGCAAGGCCATGGCGGCGATGGAAAGAATCACTGCGAATGCGCGTTTCATAAGGCCTCCAGGGTCAGGTGTTGAAGGAAAGCGCCCTCAGCGCGAAGTGATGCCCACGACGGACAGTCCCGGCAGCGCCGGCTCGCGGAATTCCTCGGCGTCGAAGGCCTTGTCTCCGTCGGCGTCGGCCACACCGGTGGCCTTGATGCCCTTGAAGTCGTGGCGCTTGTTGTCCATCAGGTGCGAGGGCACGATGTTCTGCAGCGAGGCGAACATGTTCTCGAGCCGGCCGGGGAATTTTTTCTCCCACTCGCGCAGCATGTTGCCGACCTGCTTGCGCTGCAGGTTCTCCTGGCTGCCGCACAGCGTGCAGGGGATGATGGGGAATTCGCGCACCTGCGCCCAGCGCGTCAGGTCTTTTTCGGTGACGTAGGCCATGGGGCGTATCACCACGTTCTTGCCGTCGTCGCTGACCAGCTTCGGCGGCATGCCCTTGAGCTTGGCCGCGAAGAACATGTTGAGGAAAAAGGTCTGCAGCATGTCGTCGCGATGGTGGCCCAGCGCGACCTTGGTGCAGCCGAGCTCGCCGGCCACGCGGTACAGGATGCCGCGGCGCAGGCGCGAACACAGCGAGCACAGCGTCTTGCCCTCGGGGATCACGCGCTTGACGATGCTGTAGGTGTCCTGGTTTTCGATGTGGAAGGGCACGCCCAGCTTGCCGAGGTAATCGGGCAGGATGTGCTCGGGAAAACCGGGCTGCTTCTGGTCGAGGTTGACGGCCACCAGCTCGAAGTTGATGGGCGCGCGCTTTTGCAGCTTGAGCAGGATGTCGAGCATGGCGTAGCTGTCTTTCCCGCCCGAGACGCAGACCATGACCTTGTCGCCCTCTTCAATCATGTTGAAGTCGACGATGGCGCGGCCGACTTCGCGGCACAGGCGTTTTTCGAGCTTGTGGTCCTCGCGCTCTATTTTCATGCTGTTCTGCACGCGCGCGGAGCTTTCCTGCTGCTCGTACTCTGCCACCGCTTCTTCCCAGACTGCGCTCATATCGCTTGCTCCCATATCGTTCACCACTGTCCCGTCTCGACGCGAATGGCCACTTCGCAGTCGTCAAAAATTTCAAGTTTCGCGATCTTCACGCGCACGCCCAGCACGCCGGGCAGTCGCATCAGGCGATGCGCCAGCTTTCCGATCAGGCTCTCCAGCAAGTTGCTGTGCTCGGCCGTGCATTCGCTGATGATGATCTGGCGCACCTTGCGGTAGTCCAGTACATGGTGGATATCGTCGTCATGCGGCAGCAGCGGCTGTGTGCCCAGGTTCAGTTCGGCATCGACCTGGATGGGCTGCGGCGCCGTTTTTTCGTGGTCCAGGATGCCCAGGTTGGCGTCAAAACGCAAGCCGGTCAGGTTCAGGATTTGGGTGCCCCGGGTGTTGTACATGGCGCCAGTCTTGGTGGATGGGGTGGGGTGGTGTGTCAGCCGGTTCCGCCGGTTCACATCAGCGAAAAATCACGTTCGAACTTCATCAGGTGCTGGCCGCCGTCCACCAGCAGCGTGGTGCCGGTGATGGAGCGGTTTTCCAGCGCGAATTTGACCGCGGCCGCGACGTCGGCGGGCGTGGAGGAGCGGCCCAGCGGCGACAGCTTGTGCCTGGCCTCGAACTGTGCGTCGCTCAGCAAATGGCTGGTCAGCGTGAGGCCGGGTGCCACGCCGACCACCCGCACCAGGGGCGCGAGCGCCAGCGCCAGCATGGTGCCGGCCGCTTCCAGCGCGGCTTTGGAGAGGGTGTAGCTGAAAAAATCGGGATTCTGGTTCCAGAGCTTCTGGTCCAGCAGGTTGACCACGGCGCCCTGGGCGCCTTCCGTGCTTTGCGCGCCTTGCCCGCCGCGCGCCGCGATGTGGGCGTGCAAGGCCTGCGCCAGCAGCACGGCGGCGCCGGTGTTGCTGTGCAGGTGCTTGTCCAGGGCCGCGAAGCCGAAACTGGCGGCGCTGTCCTGCTCAAAGGTGGAGGCGTTGTTGACCACCGCATCGACCCGCCCCATGCGCGCGGCCACTGCCGGCAGCAGGCCGCGCACCGCGGCCTCGTCGCCCAGGTCGGCCTGGAAAGCGGCCGAGGCGCCGGCCAGCCTGGCGCAGTCGGCGACGGTGGCCGTCGCCTCGGCCTCGGAGTCGCGGTAGTGCACCGCCACCTGCCAGCCGCCGGCCGCCAGCGCCAGCGCGATCTCGCGCCCCAGCCGCCGCGAGGCGCCGGTCACGAGGACCACGGGAGGAGAAGACGGAACAGGGTTCATGGGCGGGCGTCGAGGCTCAAAAAGAAGGCAAAAAAGGTGGCGGGGCGCGGGATGAGGAGGCCGTGGGGATCGCCGACAATGGCGGGTGGTGACCCATGACCCCGACGACCGATACCCCTATTTTAACGACCGGCCTCGCCGCCCACATCGCCAAGGCCATTGAGGCCGCCGGCGGCTGGCTGGGTTTTGACCAGTTCATGGCGCTGGCCCTCTATACGCCGGGGCTGGGCTATTACGCCAACGATTCACGCAAATTCGGCCTGATGCCGGGCACCGGCAGCGATTTTGTCACCGCGCCCGAGCTGTCACCGCGTTTCGGCCAGGCCCTGGCGCGCCAGGCGGCCCAGGCCCTGGAAGCCACCGGCACGGCCGAAATCTGGGAGTTCGGCGCGGGCTCGGGCGCACTGGCGCAGCAGGTTCTGGAGGCGCTGGGGCCGCGGCTGGAGCGCTACACCATCGTGGATTTGTCGGGCAGCCTGCAGGCGCGCCAGCGCGAACGGCTGGCCGCCTACGGCGACAAGGTGCAGTGGGCGACGGAACTGCCGCCGAAGATGCGCGGCGTGGTGCTGGGCAATGAAGTGCTGGACGCCATGCCGGTCAAGCTGCTGGCCCGCCTGCAAAACACCTGGCACGAGCGCGGCGTGGTTCTGCATAAGGATGGTTTCCTTTACGCCGACCAGCGCACCGACCTGCGGCCCCCCTTTGAGGTGGAAGGCGCGCACGATTACCTTACCGAAATCCATCCCCAGGCCGAAGGCTTTGTCGCCACCCTGGCCGACCGGCTGGAGGCAGGCGCGGTCTTCCTGCTCGACTACGGTTTCCCGGAGCACGAGTACTACCACCCGCAGCGCAGCATGGGCACCGTGATGTGCCACCGCGGCCACCTCGCGGACGCCGACGCGCTGGCCGACGTGGGCAGCAAGGACATCACCGCGCACGTCAACTTCACCGGCATCGCGCTGGCCGGCCAGGAGGCCGGGCTGGAGGTGCTGGGCTATACCAGCCAGGGGCGGTTTTTGCTCAACTGCGGCCTGGTCGACGGCATGGAAGATGCGCCGCTGGAGCAGCGCGTCATGGTGCAAAAACTGGTTGCCGAGCACGAGATGGGCGAGCTGTTCAAGGTCATCGCCTTCGGCGCCAAAGGCCAGCCCGCGTGGGAATCCATGGGTTTTTCCGCCGGCGACCGCATGCACACCTTGTAGCTTGCAGTTTCGGCTGCACCGCCCTAGGCATTTGGCCGGCGCAGCGTCAGCGAGATCAAGCCGCAAAGCAGGCAGATCGCCGCCGCTGTGAAAAATGCCGCATGGTAGCCGCGCAGCAGAGCGCCGGGCAGCGCGAGGTCCCCGGCCATTGCGTGGGCCAGGGTCGCCAGCACGGCCACGCCCATCGCGCCGCCCAGTTGGCGCGCGGTGTTGGCAATGCCGGAGGCCATGCCCGCATCTTGCGCCGGCACACCGCCGGTGACGGCATGCGTGGCCGACAAGATCACCATTCCCAAACCAAAACCTGCCAGAAGCGTGGGACCCAACACCTGCGTCAGATAGTCAGCCTGCAGCGGCAGGATGCCCAGCCAGGCCAGCCCCGCAGCGGCAAGCAGTGAACCCCAGAATGGCAGCAGCCGGCCTTCGCCTCTGGCCATGCTGCGCGAGAACACCAGCCGCGCTGCGGCCAGCACGATGCCCATGGGCAGCATGGCCAGGCCCGTGTCGTGTGCGGTGTAGCCGGCGACCTGTTGCAGCACGGTGGAGATAAGGTAGATCGAGGCTGTAAGTGCGGCGCCCAGGCACAACATCAACAGGTTGCCGGCACGAAGATTGGGCAGCTGGAAGATTGACAACCGCACCAGCGGATGGGCGCTGCGCGCTTCAATGGCAAAAAAAAGGCCCATCAGCACCACTGAGGCCGCCAGGGCGCCTGCGGCGTCCGGTGAGCCCCAGCCCTGGCCCATGGATTGCGTGATGCCGTAAATCAGCGCGCTGCAGCCCAGGGTTGCGGTGACTGCGCCCGGGATGTCCAGCGGTGGGCGCTGCGCGCGGATGGGCGGGGCCAGCAAGCTGCTTGCGACACCGGCCATCAATGCCAGCCCCACCGGCACATTGACGAACATGACCCAGCGCCAGCCTGCGCCGTCTGTCAGCAAGCCGCCTGCGACCACACCAAAGGCAAAGGCCGCCGAATTCAGCGCGGCCCACAGCGACAGGGCATTGGCCCGCGCCTGTTTGTCGTGGTGCGTTGCGGCCATGACCAGCGCCATCGACGAAGTGGCCAGCACCGAAGCGCCCAGGCCTTGCACGGCGCGGGCCACCAGCATCAGCGTGCCGTTGGCGGCCAGCCCACCGGCCAGGCTGGCCAGGGTGAACAGCGCCAGCCCTGCTTGCAGGACGGGCCTGCGGCCGTAGAGGTCGCCGGCGCGGGCAGCCAGCAGCATGCAGCCGCCGAAGCTCAGCAGGTAGGCATCGACCACCCATTGCTGGGCTGCGGGCGAGAGCTGCAGGTCGCGCTGCATGGCGGGCAAGGCCACGTTCACGATGGAGCCGTCCATGACCACCATAAAGGAGGCCAGGCAAGCCAGGGCGATCACCACCCACTGTGGATGTTGCGGGCGGACGAGGGGCGGCGGAGTGGCGGCGGGGGTGCGGGAAGTGGACACGGTTATTCCTCTGGACTTGGATGAAGCGGCGCCATGCGCCGGGCAAACCAGTGTCAAAGCACCGCGGGAAAGTCTGGTAACGTTGTTTGGACTAAAAACAATGAATTTGAGCCATGCCCGCCTCTTTCACCACCGCTGCTTCCTCTGCCGCCACGTCCCAGGACACGGAAACGCCCAACCGGGCGCTGCGTGAACTCAGCGAGCGCAGCGACGGTCCCGCGCTGTTCGCGGTCTGGGGCGAAGACAGGCCGGACAGCATGTTCCAGCTGGGCACGCGCGAGACCGGTTGGCACAGCCATGTGCGCGGCCAGATCTTCTGCATCGACAACGGGCTGGTACATGTGCGTACCCGGCACGGTTCCTGGCTGTTGCCGCCGCACCGGGCCGGCTGGATCCCGCCCGGCGAGCCCCATATGGCCAGCATCAGCGGAGTGATGCGCGGCTGGAATATGGTGGTCACGCCCGAAGCCAGCCGCGGCCTGCCTGCCGTTCCCTGTGTTGTCGGGGTCAGCGAAGTGATGCGCGCACTGGTGCAGCGCGCCGTCACCTGGGCCTGGGAGGAAGAGCTCCAACCCGGGCAGGAGCGCATGATTGCCGTGCTGCTGGACGAGATGGCCCGCGCGCCGCACGAGCCGCTTCACTTGCCGATGCCATCCGACCGCCGCCTGCTGCGCATTGCCCGGGCCATCCTGGCCGGCCCTCAGGACGCGCGCACGTTGGCGCAATGGGCGCAGTGGGCAGGTTTGTCGTCGCGCACGCTCAGCCGCCTGTTTTTGGCGGAGGCCGGCATCAGCTTTGCCCAGTGGCGCCAGCAGGCCAGGCTGGTGCATGCGCTTGAGCGGTTGGCCCGGGGCGAAGCCGTCGCAGCCGTGGCCGACGCGCTCGGGTATTCCACGCCCAGCAATTTCATCGCGATGTTCCGGCGTTGCTTTGGCGAGTCGCCGGCCCGCTACTTTGCCCACCGCCGTACCGAAGGCTCTAAACTGGCCCCATGATCCGCTGGTTCATCGTCATCTTCCTGGCCCTGATGCTCATCAGCTGGTTAAGCCCGCTGCTGCAGAAGCTCGGCTTCGGCAAGCTGCCCGGCGACCTGCGTTTTCGCCTGTTCGGGCGCGAATGGTTCATTCCGCTCACCACCACCATCCTGCTGAGCTTTATCGCCAGCCTGGTCGCCAAAATTCTTTGAGGAAGCACTGCCCACCATGAAAGCCTGCATTGACCTGGGTGGTACCAAGATCGCGGTCAGCCTGATTGAAGGCGGGCAAGAACTCAGCCTGGCCCAGGCCTCGCTGGCCCTGCAGTCCCGTCGCGTGGAACCCACCGAAAAAGCCGGCCCGCCCGACACCGTCGCGCGCCAGGTGCTGCGCATGCTGGACCAGGCCTGTGAGGCCGCCGGCGTCCGCGAGCAGGACATCACGGCCGTCGGCGTGTCGTCCTGCGGACCCTTTATCGCCGTAAACGGCATGCTGGAAATTTCCAATCCCAATATCTGCGGCGGCATGGCCGGCCCGGCGCGCGGCCTGCCCAACGACTGGGTCAGCGTGCCGCTGGAAGCGCCGCTGCGCGGCCGTTTTGCCGAAAAACTACGCCTCGAAAACGACGGCATCGGCGCCCTGCAGGCCGAGCGCCGCTGGGGCGCGCTGCAGGGATACAGCCATTGCGCCTACGTGACCTGGAGCACCGGCATCGGCTTCGGCCTGTGCGTGGACGGCCGCATCCTGCGCGGCAAACACGGCAACGCCGGCCACGCGGGCCACACCTTTGTCAGCGACCAGAGCGACGCCCTGTGCGGCTGCGGCAACATGGGCGACCTTGAAGGCGTGGTCGCCGGCAACGCAATCGCACGGCGCTTTGCCGGCGCGGGCTATCCCGGCGCCTCCGCGCTGTTCGCCGCCGCGCAAGCCGGCGACGCGGCCGCGCAGGCCATCGTCGACGAACTGTGCCGCGTTCTGGGCCGCGGCCTCTATAACATGGTCGCCACCCTGGACCTGGAACGCATCAGCCTGGGCGGCGGCGTGTTCTGGAACCATCGTGACTACTTGCTGCCGCGCTTGAGTGCGCAGATCCATGGCAAGCTGCCCGCGTTGACGGATGAGTTTGAGCTGGTGCCGGCCGGGCTGGGGGAGAGGGTTGGGGATTTTGGGGCTTTGGCGCTGGTAAGTTGAGGTTGCCGGGTCTTGCGCCGACTGTCCGCGCTTCCTCTGTGCTCTTTTCTAAGTTGTGCTGGCCGGGGGTAGCCCGGCGGCTACTCACTTTTAGCGAAACCCGCAAAGCGGGTTTTCTTTTGTTCGCCAAAAGGCGCGCTACGCGCGCGGGGTTTGCTCACTTCGCGAAGCGAAGTTACGCAAACACCAAAAGTAAGCAAAAGAAAAGGCGACCCTGGTTGCTGCGTCCCTCCGCTGCGCTACGGGCAACCTGCGGTGCTCGGTCCAGACGGGGTCTCGCTAAACTCGCCTTCGGCTCAAACAACGCGATCCCTGATCCGTCTGGACCTCCGCTCCTCGGCGCATCCACAAGGGGTGGGGAGGGAATACCAATACCTAAGAAACAAGGACTCGCCACGGCGAGTCCTTGTTTGTATTTGCATTTGTGTTTGTCTTGGTTTTCTTGTCTTCGGACTGCCCCGTCCTGGCTGGGCCGAGGAGCGCAGAGACAAGCGGATCAGGGCCGGCGTTGTCTGAGCCGAAGGCGAGTTTAGCCGGACCCCGCTTGGCTCGAGCACCGCAGGTTGCCGCAGGTTGCCCG
>NZ_JBFUBN010000009.1:0-233596 GCF_056405735.1 Polaromonas sp. P1_F2 | reverse complement strand
GTTCTTTGGTGTTTGTCTTCTTTCCCCGCTCCCGCTTGCCCCGTCCTGGCTGGGCCGAGGAGCGCAGAGACAAGCGGATCAGGGCCGGCGTTGTCTGAGCCGAAGGCGAGTTTAGCCGGACCCCGCTTGGCTCGAGCACCGCAGGTTGCCCGTAGCGAAGCGTAGGGACCCAGACTGCGGGTCGCCTTTTCTTTGGTGACTTTCTTTTGGCGAAGCAAAAGAAAGTTACTTGCCGCCGGGCAACCCCCGGCCAGCCGCCCTCATCAAAGAACAAGCCGTCAGACCAACCACAACCTGGCCCCACAGAGTGACTACACTGATACGTCCCCCCACAGCCCCACCCCAAACCCAAAAAAATGGAATTCTTCACTTTGGTGACCTGCGTCGCCATAGCCGTCTACATCCTCAAACTGTCGGAAGAACGCCGGCGCATCGCCCTGCTGGGCAGCCACCTCGGCCAGTACCAGATCGAAAAACTGATGGAGACCCTGACCGACGGCTACCTGCGGGCGCTGGGCGAGAAAGATGCCGAGCGGCGCGAACAGGTCTGGAACCAGCTGGCCGGCACAGAACTGAAGCTGTGCGAGCAGTTCACCCGCTTTGCCACGGGCTTTTCCAAGGTCGATGAAGTCGATGCACGCGCGAGCAAACTCCCGATTGCCATCCCCTTCGTTGCCAAACTCTTTCCAGGTCTGACATTCGACATGCGCAAGGTGCTGGCGATCCACGCCCAGGGCATCCTGCAGGCAGCGGAAAACAGCGCCCAGCGCACACCCAAAGACAAGGCCTTCACGATGTCGGCCGAACTTTTCCTGATGCAGCACAGCTGCCACTGGTTCTGCAAATCGAAAGCTGTTGCCTCGGCGCGCATGCTGATGCGGCACAAGACCTCGCATGAACAACTCGTGGCCTCGGTATCACCTGAGACGCGTGCGGCCTACCTGGCCTTGACGGGGCGGTGACGCCTGCGTCACAAGCAGCTGATCTTTCCAACCGCCGGGCTGTCGCCCGCGCTACAGCCAACCGCCATCGCCGGTCCTATATTTCCAGCCATGACGGAACCCACAATCCTGAACACCCTGCAGGCGGTAAACCAGACCGCGTCCTTCAACCGCTGGGCCGGCTTTGAGGTCATGCGCGCGGCGGCCGGAGAGGCCGAGATACGCATGGCCTGGCGTGAGGAGGACATGGGCCAGTACGCCGGCTATCTGCATGCGGGCCTGATAGGCGCCATGCTGGACACGGCCTGCGGCTACGCGGCGGCTACCGTGGCCGGCCGCGTGCTGGCTTCGCACTTTTCAGTGAACTGCCTGGCGCCGGCCGTGGGCCGCGGGTTTGTGGCCGTGGGGCGCGTGGTGAAGGCCGGGCGCAAGCAGGTCTTTGCCAATGCGGAACTGTTCGCCGAGCAGGACGGCAGTGCGCGCTTGCTGGTGGCGACGGGTAATGCCATCCTCGTACCCGTGATGCCTATGGAGCAGTCATCGGGAATTCCCGCTTCAAGCGCATGAAAGCGTCTCTGCCGGACAGGAGCTCGCGCCGGCCGTTCTGATCAGGCATCGCGGCAATAGCACCGCTCCGCGAACTGCTTCAGGATACCCAGTGTCCCGACCCAGTAAAACTGCAAGTGTTTGAAGATACTGACTGTCGGGAAACCTGTCGCCCTGAGTGCCAGCGAGGTGGCATCCCCTTGGGGCGTCAGGCTGAACGTCAAAGTCGTGAAGTTTCCAGACTCATCGGGAAGCCGGGACAAGGAACTCAGATGGGTGTAGCTGAGCCGCTCCATATCCTTGAACTCCAGGACCACGCCGATGTTCCGGAAGCGCAAGTGGTGGATGCCACTCACCACCATCGGGCTCCCAACCTTCCAATCGGTCTCTACCCCGATTTCCATCTCCGGTTCGCCCATCCACAGCTTCATTTTTTCGGTACGGACCAGGCTGTCCCACACAACCGGCGTTGGTGCGTTGACAAGCGTGTTGAGTTCGAAGGACTGCGTCACGGAAACCACACTGGCTAGTGCGCCCCGGCCGCCGCATCCGACCCACCCGCTCCCGCATGCGTGGGCCGCGTCAAAAACACCAGCGGAATCAGCAGCAGGAAGATCAGCGCCGAGACATAAAACACGTCGTTGGCCGCGAGCATGTAAGCCTGCTGGTCTGCCAGGCGGTTGATGGTGCCCAGCGCCTGGTCGGGCGTGAGGCCGGCGCCGGCCAGGCCGGCCAGGGCGCTGTTGGTGGCGGTGCTGCCCTGGTTCACGTATTCGCTGATCTGCGCGTGGTGCATGGCGGCGCGGTCCTGCCAGATGGTGGTGGCGATGGAGGTGCCGAAGGAGCCGGCCGTGATGCGCACGAAATTCGACAAACCCGACGCCGCGGGGATCTTCTCGGGCGAGATGCCCGACAACGTGATGGTGACCAGCGGGATAAAGAAGAAGGCCATGGCCACGCCCTGGATGATGGTCGGGATCATGATGGTCTGGAAGTCGGCCTGGGTGTTGAAGTGGGAACGCATCCACAGCACGAGCGCGAACACCATGAAAGCAAAGGCGGCGAAGCGGCGCGGGTCGACCTTGGAAATGTTCTTGCCGACCACGGGCGACAGCAGCAAGGCGAAAGCCCCCACCGGCGCCAGCACCATGCCGGCCTGCGTGGCGGTGTAGCCCATGTACTGCTGCAGCCACAGGGGCAGCAGCACCACGTTGCCGAAGAAGAGGCCGTAGCCCACCGACAGCGCGAGCGCACCGGCCCAGAAGTTGCGCCCCTTGAACAGCGTGAGGTCCACCACCGGGTGCTCTTCGGTGAGCTCCCAGATCACGAAGGCGATCAGGCCGACCAGCGCGATGATGGCCAGCGCGACGACCTCGCCGGAGTGGAACCAATCCAGCTCCTGGCCCTTGTCGAGCATGATCTGCAGCGAGCCGACCCAGACCACCAGCAGCGCCAGACCCACCGAATCGATGGGCAGCTTGCGGGTGACGCTTTCACGCTTTCGGAAGATGCTCCAGGTGATGAAGGCCGCGCCCAGGCCCACGGGAATGTTGATGTAGAAAATCCAGGGCCAGGAAATGTTGTCGGTGATCCAGCCGCCCAGCAGCGGCCCCATGACAGGCGCGACCAGCGTCGTCATGGACCATAGCGCCATGGCCAGCCCCGCGAGCGCCTTGGGGTAGCTGGACAGCAGCAGTGCCTGCGACAAAGGAATCATGGGCCCGGCGACCAGGCCCTGCAGCACGCGCAGGAAGATCAGCGTGGTCATGTTGGGCGCCAGGCCGCACAGCCAGGAGGTCAGCACGAACAGCAGGACGCTGGCCGTGAACAGGCGCACCTGGCCGAAGCGCTGCGACAGCCAGCCGGTGAGCGGCACGGCAATCGCGTTGGCCACACCAAAGCTGGTGATGACCCAGGTGCCCTGGTTGGGGCTCACGCCCAGGTCGCCGGCGATGGCCGGCAGCGACACGTTGGCGATGGAGGTGTCGAGCACGTTCATGAAGGTCGCGGCCGACAGGGCCAGCGTGCCCCACAGGCGTGCCGAGCCCGTCAGCGGCGGAGGTGCGATGTAAGCGGAAGCAGGTGCGGAAGCCATGAAAGCCTTGCGAAGGAGGGGCTGGTGGAAACCGCGGTGGGGGTTCGCCGCGGTTGCGCGTGCTGGGGCTGTGGCTTAACGTGCCGGACGGTTGCCGGCCAGGGACAGCGTGTGGCTGAATGCCAGGGTCTGCGCATCGGCGCCGGCCTGGGCAGGCAAAGCAGCGCCGCCGGCTGGAAGCACAGGCTTCGCCGCATTGGCGGCCTTGGCCGACTTCACCGCGGCCTTGCCGGTGTTGGCGGCGATCACGCGCTGCACGTCCTTGTCGGCCGCATCGTCCTGTGCGCCGTAGGTCTGGGTGTGCGCCACGGCGGCATCACGCGGCGCATCGGCCAGCATTTTGCCGTTCTTGTTGCTCACGTCGACTTCTGCGTCCATGGACAGGCCCACGCGCAATGGGTTCTCGGCGAGCTGCTTGGCGTCGAGTGCGATGCGCACGGGCACGCGCTGCACCACCTTGATCCAGTTGCCGGTGGCGTTCTGCGCCGGCAGCAGCGAGAACGCGGCACCGGTGCCCACGCCCAGGCCAGCAACGCTGCCCTTGTATTCGACCTTCTTGCCGTAGAGATCGGCCACCAGGGTGACGGGCTGGCCGATGCGGATGTTGCGCAGTTGCACTTCCTTGAAGTTGGCGTCGACCCAGACCTGCTTGAGCGGGATGATGGACATCATGGGCGTGCCGGCGGCCACGCGCTGGCCGAGCTGCACCGTGCGTTTGGCGACGTAGCCGTCCACCGGCGCGAGCAGGCCCGCGCGCTGCGTGGCGAGGAAGGCTTCACGCACCCTGGCGGCGGCCACCTGCACGCTGGGGTGCTGCTCGATGCTGGTGCCTTCGGTCAGCGCCTGGTTGCTGGAGAGCTGCTCGCGCGCTGCGACCACGCCGGCCTGCGCGGCGGCCAGCGCGCTTTTGGCGGTGTCCAGTTGCGTGCGGGCGTGGTTGAGCTCTTCCCTGGACACGGCGCCGTTGCCGGTGAGCGACTGGCGGCGGTTGAGGTCGTCATTGGCGCGCGCGATGTCGCTTTGCGCCTTGGTGACATCGGCGTCGCGCAGCGCGATCTGCGCGGCCAGCGTGCCGTTGTTGGCGTAGAGCGTGCGTGCCTGCCGCACGGCCTGGGCCAGCGCGGCCTCGGCCTGCTCCAGCGCCACCTTGGCATCGGCCGGATCCAGTTGCACCAGCGCCTGGCCGGCTTTCACGAAGTCGGTGTCGTCGGCCATGATGGCCATGACGGTGCCGCTGATCTGCGGCGTGATCTGGATCACATTGCCCTGCACATAGGCGTTGTCGGTGGACTCGTAATGGCTGGCCACCAGGTATTCATATGCGGCCCAGCCCAGGCCGGCCACGACCACGACGGCGGCCAGCGCGGTCAGCGCCTTCTTGCGCTTGGGGTTGCCGGCGGGTGCCGGCGCCGGTGCGGCGGCGGGCGTGGCCGTGGGCGTTGGAGAAGCGGATTGCGCTGGGGCGTTGGAGGATTCAGGAGTGTTCATGATGCGTGTTATGTGTTGGGTTAACTTTTGATCGCTGGTCACTTGTTCAGAGTTCAGAAAGCCGAACGAGCCTGCCGCTCCGTGGGCACGGCCTGGCCGGGGGTGTAGCCGCCGCCCAGCGCGCGTATCAGCGCCACCTGTGTGTCGAGCGCGCGGGCCGACAGGTCCACGGCCTGCCGGCGCTGGGCCAGCACACTGGTCTCCGCCGTGAGCACGTTGAGGTAGTTGCCCAGGCCGGCCTTGTAGCGCTGCACGGCGATGTCGTAGGCGCTTTCGGCGGCGTCCTGGGCGGCGCGCTGCTCGGTTTGCTGGCGGGTGATGGCTTGCGAGGAGGCCACCTGGTCGGCGACGTCGCGCACCGCATCGATCACGGCGGCGTTATAGCTTTCCACCGCGGCGTCGAGGTCGGCGGTCTTGCCGCGCAGATTGGCGCGCAGCCGGCCTGCATCAAAAATCGGCAGGCGCAGCGCCGGGCCCACGCCCCACTGCCGGCTGCCCGAGTCCATCAAGTTGCCCAAGCCTATGCTGGAGAAACCGGCAAAGGCGACAAGGTTGATGTTGGGATAGAACTGGGTCTTGGCGTTGGCCACGTCCCTGGTTGAGGCCTCGACGCGCCAGCGCGCGGCGGCGACGTCGGCGCGGCGGCCCAGCAGGTCGGCCGGCAGGGTGGCGGCCACTGCGACATTTTTGATCGCGGCTTGCGCGGGTGGATTCAGCGCGGCGGCGGCGTCGGGCTGGCCGACCAGCGCGCCCAGCGCGTTGCGCGTGAGGGCCATCTGCTCCAGCACGGTTTCAAGCTGCAGGCGCGCTTCGGGCAGGCCGCCTTCGCTCTGGCGCAATTCAAGGCGGGTATCCAGGCCGGCGTTGACGCGGTCTTGCACCAGCTTCAAGGTTTCCTCACGCTGGGCCAGCGTGCGGCGCGCCACATTGGCTTGTTCATTGAGGCGCACCAACTGGAAATACGTGCGGGCGACATTGCTGGCCAGCAGCACACGCGCGGCCTGGGCGTCGGCTTCGGCGGCGTTGGCGCTGCCCAGCGCGGCATCTAGCGCCGCGCGGTTCTTGCCGAAGAAATCAAGTTCCCAGCTGGCATTGAGCTGGGCCGTGCCGCTTTCGCGGATGGAACCGGCCAGCGGCGGCGGCACCGCGCCATTGGCGGTGTAGCGCTGGCGGGTCAGGTCGAGCTGGCCGGTGAGCTGCGGCAAGGTGGCGGCGTCGGCCACTTCAATGACGGCCTGCGCGCGCGCCAGGCGGGCTTGCGCGAGCTTGAGGCTGGGGCTGGTTTGCAGGGCTTGCGAGACCAGGGTGTTGAGCTGCTCGTCGCCGAAGTCGCGCCACCATTCGGCGGCCAGCGGCGCCTGCGGCGAGGCCTGCGTGCCGGCATCGGCCTTCAGGCCCAGCGAGGGCGCATCGCGCAGGCTGGACTGCGGCGCGATGCCGGACATGTCGGCGCAGCCGGTAAGGCCCGTCGCCATCAGGCCCACGGCCACCACGCTGGCGGCGGCCACCAGGGCCATGCGGAAGGAGGCGCGCCAGACCGGCAGGGTTTCCTGGGCATTCTGCTGCGCAGTGCCGGAAATCACGGAGTTGGCGGAGTGGTCGGAATCCATGGGAAAGGAACAGGTGTTATTTGTCATGTTGTTCATTCGCTGCTTGGAGGGTGTGCGCGGTTTCAAGGATGCGGCGCAGATAGGCTTTGAGGTTTTGCCACTCTTCCACCGAAAACCCGGCCAGGTGGGCGTTCTGCACGCGGCTCAGCACGGCGGGAATTTCCTTGGCGGCATCGCGGCCTTCGGGGGTCAATTCAATGTTCACCACGCGCCTGTCGTCGATGGAGCGGATGCGGCGGCAAAAACCCTTGGCTTCGAGCCGGTCCAGCAGGCGGGTCATGGAGCCGGCGTCGAGCTGGCATTCCCGCGCGAGTTCGGCCACGGTGGAGGCTTTACGGAGATAGAGCTTGAGCATGGGCACCCATTGGGCGTTCGTCAGGCCCTGGGGCTCGAGTTCGCGTGCAACCTGCTGGGAAACGCTGTTGATGATCTGGCGCATCAGGTAGCCGGTGCTCTGGCCGGCGTCGTAATCAGCCGCGCAATAGAAATCGGCCGGCAAACCGCAAAGTGCGGGGCCGGGGGATTCCGGGCGGGTGGGTTTGGAAGTCATGGGCTCGAATAATACATGCCTAGACAATTAATGTCAAGGCGGTGTTTGTTTCGGCAATTTATTGACCTAATTTTGACTAAACTCCTCCCATGGCTACTCTCCCCTCCTCCCTGGGCCCCAAAGGCTCCCCGCGTTCGCTCTCCGGCCTTTTGCCTTTTTTGCGGCCCTACTGGGGCCACATCCTGGCGGCCGCGGTTTTCCTGGTACTGGCCGCGGTGGCGACGCTGGTGTTTCCGCTGGCCCTGCGCAGCCTGATCGACGGCGGCCTCACAGCGGCCGACAAGGGCCAGCAGCTGATGGCCTTGCGTACCCATTTCTTCGAACTGTTTGCCGTGGCCGCCGCGCTGGGGCTTTTTTCGGCGGGCCGCTTTTACATGGTCAGCTGGCTGGGCGAGCGCGTGACGGCCGACCTGCGCAACGCGGTGTATGCCCATGTGGTGCGGCAAAGCCCGGAATTCTTCGAGACCACGCAGACCGGCGAGGTGCTGTCGCGCCTGACCGGCGACACGACGCTGGTGCAGACCGTCGTGGGTTCGTCGCTGAGCATGGGCCTGCGCAATGCCGTGATGGGCGTGGGCGCGCTGGGCATGCTGGTCTATACCAACCCCTATTTGATGGTGCAGGTGCTGGGCGTGCTGGTGCTGATCGTCGCGCCTTCGGTGTGGTTCGGCCGGCGCGTGCGCAAGCTGTCGCGCGCCAGCCAGGACCGCGTGGCCGACTCCAGCGCCATCGCCGCCGAGGTGCTCAATGCGATTCCGGTGGTGCAAAGCTATACCGCCGAAGCACGCGAGTCGGCGCGTTTCGACCAGTCGACCACCAATGCCTTCAATACCGCCGTGCGGCGCGCCCGGGCGCGCTCGGTGCTGGTGGCCTTCATCATCATCGCCACCTCGGCGGCGCTGCTGTGGGGCCTGTACCAGGGCACGCAGGCCGTGATGCGCGGCGACATCTCGGCCGGCCACCTGGGCCAGACCGTGGTCTACGTGATCATCCTGGCGAGCGCCGCGGCGGTGCTGGGCGAGGTCTATGGCGACCTGCTGCGCGCGGCCGGCGCCACGGAGCGCCTGATGGAATTGCTGGCCTCGCGCTCGCCCGTCACCTCGCCGCCCAACCCTGTGCCGGCGCGGCTCACGCAGGCGGGCAGCGCCATCCAGTTTGAGGCCGTGAACTTTCACTATCCGTCGCGCCCGGCGCAGGCCGCGCTCAGCGATTTCAGCCTGAGCGTGGCGCCCGGCGAAACCGTGGCCATCGTCGGGCCCAGCGGCGCGGGCAAAAGCACGGTGTTCCAGCTGCTGCTGCGTTTTTACGACCCGGCTTTGGGCCGCATCGCACTCGACGGCGTGCGCACGGCCGACATGTCACTGCAAGACCTGCGCGACCGCATCGGCATCGTGCCGCAGGACGCGGTGATCTTCTCCACCAGCGCGCTCGAAAACATCCGCTACGGCAAACCCGGCGCCAGCGATGAGGAAACCCGTGCCGCCGCCCAGGCCGCGTTCGCGCATGAGTTCATCACCGCCTTGCCCGAGGGCTACGACACCTTCCTGGGTGAGCGCGGCGTGCGGCTGTCGGGTGGGCAGCGCCAGCGCATCGCGATCGCGCGGGCCATGCTGAAAAACGCGCCGCTGCTGCTGCTCGACGAAGCCACCAGCGCGCTGGATGCCGAAARCGAGCGCATGGTGCAGGCGGCGCTGGAGTCGGCCATGAAGGGACGCACGACGCTGGTCATCGCGCACCGCCTGGCCACGGTGCAGCAGGCCGACCGCATCCTGGTGCTGGACCACGGCCGGCTGGTGGAGCAAGGCACGCACACCGAACTGGTGAACCGCGGCGGCGTGTACGCACGGCTGGCGGCCCTGCAGTTCACGGTGTGACACCCATCGATCCGGCCGCCTGAACCTTGGCGCCGGGTTCAAGGCCTGGGATATGCATTATTTGCATAGATAGTGGTGCACAATGCCTTGGACTATTCGGGAGCGGGCTTTTAAGCTCCGTGCATTGACTTTTCCCAACAAGAAATCCCACAAGGAGTTTTTCATGTCGCACGCAGCCTCATCCGGCCCCGTCTCCGCGGGCTCCCATCCCCTCCCCTCCTACCTCCAGGCCGACAACCTCGGCCCCTGGGGCAACTACCTGCAGCAGGTCGACCGCGTCATCCCGCACCTGGGCAGCCTGGCGCGCTGGGCTGAGACGCTCAAGCGGCCCAAACGCGTGCTGATCGTCGACGTGCCCATCCACATGGACGACGGCACCGTGGCCCACTTCGAGGGCTACCGCGTGCAGCACAATGTCTCGCGCGGCCCGGGCAAGGGCGGTGTGCGCTTTCACCAGGACGTCACGCTGTCGGAAGTGATGGCCCTGTCGGCCTGGATGTCGGTCAAGAACGCGGCGGTGAACGTGCCTTACGGCGGCGCCAAGGGCGGCATACGCGTCGACCCCAAGAAGCTCTCGCGTGGCGAACTCGAGCGCATGACGCGCCGCTACACCAGCGAGATCGGCATCATCATCGGCCCCAACAAGGACATCCCGGCGCCCGACGTCAACACCAACGACCAGATCATGGCGTGGATGATGGACACCTATTCGATGAATACCGGCTCCACCTCGACCGGCGTGGTCACCGGCAAACCAGTCGACCTGGGCGGCTCGCTGGGCCGGCGTGAAGCCACCGGACGCGGCGTGTACACCGTGGGCGTGGAAGCGGCCAAACACATCGGCCTGGACATCGCGAGCTCGCGCATCGCGGTGCAGGGTTTCGGCAACGTGGGCGGCGTGGCGGGCAAGCTGTTTGCCGAAACCGGCGCTCGCGTCGTGGCCGTGCAGGACCACGGCGGCACGATTTACCGCGAGGCCGGCCTCGACGTGCCGGCGCTGCTCAAGCATGTGGAAGCCAACGGCAGCGTGGCCGGCTTCGCCGAGGCCGAAGTCATCGCCAACGACAAATTCTGGGACGTGGAGTGCGACATCCTGATCCCCGCCGCGCTCGAGCAGCAGATCACCGAAGCCAATGCCGGCCGCATCAAGGCGCGCATGATCATCGAAGGCGCGAACGGCCCGACCACGCCGGCCGCCGACGACATCCTGCACGACCGCAATATCCTGGTGTTGCCGGACGTGATCGCCAACGCCGGCGGCGTGACGGTCAGCTATTTTGAATGGGTGCAGGATTTCTCCAGCTTCTTCTGGGACGAGGAAGAAATCAACAAGCGCCTGGTCAAGATCATGAAAGACGCCTTCGCCGGCGTCTGGCACGTGGCGCAAGACCAGAAGGTCAGCCTGCGCACCGCGACCTTCATCGTGGCCTGCAAGCGCATCCTGCACACGCGCGAACTGCGCGGCCTCTACCCCTGATGGCCGAAGCGCCCAGCGGCCCTGGCGGGCGGCCTGCGATGGCCGCTTTTCGCTTGCCCGCGGCCGCGCTCTTTCTGGGTGCCTTGGTAGCGGCCCTTGCGGCGCTGCTGGGGCCTTTGCTCGACGGCCCGGCTGTCGCGCGCTGGACCGTGCAAAGCTACGAAGAAGAAAACCTGCGGGCGGCCTTCGCGCTGGTCGGCATTCGCCACCTGCCGATGTTCCTGCTCGCGGTGGCGGCCGGCAATGCCGTTTTCAGGCTGCTCAAAAGCACCTCGCCCGCGATGGTGGCGGTGAGCGCCCTGCCCTGGTTGCTCTACGTGGTTGTGACCGGCACGATGGAATCCATGGCCGTCGATGAAAGCCCGTTCAGCTGGATGGGCTACGAACCGGCCTATTTCATCTGGCCGCATTTCGTCGCCATCCCCCTGGGCCTGTATGCGGCCAGCCGCATGGTGCGGCGGCGCAGTGCAATGCCAGCGCCCGGCTGAGCGGCTACTGCAGCGTTTCCTTGAGCGCCGCCGGCAGCGGCAAGGGCATCACGTCAATGCCCTCTTCCAGCAATTCGGCGGCCTCACGCACGCTGGTCTGGCCGCGAATGCTGCGCGCCTCCTGCTCGCCATAGTGCATGCGGCGCGCCTCGTCGGCAAAACGCGTCCCCACGTCCTCGGTGTTGGCCAGCACATGGCGCACAGCCTGCAGGAATGCGGCCTGTTGGGCCTGGCTTACGCCGGACGGTGTTCCGGCGACCGCGGTCAGGCTGCGTGTCGCAGCGCCTTCTTCAGTCTTCACGACTGTCGAAGATGGCGGATGGCCGGAGACATCCGGGTCCTGGCGCCCGCCGAGGTTGAGCCGCGGCGCACTCGGGAGTTTTTGCACGCTTTTGTCGGCGCACATCGGGCATTCGACCAGACCGCGTGACAGCTGGCCCTGGAAATCGTCTTCGGACGCAAACCAGCCTTCAAACGAATGCTGGTGCGAACACTGGAGATTCAGGACTTTCATGCGCGGATTATCGCCCCGCAGTCACGAAGCGGCGGCTTGCCAGTCCAATGCCCATGCGCCCGACAGCACGTTCTGCAGCCAAAGCGTGCCGGTCAAGGTTTTTGCATCGGTCACCTGGCCGTTGGCGCACCAGGCCAGCAGCTCGGCGGGTGTGGCGGTGAAGACGTCGAGAAATTCGCCGGCATCGAGCTTGCGAGGGCCAGGCACCAGCCCGCGCGCGAACCAGATGTCGATGAACTCGGTGGAATAGGAAATCACGGGATGCAGCACGCCGGCCCGGGCCCACTCGCGTGCGCTGTAGCCGGTTTCCTCGAGCAGTTCGCGCTGCGCGCAGGCCAGCGAGTCTTCGCCGGGGTCGAGCTTGCCGGCGGGGAACTCGACCATGACGGCCTGCACGGGGTAGCGGTATTGGCGCTCCAGCACCAGGCGGCCGTCGTCGCCTTGGGCCACGATCATCACGGCGCCCGGATGGATGACGTATTCGCGCGTGGCCTGCGTGCCGTCGGGCAGGCCGACGGTGTCGCGCATGGCGTGCAGGAAGTGGCCCTTCAAAATCTCCGTGGAAGCCAGCCGGGTCTCCACAAGGTGCGCATCAGCCGGCTTGCCGGCGTCATCAGGGCCCGGCGGGGTTTTCATGGGCGGTGCTTGAAGAGATAGCGCCAGGTGAAACCGGGAAAGGCAAAGGTGATGAAGAGCGCGCCGGTGATGGCGTAAAACTCCCAGCCCTGCGGCGCGATCTGGCCGGTCCGCTGCTCGAGGTACAGGCCCAAGCCGCCGACGAGAAGGTACCAGACCACCATTTCGCCCAGGCGGATGCCGAGGTTCTTGGTCTGCTTCAGGGCGTAGACCGCGAACAGCCGGTTGCTGACAAAAGGCAGATTGGCCGCCAGCAGGGCCAGCAGCACGACCAGCCAGACCGAGGCCGTCTGCGTCATGAACCCAGGGATTTGACGATGCTGCTGATGGACTGCGAGCACAGCGTCATCAGGCCGCCGGGCAGCATGCCCAGGACCAGGATGAGCGCGCCGTTGATCGCCAGCACCACCTTGGCATCCGTCGGGCCGGAGACCGGCTGGGCGTTGTGGGCCAGCGGCGCGTCAAAGTACATGACCTTGACCACGCGCAGGTAATAAAACGAGCCGACCAGCGACATGACCACCGCGAAAACCGCCAATACGATATAGCTGGCCTGTTGCGACGAGATCAGCGCCTGCAGGACGGACAGCTTGGCATAAAAGCCCACCAGCGGCGGCAGGCCGGCCAGCGAGAACATGCTGATGGCCATGACGCCTGCGTACAGCGGGCTGCGTTGGTTCAGGCCGGCCAGGTCGACGATGTCCTCTGACTCGTGACCGGCGCGCGCCAGCAGCATGATGATGCCGAAGGCGCCCAGGGTGGTGAGCACATAGGTCAGGGCGTAGAACATCGCCGCGCTGTAGGCGGACTCGGTGTTGAGCTGGTTGCCGTTGACCACGCCGGCCAGCAGGCCGAGCAGCAGGAAGCCCATCTGGGAAATGGTCGAGAACGCCAGCATGCGCTTGAGGTTGGACTGGGCGATGGCAGCCAGGTTGCCGACCAGCAGCGAACCTATCGCCATCAGGGCCAGCATCTGCTGCCAGTCAATCGCCAGCGGCAACAAGCCTTCGACCAGCAGGCGGATGCAGATCGCAAAGGCCGCGAGCTGCGGCGCGCCGCCGATCAGCAGTGTCACCGCCGTGGGCGCGCCCTGGTAGACGTCGGGCAGCCACATGTGGAAAGGCACGGCCCCCAGCTTGAAGGCCAGGCCGGCCACGATGAAGACCAGGCCGAAAATCAGCACCTGGTGTTTGACCTGACGGCTGGCGATGGCGTTGAACACCTCGTTGAGGTCCAGGGAGCCGGTCGCGCCGTAGAGCATCGACAGGCCGTAAAGCAGGAAGCCGGAAGCCAGCGCGCCCAACACGAAATACTTCATGGCCGCTTCGGTGGCCGTGGCGTTGTCGCGACGCAGGGCCACCAGCGCATAGCTGGACAGCGTGAGCAGCTCCAGGCCCATGTAGATCACCAGGAAGTTGTGGCCCGAGATCATCACGAACATGCCCAGCAGCGCGAACAGGCTCAGCGTGAAGAATTCGCCGCCGCGCAACATCTCGCGGTCCGCGGCATAAGGCCGGCCGTAGACCAGCGTGATCATCACGGTGATACAGGCAAAACACTTGAGCCAGCCACCCATGGGATCGCTGACCACCATGTTGCCGAAACCGTAGAAAGTCTGCCCGCCCACCGCGTAGGCGGCTTCCATGGCGCCCACCACGGCCAGGGTCAATAGCGTGAGCACATAGGTGAGCGTGCGCTGGGGCGTCTTGACGCCCAGGTCCACCAGCGCGATCACGCAGGCCATGGTCAGGAGGACGAGTTCGGGGTAAACCGCGATCCAGGAGAGTTTGTCTATCATCTGAATTCTTTGTAGTTGCTCGGTCAGCTTTAGTTCAGCTTGGACGTCGCGACGTGCTTGAGCAGATCGGCGACCGACGTGTTCATCACGTCCGTGAAGGGCTTGGGATAAATGCCCATGTACAGCACGGCAATGGCCAGCAGGGCCAGCATCAGGAACTCGCGGCTGTTGATGTCGGTGAGCGCCTTGACGTCCTCATTGGCCACGGGGCCCAGGTAGACGCGCTTGTACATCCACAGCGTGTAGGCCGCGCCAAAAATAAGTGCCGTCGCCGCCGCGCCGCCTATCCAGAAGTTGTATTTGACTGCGCCCAGGATCACCATCCACTCGCCGACGAAACCGGCTGTGGCCGGCAGGCCGCAATTGGCCATGGCGAACAGCAGCGCGAAGGCCGCGAACTTGGGCATGGTGTTGACCACGCCGCCGTAGCTGGCGATCTCGCGCGAGTGGACGCGGTCATACAGCACACCGATGCACAGGAACATCGCGCCCGACACAAAACCGTGGGCAATCATCTGCACGATGCCGCCGGAGACACCCAGGTCGTTGAAGATGAAAAAGCCCAGCGTGACAAAACCCATGTGGGCCACCGATGAATAAGCCACCAGCTTTTTCATGTCCTGCTGAACCAGGGCCACCAGGCCGACGTAGATGACGGCGATCAGCGACAGCGCGATCATCAGCCAGGCCCATTCGTGCGCGGCGTCCGGGGCGATTGGCATGGAGAAACGCAGAAAACCGTAGGCGCCCAGCTTCAGCATGATGGCCGCCAGCACGGCGGAGCCGCCCGTGGGCGCCTCGACGTGCACGTCGGGCAGCCAGGTGTGGACCGGCCACATCGGCACCTTGACGGCGAAAGCCGCGAAGAAGGCGAAGAACAGCAGTGTCTGTATCGTGCCGCCCAGCGGCAGCTTGTGCCAGGTCAGGATGTCGAAGCTGCCGCCCGACTTGTTGTACAGGAAGATCAGCGCCACCAGCATCAGCAGCGAGCCGAGCAAGGTGTAGAGAAAGAACTTGAAAGCCGCGTAGATCTTGTTGGGGCCGCCCCAGATGCCGATGATGAGGTACATCGGGATCAGCGTGGCTTCGAAGAACACGTAGAACAGGATGCCGTCCAGCGCCGAAAACACGCCGATCATGAGCCCGCTCAGGATCAGGAAAGAGGCCATGTACTGGTTCACGCGCGTGGTGATGGCTTCCCAGCTGGCGATGATGACCACCACGTTGATGAAGGCCGTCAGCAGCACGAACCACAGCGAAATGCCGTCGACACCCACGTGGTAATTGACGTTGAAGCGCTGGATCCAGCTGCCCTTCTCGACAAATTGCATGGCCGAGGTGCCCAGGTCGAAGCCGCCGTACAGCGGCAGCGTGACCCCGAAACTGACGACCGCGCCTATCAGCGCGATCCAGCGAACGCTGCGCGCCTGCTCGTCACGGCCCAGCGCCAGCAGAACCACACCGAAAACAATCGGTGTCCAGATCGCAAGACTCAACAAACCCATTCTTGTTCTTCCTTGATTTTGTTGAACTGATCAGCGATTGAGCCAGACGAAATACGTCATCAACACAAACACGCCAATGATCATGCCGAAGGCATAGTGGTAGATGTAGCCGGACTGCAGCCGGCGGACCATGCCGGAGACCCAGCCGATCACCTTCCAGGAACCGTTGACCAGCGCGCCGTCGATCAGCTTCTGGTCGCCGCCCTTCCAGAGCGCGGTGCCGAGGGCGCGCGTTCCGCGGGCCAGCACGTTTTCATTGAACCAGTCGAAGTAGTACTTGTTCTCGAGCAGCGTGAAGATGGGCATGAACATGCGCTTGATCGCGGCGGGCAAGGCCGGGTTGATCATGTACATATACCAGGCCAGGACGGAGCCACTCAGGGCCAGCCAGAAGGGCGGCGCCATCAACCCATGCCGGGCCATCTGGACCGGGCCGTGGAACAGCTGCTTGAGCTCTTCCATGGCGGGATGTTTTTCAAGGTTCACGAAGATCGCGCCCTTGAAGAACTCGCCGTAGAGCATGGGTTCAATCGTCATGAAACCGATGACCACGGACGGGATCGCCAGCAGGATCAGCGGCACCGTCACCACCCAGGGGGATTCGTGCGGCTCGTGGTGCTCGCCATGATGGCCGTGGTCGTCATGGCCATGGTGGTGCGCGTCGGGGTTCTGGTCGTAGCGCTCCTTGCCGTGGAACACCAGGAAATACAGGCGGAAGGAATAAAAGGCCGTCACGAAGACGCCCGCCAGCACCGCGAAGTAGGCAAAGCCGGCGCCCGCCAGGTGGCTCTCATGGACGGCTTCGATGATGCTGTCCTTGGAGTAGAAACCCGCGAACAGAGGAGTGCCGATCAGGGCCAGCGTGCCCAGCAGCGAGGTGATCCAGGTGATGGGCATGTACTTGCGCACGCCGCCCATCCAGCGGATGTCCTGGTTGTGGTGCATGCCGATAATGACCGAGCCTGCCGCCAGAAACAGCAGCGCCTTGAAGAAAGCGTGCGTCATCAGGTGGAACACCGCGACGGAATAGGCCGAGGCGCCCAGCGCCACCGTCATGTAGCCCAGCTGCGAAAGCGTGGAATACGCGACCACGCGCTTGATGTCGTTCTGGATGATGCCGAGAAAGCCCATGAACAAGGCCGTGATGGCGCCAATCACCATGATAAAGCTGAGCGCGGTGTCGCTGAGCTCAAACAGCGGCGACATGCGCGCCACCATGAAGATGCCGGCCGTCACCATGGTTGCCGCGTGGATCAGCGCGGAGATAGGCGTCGGGCCTTCCATGGAGTCAGGCAGCCAGACATGCAGCGGGAATTGCGCCGACTTGCCCATCGCGCCTATAAAGAGGCAGATGCAGATCACGGTCACCAGCATCCAGCCGGTGCCGGGAAACTTGATGCTCGAAAGTTCACCGGCCTTGGCAAAAGCCTCACCGTAATTGAGCGTACCGGCGTAAGCGGCGATCAGGCCTATGCCGAGGATAAAACCGAAGTCGCCCACGCGGTTGACCAGGAAGGCCTTCATGTTCGCGAAGATGGCGGTCGGCTTGTTGAACCAGAAACCGATCAGCAGGTAGGACACCAGGCCCACGGCTTCCCAGCCGAAGAACAGCTGCAGCATGTTGTTGCTCATCACCAGCATCAGCATGGAGAAGGTGAACAGCGAGATGTAGGCGAAGAAACGGTTATAGCCCTCGTCCTCTTCCATGTAGCCTATGGTGTAGATGTGCACCATGAGCGACACAAAGGTCACCACGCACATCATCATGGCCGTGAGGCCGTCGACCAGGAAGCCGATTTCCATCTTCAGGCCGCCGACGTTCATCCAGGCGTAGAGCGTCTCGTTGAAGCGCGCGCCGTCGATGGCCACGCTCTTGAGCGTCATCGCCGAGATGATGAAGGCTACCAGCACGCCGAGGATGGTCAGGCTGTGCGACAGGCGGCGGCCTATCCAGTTGCCGCCGAAAGAGGTGCCGAGGATACCGGCCGCCAGGGCGCCGGCCAGGGGCGCAAGCGGGACGGCCAGCAGGGCCGATGCGGAGAGGGTTTGGCTCATCTTGTTTTTAGCCCTGGAGCGTGTTGAGTTCGTCTACGTTGATGCTGGACTTGTTGCGGAACAGCAGCACCAGGATGGCCAAGCCTATGGCCGATTCGGCCGCGGCGACGGTCAGGATGAAGAACACGAACACCTGGCCGGCCATGTCGTTCAGATAGTAGGAGAAGGCCACAAAATTCATGTTGACCGCCAGCAGCATGAGCTCGATGGCCATCAGCAGCACGATCAGGTTTTTGCGGTTCAGGAAGATGCCGATGACCGACAGCGCAAACAGCATCGCGCCCAGCGAAAGAAAATGTCCCAGGGTGAGCGTCATGCCTTCTTCTCCTCGGCGGCTGCGGGGGCCGCAACCACAACGGGTGCGGGCATCACGGATTTCATCTTGACCAGGCTCACGCGGTCAGCGCGCTTGACCCGGATCTGCTCTGAAGGATTCTGGTACTTGGAGTCTTTGCGCGCGCGCAGGGTCAGCGCGATGGCGGCAATGATGGCCACCAGCAGGATCACCGCAGCGACTTCCAACGGGTAGAGGTATTCTGAGTACAGCAGCTTGCCGAGCTCCTTGGTGTTGGAGACCTGCGCGCCTATCTGGCCCGCGGCGGTCGCGACTTTGGGTGGCTCACGAAAGCCGCCCATCAACACATAAGACATTTCCAGCGCGATGATGGCGCCGACGGAGCCGGCCAGAGGGAAATGTTTCCAGAAGCCCTTGCGCATGCTGTCGATGTTGATGTCCAGCATCATCACGACGAACAGGAAGAGCACCATCACGGCGCCCACATAGACGAGCACCAGCGTGATGGCAAGGAACTCTGCCTTGAGGAGGATCCAGACGGCGGACGCCTGGAAGAACGCCAGCACGAGGTAAAGCGCCGCATGCACCGGGTTGCGCGCGGTAATCACCTTGAATGCAGCAAACAGCAGCACCGCGGCGAAAACGTAAAAAAGACCTGTTTTAGCGTCCATGTTCTTGTGGATTCTTTCTTGGGCCAGCGGCTTGGGATTCAGCGGTACTTGGCATCTGCCGCGCGGTTCGCGGCGATTTCGGATTCATACCGGTCGCCCACGGCCAGCAGCATCTCTTTGGTGAAATACAGGTCGCCGCGTTTTTCGCCGTGGTATTCAAAGATGTGGGTCTCGACGATGGAGTCGACCGGGCAGCTCTCTTCGCAGAAACCGCAGAAGATGCATTTGGTCAGGTCGATGTCGTAGCGCGAGGTGCGGCGGCTGCCGTCTTCACGCACGTCGGACTCAATGGTGATGGCCAGCGCCGGGCAAACCGCTTCGCAGAGCTTGCAGGCGATGCAGCGCTCTTCGCCGTTTTCATAGCGGCGCAGCGCATGCAGGCCGCGAAAACGCGGGCTCAGCGGGGTTTTTTCCTCAGGGAACTGGACCGTGATCTTGCGGCTGAACATGTACTTGCCGGTCAAGGCCATGCCCTTGAACAGCTCGGTGAGCATGAAGCTCGACGCAAAGTCTTTGATGGAAGCTACGGCACTCATGATGATTTCCTGCGCAACTGAGTCAGATAAGGGGTGCTCGCGAGAGGCTCTGCCCCAGCAGGGGCCGCGGAACCGGCTTTGCCGGGCCGCAGGCGCAGCGCCCCCTCGGGGGGCAGCGCATTACACGAAGTGAAAAGCGTGGGGGCCATGTCTACTTCCAGATGTTGTAGGGGGTCTGCATCCAGGCGCCAACGACCACCAGCCAGACCAGGGTCACGGGAATGAAAATCTTCCAGCCCAGGCGCATGATCTGGTCGTAACGAAAGCGCGGGAAGGTGGCGCGCACCCACAGGAACATGGTGACCACCACAAAGGTCTTGGCGCCCAGCCAGATCCAGCCGGGGATGAAGCTCAGGGCTTCGACGGGAGGCAGCCAGCCGCCGAGGAACAGCAGCACGGCCAGGATGGCAACCAGCCACATGTTGGCGTATTCGGCGAGGAAGAACATCGCGAAGGCCATGCCCGAGTACTCGACCATGTGGCCGGCCACGATTTCGGACTCGCCTTCGACAACGTCAAACGGGTGGCGATTCGTTTCGGCCAGGCCCGAGATGAAGTAGACGACAAAGATCGGCAGCAGCGGCAGCCAGTTCCAGGACAGGAAAGTCCAGCCCTTGCTTGCCAGCATGCCCTTGCCCTGGCTCATCACGATGTCGGTCATGTTCAGGCTGCCGGACACCATGAGCACCACCACCAGGCAAAAGCCCATGGCGATTTCATAGCTGACCATTTGCGCCGAGGCGCGCATGGCGCCGAGGAAGGCGTATTTGGAGTTGGAAGCCCAGCCCGCGATGATCACGCCATAGACCTCCAGCGAGGTGATGGCCATCAGGAACAGCAGGCCGGCATTGATGTTGGCCAGCGCGATCTCGGGCCCGAAGGGAATCACGGCCCAGGCGGCCAGGGCCGGCATGATGGTCATGATAGGGCCGAGCACGAACAGGCCCTTGCTGGCCGCCGTCGGAATGATGATTTCCTTGGTCAGCAGCTTGAGCGCATCGGCGATCGGCTGCAGCAGGCCGAAAGGCCCGACGCGGTTGGGCCCGAGGCGAATCTGGGTGAAGCCGATGGCCTTGCGCTCCCACAAGGTGAGGTAGGCTACGAGGCCCATCAGCGGCAGCAGAACACAGACGATCTTGATGAGCGTCCACAGCACAGGCCATACGGTGGCCGGCCAGATGCCGCCCATCAAACCCTGGCCGAAGGCGAAGATTCCATCAATCATGCCGTCACTCCTTCGAGCCTGGCTTCGAGGCCGGCCGCCTGGCGGGCATCCGCCGTCAGCTGCAGCGATGTGGCGCGCCTGACCAGCCCGTCGAGCTGGTAAATGCTGGCCACGGCAGGCGCCTGGGCGGGAGCCGCCGACAGGTCGACAGCGGCCTGGGTGCCGTTGCCGAGCTTGTCCGCGGGAAGCTGCGCCGCATCGGCGCCGGCGACCTGCTTGAGCACGTCCTGCGAGGACTCGAAATCAAAACCGGGCAAGTCCAGCAGGTTGGCCAGCACGCGCAGCACCTTCCAGGCCGGACGGGTATCGCCCAGCGGCTTGACGACGGCGTGGAAACCCTGCACACGGCCTTCGGCGTTCACAAAGGTGCCGGGGGTTTCGGTGAAAGGCGCGATCGGCAGCAGCACGTCGCTAAAAGCCATGTTGGCCTTGAAGGGGCTCAGCGTCACGACCATTTGCGCGGCGTTGAGCGTGGATTTGGCCCTGGCGCCCACGGCCGAGTCGAACTCGGGTTCGTTGTTGAGCAGGATCACGGCCTTGAGCTGGCCGTCCAGCATCTGGCCTGCGTTGAGGCCCTTGCCTGCCGGCAAGGCGCCGGCCAGCTGGGCGCCCACGGTGTTGGCGGCTTCCGTGAGGTAACCCACGGTGGCGCCGGTCTGCACGGCGATCCAGTTGGCAAGCGCCAGCAGGCTGGAGGCCTTGGCGTGGTGCGCCGCGGCATTGCCCAGCAGGATGGCTTTGCGCTCACCACCCAGCAGGGACTTGGCGATGGCCTTGGCGGCATCGGTGGCATTGCCGGCTGCGGGCGCAGCGACGCCCTTGTCGGCGGCAATCGCGGCAGCCACATCGGCCAGGGCCTGGACCCAGGCTTCAGGCGCCGTTAGCAGGGTGTTGGCGACGGGCATAGCCCACGCGTCGGCGCTTGCCAGTTCGGCGGCGGAGTTGATGGTGCTCAGCGCCCCGCCCTTGCGAACGGCCTGGCGTATGCGCTGCGCGAACAGCGGGTGGTCCTTGCGCAGGTTGGAGCCAACCACCAGCACGCGCTGCAGCTGCGACAGCGAAGCGATGGAGGTGCCTAGCCAGCGGATGGCCGAAGGCGCGGCGAACTCGGCGTTGCGCAGGCGGTAATCGATGTTCTCGCTGCCCAGGCCGCGCATCAATGAGGCGGCCAGGTAGAGCTCTTCGAGCGTGCTGTGCGGGCTGGCCAGGGTGCCGATGCTGTTGGCGCCGTGGTCGACCTTGATCTGCTTGAGGCCGTTGGCCACGTATTCGAGCGCGGTCTGCCAGTCGACGGCTTTCCATTCACCGCCCTGCTTGAGCATGGGGCTGGTCAGGCGCTCGTCGCCGTTGAGGGCTTCGTACGAGAAGCGGTCGCGGTCGGCGATCCAGCATTCGTTGACGTCTTCATTTTCGAGCGGCACGACGCGCATGACCTTGTTGCTCTTGACCTGGACGATCAGGTTGGCGCCGGTCGAATCGTGCGGGCTGACCGACTTGCGGCGCGACAGTTCCCAGGTGCGGGCGCTGTAGCGGAAAGGCTTGCTGGTCAGCGCGCCGACCGGGCAGATATCGATCATGTTGCCGGACAGCTCGGAGTCCACCGACATGCCGACGAAGGTTTCGATCTCGGCGTGCTCGCCGCGGTGCGACATGCCGAGTTCCATCACGCCGGCCACTTCCTGGCCGAAGCGCACGCAGCGCGTGCAATGGATGCAGCGGCTCATCTCCTGCATGGAGATCAGCGGGCCGACGTCCTTGTGGAAGACCACGCGCTTTTCTTCTTCGTAGCGCGATTCGCTGCCGCCGTAGCCGACAGCCAGGTCCTGCAACTGGCACTCGCCGCCCTGGTCGCAGATCGGGCAGTCCAGCGGGTGGTTGATCAGCAGGAACTCCATCACGCCCTTCTGGGCCTTGATGGCTTTATCGTTCTTGGTGCGCACGATCATGCCCTGGGTGACGGGCGTGGCGCAGGCCGGCATGGGCTTGGGCGCCTTCTCCACGTCGACCAGGCACATGCGGCAGTTGGCGGCAATGCTGAGCTTCTTGTGATAGCAAAAGTGCGGAATGTAGGTGCCGGCTTTTTCAGCCGCATGCATCACCGTGCTGCCCTCAAGCACTTCCACCTTCTGACCGTCGAGTTCTATTTCAACCATATTTTTTCTTTCCGGGACTCAGGCTTGCGCGGCGGCCGAAGCCTGGGATGCGGGAGCCTGGTGGGCTGGCGTCTTGATCATGGCTTCAAACTCATGGCGGAAGTGCTTGATCATGGCGCGCACCGGCATGGCCGCAGCATCGCCGAGTGCGCAGATAGTGCGGCCCTGGATGTTGTCGGCCACCGAGTTGAGCAGGTCCATGTCGGTCTGCTTGCCGTGGCCGTTGTGGATGCGGTCCACGACGCGCCAGAGCCAGCCCGTGCCTTCGCGGCAAGGCGTGCATTGCCCGCAGGATTCGTGCATGTAGAAATAGGACAGGCGCTTGAGCGACTCGACCATGCAACGGCTGTCGTCCATCACGATCACCGCGCCCGAGCCCAGCATAGAGCCGGCCTTGGCGATGGAGTCGTAGTCCATGGTGCATTCCATCATGATGGAAGCCGGCAGCACGGGCGCCGAAGATCCGCCGGGAATCACGGCCTTGAGCGTGCGGCCCTTGCGCACGCCGCCGGCGAGTTCGAGCAGCTTGGAGAACGGCGTGCCCATGGGCACTTCGTAGTTGCCGGGCAACTCGACGTCGCCCGAGACCGAATAGATCTTGGTGCCGCCGTTGTTGGGCTTGCCGCATTCGAGGTAGGCCTGGCCGCCGTTGCGGATGATCCAGGGCACAGCCGCGAAGGTCTCGGTGTTGTTGATGGTGGTGGGCTTGCCGTAGAGGCCGAAGCTGGCCGGGAACGGCGGCTTGAAGCGCGGCTGGCCTTTTTTGCCTTCGAGCGATTCGAGCAGCGCGGTTTCTTCGCCGCAGATGTAGGCGCCGAAGCCGTGCGAAGCATGGAGCTGGAAGCTGAAGCCGCTGCCGAAGATGTTGTTGCCCAGCAGGCCGGCGGCGCGCGCTTCTTCCAGCGCTTCTTCAAAACGCTGATAGGTCGCGAAGATTTCGCCGTGGATGTAGTTGTAGCCGACGCTGATGCCCATGGCGTAGGCGGCGATCGCCATGCCTTCGATCACGCTGTGCGGGTTGTACTGCATGATGTCGCGGTCTTTGCAGGTGCCCGGCTCGCCCTCGTCCGAATTGCAGACCAGGTATTTCTGGCCCGGAAACTGGCGCGGCATGAAGCTCCACTTGAGCCCGGTCGGGAAACCCGCGCCGCCGCGGCCGCGCAGGCTGCCGGCCTTGACTTCAGCAATCACCTGGTCGGGCGTCATGCCCTCGCCGCCGTCCTGCTTGAGTATCTTGCGCAGGGCCTGGTAGCCGCCGCGGGCTTCATAGTCCTTGAGGCGCCAGTTGCTGCCGTCGAGGTCAGCGAGGATTTGCGGGTTGATGTGCCGGCCGTGGAAGCAGGTCTGCACGCCGGTGGCCGAGAACTGGGACAGCACGCTCTGCGCGGCTGCGCTGTTAGGAGTCAGGGGTGCGAGCGTCATGGTTGCTTTGCCTCGGCGGATTGAAGGCCTTCGATGAGCTGGTCCAGCTTCTCGTTGCTCATGAAGCTGCACATGGTGAGGTCATTGACGAGCATCACCGGGGAATCCGCGCAGGCGCCCAGGCATTCGGACTGCTGCAGCGTGAAAAGGCCGTCGGCGCTGGTCTCGCCCATGGCGATGCCGAGCTTGTGCTCCAGGTGCTTGAGCGCCTTGGCGCCGTCGCGCAGCTGGCAAGGCAGGTTGGTGCAGACGTTGAGTTTGTACTTGCCAACGGGGCGCTGGTTGTACATGTTGTAGAAGGTGGTGACTTCGTGCACGGCGATCGGCGCCATGCCGAGGTATTCGGCCACGACCTTCTCGCTTTCGGCGCTGACGTAGCCGTGCTCTTCCTGCAGGATGGTCAGGCAGGCCATGACGGCCGACTGTTTCTGGTCCGCGGGGTATTTGGCGACTTCGCGGTCGAAGCGCGCTCTGGTTTGTTCAGAAATCATGGGGACTACCGGTCAATTTCACCGAACACAATATCCATGGTGCCGATCACGGCGACGGCGTCGGCGATCATGTGGCCGCGCGACATTTCGTCCATGGCCGCGAGGTGCGGGAAACCCGGCGGACGGATCTTCAGGCGATAGGGCTTGTTGGCGCCGTCGCTGACGATGTAGATGCCGAACTCGCCCTTGGGGTGCTCGACCGCCGCATAGGCTTCGCCTTCGGGCACATGGAAGCCTTCGGTGAAGAGCTTGAAGTGGTGGATCAGCTCTTCCATGTTGGACTTCATGGATTCGCGGTCCGGCGCGGCGACCTTGTGGTTGCTGGTGATCACGGGGCCGGGGTTCACGCGCAGCCAGTCGACGCACTGCTTGATGATGCGGTTGGACTGGCGCATCTCTTCGACGCGGACCAGGTAGCGGTCGTAGCAGTCGCCGGTCTTGCCGACCGGGATGTCGAAGTCCATCTTGTCGTAGACGTCGTAGGGCTGCTGCTTGCGCAGGTCCCAGGCGAAACCCGAGCCGCGGAGCATGGGACCGGTAAAGCCGAGGTTCAGGGCGCGCTCGGGCGAGACGACGCCGACACCGACGGTGCGCTGCTTCCAGATGCGGTTGTCGGTCAGCAGGGTTTCGTATTCGTCGACGTAACCGGGGAACTTGTTGGTGAAGTCCTCGATGAAGTCGAGCAGCGAGCCCTGGCGGTTTTCGTTGAGCGCAGCAATGGCCTTGGCGTTCTTGACCTTGCTGACGCGATACTGCGGCATGCTGTCGGGCAGGTCGCGGTAGACGCCGCCCGGACGGAAGTAGGCCGCGTGCATGCGCGCGCCGGAGACGGCCTCGTACATGTCGAACAGCGCCTCGCGCTCGCGGAAGCAGTAAATCAGGATGTTCATCGCGCCGCAGTCGAAACCGTGCGCGCCCAGCCACAGCAGGTGGTTGAGCAGGCGCGTGATTTCGGCGTACATCACGCGGATGTATTGCGCGCGCACCGGCACGTCGACGCCCAGCAGCTTCTCGATGGCCAGGCAGTAGGCCTGCTCGTTGGACATCATGGAAACGTAATCCAGCCTGTCCATATAGGGCAGCGACTGGATGTAGGTCTTGCTTTCGGCGAGTTTTTCGGTGGCGCGGTGCAGCAGGCCGATGTGCGGATCGGCGCGCTGGATCACTTCGCCGTCAAGCTCTAGCACCAGGCGCAGCACGCCGTGCGCTGCGGGATGCTGCGGTCCAAAGTTGAGCGTGTAGTTTTTGATTTCAGCCATGTGGGTATCTCTTGCCGGCGCTGCTTATTGCAGGCCGCCGTAGTTGTCTTCACGGATCACACGAGGAGTGATCTCACGCGGCTCGATGGTGACCGGCTGGTAAATCACGCGCTTCTGCTCGGGGTCGTAACGCATCTCGACGTGGCCAGAGGTCGGGAAGTCCTTACGGAAAGGATGGCCGATGAAACCGTAATCGGTCAGGATGCGGCGCAGGTCGTTGTGGCCTTCAAAGATGATGCCGTAGAGGTCGAAGGCCTCGCGCTCGAACCAGTTGGCCGAGTTCCAGATGCCGTTGAGCGAATCCACCACGGGGAAATCGTCATCAGGGCAGAACACCTTGAGGCGCACGCGCTGGTTGAGGCTGACCGACAGCAGGTGCGACACCACGCAGTAGCGCAGGCCGTCGTACTGGCCGTCCCGGTATTCGGAATAGTCGACGCCGCAGAGATCGATCAGTTGCTCGAAGCGGCAGCCGGGCGCATCGCGCAGCGTGGTGGCGGCCGCGAGGTAGTCGGCGGCGGAGACCGTGAGGGTAATTTCACCCAGCGCAGTCTTCAGGCTTTTGACCTTGTCGCCGAGGACGGCATGAATCGTTTCGGCGAGTTGCTCCATGGACACGGGAGAAGAGGACATGCCTTATGCCCTCGCAATCGTGTTGGTGCGGCGGATTTTCTGCTGCAGCTGGATGATGCCGTACATCAGCGCTTCGGCCGTGGGCGGGCAGCCGGGCACGTAGACGTCCACCGGCACGATGCGGTCGCAGCCGCGCACCACGGAATAGCTGTAGTGGTAGTAGCCGCCGCCGTTGGCGCAGGAGCCCATGGACAGCACCCAGCGCGGCTCGGACATCTGGTCGTAGACCTTGCGCAGGGCCGGGCCCATCTTGTTGCACAGCGTGCCGGCCACGATCATCAGGTCGGACTGGCGCGGGCTGGGGCGGAACAACATGCCGAAGCGGTCGAGGTCGTAGCGCGCCGCGCCCGCATGCATCATCTCGACGGCGCAGCAGGCCAGGCCGAATGTCATGGGCCAGAGCGAACCCGTCTTGGCCCAATTCACCACCGAGTCGTAACTCGTGGTCATGAAGCCTTCGTTGAAAACACCTTCAAGTGACATACCCGTACCTTTGTGGCGAGACCCGCCTAGAGAACCCTCGGGATTCTTAGCTTCTTATTCCCAGTCCAGCGCACCCTTTTTCCACTCGTAGACAAAGCCCACGACCAGAATGCCCAGGAAAATCATGACCGACCAGAAACCGACGGGGCCGATTTCCTTGAGCGCCACGGCCCAGGGAAAGAGGAAGGCGATTTCGAGGTCAAACAGAATGAAGAGGATGGCGACCAAGTAGTAGCGCACATCGAATTTCATGCGGGCATCTTCGAAAGCCTCGAAGCCGCATTCGTAAGGGGAATTTTTTTCGCTGTCGGGGCGCACGGGGCCCAACAAACGCCCCAGGACCTGGGGCACCACGCCGACACCCACACCGACCAGAATGAACAGGAGAACAGGAAGGTATTGATCGAGGTTCATCGTGGATTCAACTTCTGAAAAGCCACCTGCGCGGTTTGTTCAGCTTGCCGTTTAAGGCGACAGCATCGCCGGAGCGCTGCTGCCGATGCTTGTTCTGGTGCGGACGGCGAGACTCGAACTCGCACACCTTTCGGCACTACCCCCTCAAGATAGCGTGTCTACCAATTTCACCACGTCCGCGGTATTTAACTGACTGGATGGCATGAGGAAACCTTGCGGTTTTGGCTTTCCAGGCAGTCATAGAGTTTACCCTGAAATACCGCCTCCCCCGACGAGAGGCGGCAGCAAAAACACGTTATTTCGTCGGGATTTGCGCGGCGCCCGATGCGGCGGGCGCGGGTGCCGCTGGAACCGCGGCGCTGCCGCTCGCGGGTGCCGTGGTCGCGGGAATTTGGGCCGCGCCGGAAGCCGCGCCGGCGGGTGCCGGTGCACTCACCCCAGTGCCTTCCAGGACGCTGGAACCACTGCGCGGCAGCGAGCTGCCGCCGAAGTAAGCAAGCAGCAAGGTGCATGCAAAAAACAGCGCCGCGAGGACACCGGTGGTGCGCGACAGGAAGTTCGCGCTGCCGCTGGCGCCGAACAGGCTGCCCGAGCCGCCGCTGCCGAACGCCGCGCCCATGTCGGCGCCCTTGCCGTGCTGCACCAGGATCAGGCCAATCATGCCGAGCGCCGACAGCATTTGCACGGCGAGGACAATGGTCAATACTACGTTCATATCTACTCCTAAATTAATAGCGTTCTGCGCTCGTTACTTGCGGGCTGCAGCAATAATGGTCAAAAAATCGGGGGCTTTGAGCGAGGCGCCGCCAATCAGGCCGCCGTCGATGTCGGGCTGAGCCAGCAGCGTTGCCGCATTGGCAGCGTTCATGCTGCCGCCGTACAGGATTTTCACACGCGCGAACTGGTCCGTGGCGGCCTTCAACTGGGCGCGCAGCACCGCGTGCACGGCCTGAGCCTCTTCGGGTGACGCGGTCTTGCCGGTGCCTATGGCCCACACGGGTTCATAGGCCACGACGATTTCGCTGATGCAGTGGCCGTTGGTGTGGATCACCGCGGCCAGCTGGCGCTTGACGACTTCTTCGGTGTGGCCGGCCTCACGCTCGGCCAGCGTCTCGCCCACACAGACGATGGGCGTGATGCCCGATGCCAGCGCGGCTTTGGCTTTTTCGGCCACCAGCGCATCGCTTTCGCCGTGGTACTGGCGGCGCTCCGAATGGCCGACGATGGCAAAGCGGCAGCCGAAATCCTTGAGCATGGCGGCGCTCACCTCACCCGTGTAAGCACCCGAAGCTTGCGCCGAGACATCCTGCGCGCCCAGTTCGATGGACGCGAGGCCGGCCTGCGCGGAGTGCATAGCCTGCACCTGCGCCAGATAAGGCGCGGGAACGCAGACCGCCACTTCGCAAGCGGCAGGCGCGGCGGCCAGGCCTTGCGACAGTGCGTCCAGCAGGGCCGCGTTGGCGGCCAGGCTGCCGTTCATCTTCCAGTTTCCCGCAATGAGTTTTTTCATCTTTGGCTCACCAGGTCAAAACAATTTTGCCGATATGTGAATTCGACTCCATCAGCGCATGGGCTTTGGCCGCATCGGCCGCCGCAAATGTGCTGTGGATGACGGGCTTGATCCGGCCCGCCGCAAGCAGGGGCCAGACTTTTTCCTTCAGCGCTTTTGCAATCGCCGCCTTGAACTCGATGGAACGCGGACGCAAGGTTGAACCGGTGATGGTCAGGCGCTTGCGCAGCACCAGGCCGGCATTGAGCTCGGCCTTGACGCCGCCTTGCACCGCGATGATGACGAGGCGGCCGTCTTCGGCCAGGCACTCGACTTCACGCGCCACGTAGCTGCCGGCCACCATATCGAGAATGACGTTGACGCCCTGCCCTTGGGTCAGCTTTTTCACCTCTTCGGCAAAGTCGCTGTCCTTGTAGTTGATGGCGTGGTCAGCCCCCAGGGCGATGCAGGCCGCGCACTTGTCGTCACTACCGGCCGTGACCAGCACCGTGGCGCCCATGGCCTTGGCGATCTGGATGGCGGTGACGCCGATGCCGCTCGAGCCACCCTGGATCAGCAGGGTTTCACCCGGCTGCAGGTGGGCGCGCTCGAACACATTGCTCCAGACCGTGAAGAAGGTCTCGGGCAGCGAAGCCGCTTCGATGTCGCTGAGGCCCTCAGGCACCGGCAGGCATTGCCCAACGGGCGCGATGCACAGTTCGGCATACCCTCCGCCCGCCACCAGCGCGCAGACACGGTCGCCGGGCTTGAGGCCGGCAGCGGCCATAGCTTTCGCATCGCCGGAGACGATCACGCCGGCCACTTCAAGGCCCGGGATGTCGGACGCGCCCGGCGGCACGGGGTAGTTCCCCATACGTTGCAGCACGTCGGGGCGGTTCACGCCGCTGGCGCTCACGCGAATCACCACCTCTCCGGCGCCGCCGGTGGGTTCCGGGCGGACGCCCAGACGCAACACCTCGGGCGCGCCGTAGGAGGTAATTTCAACAGCTTTCATGGGGTATGCAGTTCATTTGCACCGCCGGCGCCCGATGCACGGGTGCCGGCGGCAGCAAAATCCGTCGCAGGAAGGATCAGCCGCGGTCCTGGTCCTGGGCCGGACGGTCCAGCAAGGCCTTCATCGACAGCTTGACGCGGCCTTTTTCGTCGGTCTCAAGAACCTTGACCTTGACGATCTGGCCTTCGCTCAGGTAGTCGGTGACCTTCTCGACGCGCTCGTGGGCGATCTGGCTGATGTGCAGCAGGCCGTCCTTGCCGGGCAGCAGGTTGATCAGGGCGCCGAAGTCCAGGATCTTGGTGACCGGGCCTTCGTAGACCTTGCCGATTTCGACTTCAGCGGTGATCTCGGCGATGCGGCGCTTGGCCTCGTCGGCCTTGGCGCTGTCGTTCGAGGCGATGGTGATGGTGCCGTCTTCCTCGATGTTGATCTGCGTGCCGGTTTCTTCGGTCAGCGCGCGGATGACGGCGCCGCCCTTGCCGATCACGTCGCGGATCTTCTCGGGGTTGATCTTCATGACGTAGAGGCGCGGCGCGAAGTCGGAGACTTCAGCCTTGGCCTCGCCCATGGCTTCCTGCATCTTGCCCAGGATGTGCATGCGGGCTTCCTTGGCCTGGGCCAGCGCGACCTGCATGATTTCCTTGGTGATGCCCTGGATCTTGATGTCCATCTGCAGCGCGGTGATACCGAAGGTAGTGCCCGCAACCTTGAAGTCCATGTCGCCCAGGTGATCTTCATCGCCCAGGATGTCGGTCAGCACGGCGAAGCGGTTGTCTTCCTTGATCAGGCCCATGGCGATGCCGGCCACGTGGGCCTTCATCGGCACGCCGGCGTCCATCAGCGACAGGCAGCCGCCGCAGACCGAAGCCATCGACGAGGAGCCGTTGGACTCGGTGATTTCAGACACCACGCGCATGGTGTACGGGAATTCTTCCTTCGTGGGCAGCACGGCGATCAGTGCGCGCTTGGCCAGGCGGCCGTGGCCGATTTCGCGGCGTTTCGGGCTGCCGACGCGGCCGGTTTCGCCGGTGGCGAACGGAGGCATGTTGTAGTGCAGCATGAAGCGGTCTTCGTAGTCGCCGGACAGCGCGTCGATGCGCTGCGCGTCGCGCTCGGTGCCCAGCGTGGTCACGACCAGCGCCTGGGTTTCGCCGCGCGTGAACAGGGCCGAGCCGTGGGTACGGGGCAGCACGCTGTTGCGGATTTCAATCGCGCGCACGGTGCGCGTGTCGCGGCCGTCGATGCGGGGTTCGCCGGCCAGGATCTGGCTGCGCACGATCTTGGCTTCGATGTCGAACAGCATGCCTTCAACGGCCACGCCGTCGAATTCCACACCGTCGGCCTTGAGTGCCGCCATGACGTCGGAGGTCACCACGCGGCAGGCTTGCGTACGGGCTTGCTTGGCGCGGATCTGGTAAGCGGCTTGCAGCTTGGCGCCGGCGAGTTCGTTGACCTTGGCGATCAGCGGCTCGTTCTTGGGGGGGGCTTTCCAGTCCCAGACCGGCTTGCCGGCGTCGCGCACGAGTTCATGGATCGCGTTGATGGCGATGTTGCCCTGCTCATGGCCGAACACCACGGCGCCGAGCATGATTTCTTCGGACAGCTGCTGGGCTTCGGACTCGACCATCAGCACGGCGGCTTCGGTGCCGGCCACGACGAGGTCCATCTTCGAATCCTTGAGCTGGGTCTTGCCGGGGTTCAGCACGTACTGGCCGTCGATGTAGGCCACGCGCGCGGCGCCTATGGGGCCGTTGAACGGGATGCCGGAGATCGACAGGGCGGCGCTTGAGGCGATCAGCGCGGGAATGTCGCCTTCGACTTCAGGGTTCAACGACAGTACGTGGATCACGACCTGCACTTCGTTGAAGAAGCCTTCGGGGAACAGCGGGCGGATCGGGCGGTCGATCAGGCGGGAGGTCAGCGTTTCGAATTCGCTGGGACGGCCTTCGCGCTTGAAGAAGCTGCCGGGAATGCGGCCGGCGGCATAGGTTTTCTCAAGGTAGTCGACGGTCAGGGGGAAGAAGTCCTGGCCGGGCTTGGCGTCGGTCTTGGCGACCACGGTGGCCAGCACCACGGTGCCGTCCATGTCAACGACGACGGCGCCGCTGGACTGGCGGGCGATTTCGCCGGTTTCCATCGTGACCTTGTGCTGGCCCCACTGGAAGGATTTGGTGACTTTGTTGAAAATGCTCATGTTCTTATCTCCACTAAATTCACACGCTTGAGGCAGCGCGGGAGGCCCGGAGCGGCGGCTGGCTGAACACGATGCCATTCCACAAAATGCCTGGGATCAGCGGTCTGACCGGGGCTTTTTTTGTGGAATGACACAGCGCGTGCTCGTTTTGCCTTGCTCCGAAGTAAAAAGCGCCTGAGCTAGTGAACTAACTCAGGCGCTTTCAAATCGTTTTTACCGATTACTTGCGCAGGCCAAGCTTGGCGATCAGCGCGGTGTAACGGTCGGCGTCTTTGGACTTCAGGTAGTCCAGCAACTTGCGGCGGCGGCTCACCATGCGCAGCAGGCCGCGGCGGCCGTGGTGATCCTTGGCGTTGGCCTTGAAATGGGGGGTCAGTTCGTTGATGCGGCCGGTCAGCAGCGCCACTTGAACTTCAGGGCTGCCGGTGTCGCCGGCGGCACGTGCGTTGGCCTGAACGATTTCGGCCTTGATTGATTTTGCAATCATGTTTTCTCTTTCTTGCACCGAGGTGCGCTTGCGAGCGAAGCAGCGTTCCCGACATGGGACTTGAATAAACCGCTTTCGTCGTGTTCCGGCAAGCAAAAAGCCAAAAATGGCCTCAAACTGCGCAGAGCCTTGGATTATAGCCGGAGAACCAGGTTACGGTCCAAGCCAGC
The DNA here is from genome assembly GCF_056405735.1 of Polaromonas sp. P1_F2. Lineage (NCBI taxonomy): Bacteria > Pseudomonadati > Pseudomonadota > Betaproteobacteria > Burkholderiales > Comamonadaceae > Polaromonas > Polaromonas sp. P1_F2. The sequence goes on along the minus strand of NZ_JBFUBN010000009.1, from coordinate 201,082 downwards.
GTTCCAGCCGTTCCACCCCCTGCCCCAGCCTGGCCACATCCTGGCTGGCGAAACACCAGCGCAACCAGCCCTGAGCTTCGGGCCCAGGATTGACCATGAAGGCATTTCCGGGCGCCAGGCCCAGGCCGGCCTCCACGACCAGGCGTTTGGCGGTCTCCAGGGAGTCGCCGAAGCGGGCTTGGTCTTCCAGGCGGAAAAAGGCGTACATACCGCCCTTGGCCGGGGCCAGTTGCACGCCCGGCACAGCCTGCAGCAGCGGCACCAGGGTGTCGCGGCAGGTTCTGAGGTGGGCCACCACGCGCGGCGTGATGTCGGCCGTGCGCTCAATAGCCACCTGCCCGGCCCGCTGCACAAACACCGGCGCGCAGGAGGTGTTGAACTCCACCAGCTTGCCCATGTGCGGCGTCATGGCGGCCGGCATCACCAGCCAGCCCAGGCGCCAGCCGGTCATCAAAAAGCTCTTGGAGAAGCTGTGAACCACCACCAGGCGGTCCTCAGGCGCCGCAATGTCCAGGAAACTCGGCGCACAGCCATTCGGGGTGGGCTCGTAATACAGCCGTTCGTAGACCTCGTCGGCCAGTATCCAGGTGCCGGTTTTGCGGCAGTGCGCCAGGATGGCTTCCTGCTCGGCGCGCGCCAGGGTCCAGCCCGTGGGGTTGTTGGGCGCGTTGACGATCAGCAGCTTGGTCGCCGGCGTGATGGCGGCCAGCAATTCGGCCAGGTCGAGCCGCCATTCGCCCGACACCGGCCTGAGGCTGACGCATTTGACCCGTGCGCCCATGATGGCCGGCTGGGCCGTCAGGTTGGGCCAGACCGGCGTCACCGCCACCACCTCGTCACCCGCATCGACCAGCGCCTGGACGGCCAGCATCAGCGCATTGACGCCGCCCGACGTGACCGCGATGCGTTCGGCCGTGATCGGCGCGGCGCCCGGGCAGCGCAGGCCCGTGGCATAGCCCGCAATCGCGTCGCGCAGCTCGGGCAGGCCCAGGTTGTGGGCGTAAAAGGTCTCGCCCTGCTGCAGCGAGGCGGCCGCCGCGTCACGGATAAAGGCCGGTGTGACCTCGTCACTCTCGCCAAACCAGAACTTGAGCACGTCGCTGCGCCCCATGCCCGCATTGGCGACCTGGCGGATCATCGACTCTTCAAGGTTTAAAACGGCCTGTCTCATGGAAATGTTCGATCTGCCTGCCGGCGTCAGTCAATAAGAAAAGGAATAAAAGCTCAGGGCCGGACCATCTTGCAGCTGCTGGGCTGCTCGGCCCGCTCGGGCGAGATCGTCTTGATGACGCGAAAGCCGTAACCTGAGCCTTCCACGTCGAACTTCACGCCCGGCGAGCCCTGCTTGCCCATCAGCGCCACCAGCAGCGGTTGCTGGAACTGGTGGTCCAGCGCACGCATCGCGCCCTGATGGCCCGCGAAAGTGACGGCGCCGCGCTCCAGCTGCGCCGCCAAAGCGCCGGCCTCGGCGCTGCCGGCCTTGTCCAGGCTTTGGGCCAGTGCCTCAACCATCAGCTGCATGCGCATGTGCACATAGTCGTCCTGCGGTTTGGGGAAACGCTGGCGGAAGGACTGGTAAAAGGCCTCGGACTGCGCACCCGCCTCGTTCGGGAACCAGTCGGCCACGGCCACCACCTTGCCCACGCCGGCATCGCCCAGCGCGCCCGGCACGCCCAGCGCATTGCCGTAGAAGGTGTAGAACTTGCCCTCGTAGCCCACTTCCTTGGCGGCCTTGATCAGCAAGGTCAGGTCGTTGCCCCAATTGCCGGTGAGCACCGCCTGCGCGCCGCTGGCCTTGATCTTCACGGCATAGGGGATGAAATCCTTGACGCGGCCCAGCGCGTGCAGCTCGTCGCCCACGATCTGCACATCGGGACGCTGGGTGGCCAGCTGCTTGCGCGCCTCGCGCAGCACTGCCTGGCCGAAGCTGTAGTCCTGGCCGATCAGGTAAATGCTTTTGAGCGCCCTGTCGTCCTTGAGCACGTCCATGAGCGCCGCCATGCGCATGTCGGCGTGCGCGTCAAAACGGAAGTGCCAGTAGCTGCATTTTTCGTTCGTCAGGACGGGGTCGACCGCCGAGTAGTTCAGGAACAGCACGCGTTTTTTCGGCTCGCGCTCGTTGTGTTTGTTGATGGCGTCGATCAGCACCGCCGCGATGGCCGACGAATTGCCCTGCGCGATGATGGTCACGCCGTCGTCGATCGCCGAGCGCAAGGCCGCCAGCGCTTCTTCGTTCTGGCCCTTGCTGTCGTAGCGCTCGACCACCAGGTTGCGCGGCCCGCCGGCCAGCTTGACGCCGCCGCGCGCGTTGACGCGCTCGGTGGCCCAGACCAGGTTGCGGAACACCGCTTCGCCGGTGTTGGCGAAGGCGCCCGACAGGCTTTCGATGAGCGCGATGCGAACCGGCGGCTGGCCGGCGGTTTGCGCGCCGGCCCCCACGCAGGCGCAGAGACATAGGGCCATGAACAGGCGTTTCAAGTGTTTGTGCATAAAAAAATAGATCCCTGCTTTCGCTTGATTTCGCTTGAATAAAACGGCGGCACACCTAACTGGTGTGCATGCGGCAATCACGGTGAACGCCGCGCAGTGTAAGGGGAAACCGCCCCTTGTTAACCCATCAAGGAATCGCCATGTTTTACTCTCTCGCCAACCGCCCCGCTCGCGCCCTTCATCGCCACTATGCACCCGTCGTGAGCAACGGCGCACTCGAAAAATTCCTCAACGACACCTTCACCTCGCTCTCCGACACCGGCGCCGCCAAAGCTGCCAGCGTGGAAGACCTTGAGAAGGCCTACAGCCTGCAGCTCGACGTCCCCGGCCTGGCCCGCGAACAACTGGATATCGGCATCGAAGGCGACGTGGTCCGCGTGTCCAGCAAGGAAGATGCTCCCCGCAAGATCAAGGCTGCCTGGCGCTTCCCGCTGGAAATCGACACCGCGAACAGCAGCGCCAAGCTTGAGAACGGCGTGCTGACCCTGACGCTGGGCAAGAAAGTCCCGGTGAGCAACGTCACCCACCTCGACATTCAGTAATCGAAGCACCCCGGGTTGCGGGCGGCACGGCTCAGGCCGGTTCCGCCTGCAATTCAGCAAGATTCCAGCGCGGCTTCACGTCAAAGGTGTAGCTGCGCTTTAGCGCTTCAAGCCCGGCTTGCAAGCGCATGCCCGCAGCCAGCGCGATCATGGCGCCGTTGTCGGTGCACAAATGCAGTTCGGGGTAATGCACGCGAATGCCGCGCTGCTTGCACACCGCATTGAGCTGGCTGCGCAGCAGCGCATTGGCCCCAACGCCGCCGGCCACCACCAGCCGCTTGAGCCCGGTTTGCGCCATGGCGGCCAGTGATTTTTTGACCAGCACTTCAACGATGGCCGCCTGCGTGGCCGCAGCCAGGTCAGCCTTGCGGCTTTCCAGTTCCGGCCCCAACTTTTTGGCCTGCGTCAGCACGGCGGTCTTGAGCCCGGCAAACGAAAAATCCAGGTCCCCGCTGTGCAGCAAGGGCCGCGGCAGCTTGAAAGCCGCGCCGTCGCCCCCCTCGGCCAGCTTCGACAGGTGCGGGCCGCCCGGGTAAGGCAGGCCCATGAGCTTGGCCGACTTGTCAAAGGCTTCGCCGGCCGCGTCGTCAATGGTTTCGCCCAGCAGCTCGTAGCTGCCAACACGGTCCACCCGCATCAGTTGCGTGTGCCCGCCGGAGACCAGCAAGGCCACAAAAGGAAACTCGGGCGCATCAGCGCTCAGGAAAGGCGACAGCAGGTGGCCTTCCAGGTGGTGCACACCCATGGCCGGCTTGCCCAACGCCGCCGCCAGCGAACAGGCCACACCGGCCCCCACCAGCAGTGCCCCCGCAAGGCCGGGCCCGCGCGTGTAAGCCACCACGTCGACCTGCGCCAGGCTGCTGCCCGCCTCGGCCATGACCTGGTGCGTCAGGGGCAAGACGCGCCGGATGTGGTCCCGGCTCGCCAGCTCAGGCACCACACCGCCATAAGCCTGGTGCATGTCGATCTGGCTGAACAAGGCATGCGACAACAGGCGCGGCACAGCGCTGCCGCTGGCATCCACCAGCGCCACACCGGTTTCATCACAACTCGATTCGATTCCAAGAACTAACATCATTCGAGTGTAAGGTTTAGAAGAATCACCCTCCCCCGTCCAGGCTCACTACGTGTAGCCCGTTCCCCCCTTAAGGGGGCGGCGCCTGGGGCCGGCAAAGCCGGACCCGCGGCCCCCACTGGTGAAATACCCCCTACTGGTTATGCCCACTGAATTCTTAAACCCAGCTCGAGCCGCGGAACCGGCTTCGCCGGGCCGCAGGCGGGCGGCCCCCTCGGGGGGCAGCGACCCACACGAAGTGGGGGAGCGTGGGGGCACGTTTCTTGCACTTACGGCTCCATGACACCGTCCCAATCCCTGCGCCTTGTCATCATCGCCCCGGACCTGCTGGAGTCCGTATCCGATGACGCCCATGCGCGGGAGCTGGCCGAGCGCTCGCGCCAGTTGCGCATCGGCCTGCTGGAAAACGGTTACAACATCGTCGCGGTACTCCCGGCGGACACCTTCCTGGACGAGCGCCTGGCGCAGCTGCAGCCCGACATGATCATCGTGGACGCCGAAAGCGAAGCCCGCGACTCCCTGGAGCACGTGGTGATGGCGACGCGGGACGCCCGCCGGCCCATTGTGCTGTTCACCAATGACAACGACACCAGCCACGTCAAGGACGCCGTCGCCGCCGGCGTGTCAGCCTATGTGGTGGCCGGCCTGTCCCCGGACCGCATCCGTCCCATCCTGGACGTGGCCATGGCGCGCTTTGAGCACGAGCAGGGCCTGCGCAAGGAACTGGCGCACGCCAAGACCGAGCTGCACGAGCGCAAGGTCATAGACCGGGCCAAGGGCATGCTGATGCAGCGCCAGGGTCTCTCGGAGCAGGCCGCCTACGAAAAGCTGCGCAAGGCCGCCATGGACAAGGGCCTGCGCCTGGGCGAGGTGGCCCAGCGCATGCTGGACGTCCTGGACCTGCTGGGCTGATCCGCCGGCCGGATCACCCCAGGCACCCTCAATTGGTGCAGCGCACAAATCAGGTGCACCTATCGGGATCCACATCGCGGCGCTTCGCCCATGTGAGGTTTTTTTCAGGGAGTGCGTGATTGCAAGCACAAGAAGACTTCCCTGGCATCTCCACTCTCTAGAACAACTCTTTTGGCAACGTTGGCCAACCCTGGCACAGCTTTTGCAATGCCCTAGGCACTGGTCAATGATGGCCATCCGGCACAGCACTTCAACGGCGAAGTGTGTGGTGCCCCAAGGAACAAAGGCGTTCGCACCCTGCATCACGTTTGACGTGGCTGCCCGGGTCGAGCGCCTTTTTTGTTTTTGTCTTTTGCTTTTTTACCTGGAGCCGACACATGACTGAACTGCTGAAATCTTCGCTGACACGCCGCACCGTGCTGCAGGCCGCGGCCGTGGGCGCCGTGGGCATCAACCCCGCCCTGCGCGCCGCCGTGTATGCGCAGGGATCGGACGCGCCCGAGAAAAAGGAAGTCAAGATCGGCTTCATTCCCCTGACCGACTGCGCCTCGGTGGTGATGGCCTCGGTGCTGGGCATAGACCAGAAATACGGCGTCAAGATCATCCCGACCAAGGAAGCCAGCTGGGCCGGCGTGCGCGACAAGCTAGTCAACGGCGAACTGGATTTCGCCCACGTGCTTTACGGCCTGGTCTACGGCGTGCACATGGGCACGGCCGGCCCCAAGAAGGACATGGCCGTGCTGATGACGCTCAACAACAACGGCCAGGCCATCACGCTGTCGAAGAAGCTCGCCGACAAGGGCGCTGTCGACGGCGCGGGCCTGGCCAAGCTCATGGCCAGCGACAAGCGCGAATACACCTTCGCCCAGACCTTTCCCACCGGCACGCACGCCATGTGGCTGTACTACTGGCTGGCCGCCAACGGCATCAACCCGATGAAGGACGCCAAGGTCATCACCGTGCCGCCGCCGCAGATGGTGGCCAATATGCGCGTGGGCAATATGGACGGCTTCTGCGTGGGCGAGCCCTGGGGCCACCGCGCCATCATCGACGGCATAGGCGTGACCGCAGTGACCACCCAGGACGTCTGGAAGGATCATCCCGAAAAAGTGCTGGGCACCACCGCCGACTTCGTCAAGAAATACCCCAACACCGCGCGCGCCGTCACCGCCGCCATCATCGAGGCCGGCAAATGGATTGACGCCAGCCTCTCCAACAAGAACAAGATGGCCGAGACCGTGGCCGACAAGAGCTACGTCAACACCAGCGTCGACGCCATCAACCAGCGCATCCTGGGCCGCTACCAGAACGGCATGGGCAAGACCTGGGACGACCCCAACTACATGAAGTTCTACAACGACGGCGCGGTGAGCTTCCCGTACCTCTCCGACGGCATGTGGTTCCTCACGCAGCACAAGCGCTGGGGCCTGATCAAGGAGCATCCCGACTACCTGGGCATTGCCAAGCAGATCAACCACATCGACGTCTACAAGCAGGCAGCCACGGCCGCCAAGGCCAGCGTTCCCAAGGAGATCATGCGCAGCAGCAAGCTGATGGACGGCACGGTCTGGGACGGCAAGGACCCGAAAAAGTACGCCGACAGCTTCAAGGTTCACGCCTAGCCCCGCGCCCCGCCACCCGCCCACCGAACCTTCCACCCCACGCAAAGAGGTCACGCCATGGTCAGTGCCGTATTCCACAGCCCGCTCGAGGCCGCGCCCGCGGCCCGCGGCGGCGACAAAGCCCGAGCCCGGGATACCGGCGCCCTTCCATCGGCGCCCGCCGCCAACGACATGACAAATCCCATCACCCCTTCCCCCGCAGTGCAGGCGGCCGCCGCTACCCCGCCGGCGCGCGCGCCCTGGGACGCCTCGTTTCTCTGGCTGGCCCTGCTGCCGCCGGTGCTGGGCCTGGGCCTGCTGGTGCTGGTGTGGGAGCTGGTCTTCATGGGCACGGGCGGCAGCATTCCTTCGCCCAAGGACACCTTCGCGCAGGCGGTTCAGATCTTCAGCGACCCCTTCTACAGCAAAGGCCCCAACGACCAGGGCGTGGGCTGGAACGTGCTGTCCTCGCTCAAACGCGTGGCCATGGGCTTCGGCATGGCGGCCGTCGTCGGCATTCCGGTCGGTTTCATGATCGGGCGCTTCAACTTTTTGAGCCGCATGTTCAACCCGCTGATCAGCCTGCTGCGCCCGGTCTCGCCGCTGGCCTGGCTGCCGATAGGCCTGCTGGTCTTCAAGGGCGCCAACCCGGCCGCCATCTGGACCATCTTCATCTGCTCCATCTGGCCCATGATCATCAACACCGCCGTCGGCGTGCAGCGCGTGCCGCAGGACTACATGAACGTGGCGCGCGTGCTCAACCTCAGCGAATGGAAGATCGTCACGAAAATCCTCTTCCCCGCCGTGCTGCCCTACATGCTGACCGGCGTGCGCCTGGCCGTCGGCACCGCCTGGCTGGTGATCGTCGCGGCCGAGATGCTGACCGGCGGCGTCGGTATCGGCTTCTGGGTCTGGGACGAGTGGAACAACCTCAACGTCAAGAACATCATCATCGCGATCTTCGTGATCGGCATCGTCGGCCTGGTGCTGGAGTTCGCCCTGATCAAGCTGGCCACGGCCTTCACGTTTGAAGAAGTCAAGAACTGATCTCGAAAGGAACCAAGCCATGACATCCTTCACCACCAAGTACATCGAGATCCAGGGCGTCGAGCAGACCTTCAAGACCCGCAAAGGGCCGTTCCGTGCGCTGCAGAACATCAACCTGACGGTCGCCAAGGGCGAGTTCGTCGCGCTGATCGGCCATTCGGGCTGCGGCAAGTCCACGCTGCTGAACCTGATCGCCGGCCTGACGACGCCCACCGAAGGCAGCCTGCTGTGCGCCAACCGTGAGATCGCCGGGCCCGGGCCCGAGCGCGCCGTGGTGTTCCAGAACCATTCGCTGCTGCCCTGGCTGACCTGCTTTGAAAATGTCTACCTGGCCGTCGAGCGCGTCTTCTCGGCGACTGAAAACAAAGCCCAACTCAAGGCCCGCACCGATGCCGCGCTGGCCATGGTCGGGCTGACCGCGGCGGCGCAAAAGCGCCCGGGCGAAATATCGGGCGGCATGAAGCAGCGCGTCGGCATCGCGCGCGCGCTGTCCATGGAGCCCAAGGTGCTGCTGCTCGACGAGCCCTTCGGCGCGCTGGACGCGCTGACCCGCGCCAAGCTGCAGGACGAGCTGCTGCAGATCGTGGCGACCACGCAGAGCACGGTGGTGATGGTGACCCATGACGTCGACGAGGCGGTGCTGCTCTCGGACCGCATCGTGATGATGACCAACGGCCCCTCGGCCACGATCGGCGAAATCCTGCAGGTCGAACTGCCGCGGCCCCGCTCGCGCGTGGCGCTGGCCGAGGACATCCGCTACCTGGGCTACCGCAAGGCCGTGATCGATTTTCTCTACACACGCCAGGGCCACGTCGAAAAAGCGGCCTGACAGAGCCCACGGGAACCCGCGCCGCGTAAGGGCGCGGCGACCGCCACAAAAAAACGCATAGGGAGGGTTTCCATGTCTGCTGTTTTGCCTGTTCGAGGCGCCGACAGAATCGTTGTCCCCCAGGGCACGCGCACCGCGCCTTCGCAAGGCCTTGCCTCGCTCGGAAAGTACCGCGAAATCATCATCGCGGTCGCCTTCTTCCTGCTGTTCGACCTCGGGGTGCTGGTCCTGAACTTCTACACCTCGTTCAAGATCGACCAGGACACCGTGGCCATCAACCTCTCGGGGCGCCAGCGCGTCGTCTCGCAACGCGTCGCGCGCACCCTGCTGGAGCTTGACGCCATGCGCGTCTCGGGCGCAGCCTACAAGCCCGAAACCCTGGCGGAGCTGCGCGCGGGCGCCAAAATCTTCCAGGTGTCGCAACTGGCGTTTCGCGATGGCGGCACCATTCCGGGCGGCGACGGCAAGCCGGTCTACCTGGAGCCCGTGGTGTCCAGCCGCGGCCGTGAGCTCGAGGAAAAGGTGGAGCTGGTCTGGAAGCCCTACTTCGCCCTGCTCCAGCCGCTGCTGGCCGGCGACAACTTCACGCAGCAGGAGCTGGCCGCCGCGCTGGCCTACAGCCAGGCCCACAACATCCAGCTGCTGGGCGCGGCCAACGACTTCGTGACCGAAACGCAGCAGATTGGCGCATCGCGCGCCAGCGTGCTGCGCATGGTGCAGACCGGCGGCATCGTGCTGGCCCTGCTGAATTTTGCCTTCATCCTGTTCAAGTTCCTGAGGCGCCTGAAAATCTCCGACGCCGCGATTGAAGCGGCGACCGAGGAAACCCGTGAAATCCTCACCAGCGTCCGTGAAGGCCTGTTCCTGCTGACGCCGGGGCACCAGCTCGGCTCCCAACTGTCCCTTTCGACCCACGCGCTGTTCGGCAAGACGTTGGCGCCGGGTCAGAATTTCTTCGAGGTGCTGTCCACGCTGGTGTCCGCCAAAGCCCTGACCGATGCGCGCGACTATGTCGAGCTGCTGTTCTCGCCGCATGTGAAGGAGCAACTGGTCCAGGGCATCAACCCGCTCTCCGAAGTCGAGCTCACCGTCAGGAACCGGCTGGGCCAGGACACGGCCCGCTACCTGTCCTTTCACTTCAATCGGGTGCAGGACGGCGCCGCCGTGCGGCACCTGCTGGTCACCGTGCAGGACATCACGCAGAAGGTCGAACTTCAGGCCAGGCTGGCCGGCGAGCGCCAGCGCTCGCAAAAAGAGCTGTCCATGATGCTCAAGGCCTTCGAGACCGAGCCGGCCATGATGCGGGCCTTTGTCGAACGCGCCGAAGCCTCGCTGCTGGAAGTCAACGACCTGCTGCGCAGCACCTCTTCGGCGGCCTCCGAAGTCCAGGTGCTCAAGGCCGTGGACGGCGCCTACCGCCGCATCCACGCCTTCAAGGGCGACGCCGCTTCCCTGGGCCTGGAAATCCTGGCCACGCTGGCGCACCAGTTTGAGAGCGAACTGCAAAAACTCAAGGACACCGGGGCGGCCACCGGCGATGCCCTGCTGGCCCTGCCGCTGCCGCTGGAAGACCTGCTGTCCAAGGTAGGGGCCTTCAAGGCCCTGAGCCGCAAGCGCTCGGGCGACAGCGCGCCGTCCGGCGCAGGCGACTCGCCCCAGGGGCTGCATGCGGCGCTCGCGCAACTGGCGGCCGAGGTGGCCGCTGACTGCGGCAAACGCGTGAACACCGACCTGCGCATGGCCGGCGCGCCTGAAATACCGCGGGCCAAGATGGACCTGGTGCGCGAGATCGCCATCCAGCTGCTGCGCAACGCCGTGGTGCACGGCGTGGAAACGCCCGCCGCGCGGCAGGTCGCCGGCAAGGCCGCCGAGGGACAGGTCAGCGTGGCGCTGGGCCCGGACGAGGCCGGGCAGTGGCAGCTCACCGTTCGCGATGACGGCGCCGGCCTGAGCGCCGGCGACGTGCGGCGCCGCCTGCTGGAACTGGGCTGGTACAGCGCCGAGCAGTTGCAGAGCTTCAGCGACAAGCAGATCGTCGCGAACATCTTCAAGCCCGGGTTCTCCACCGCCGACGGAACGTCCCGGCATGCCGGCCGCGGCGTCGGCCTGGACCTGGTGCAAGCCAACGTGCAGAGCCTGGGCGCGCGCCTGCTGTTGTCCAGCACGCCCGGCCAGCACACCGAGTTCCGGGTCGTGTTTTCCTGAGGCCGCATGACATGACCCACATCCAAAACCCACCTCAATCGCAAAAGGAGGCTCACCATGCGACTGCTGATTGTTGACGACTCCAACATGATCCGCACGCGCATCTCGCGCGTGGTGCAAAACGGCGGCATCAAGGGCATCGTGCTCGCGGGCCTGGCCAAAAACGGCCACGAAGCCGTTCGGCTGGCCCGGGCCACGCGGCCCGAAGTCGTCACCATGGACCTGACCATGCCCGAGATGGACGGCATCGAATGCATTTCCGCGCTGCTCAAGCTGGACCCGACGGTCAAGATCCTGGTGGTCAGCGCGCTCAGCGACAAATCGACGGCCATCCAGGCGCTCAAACTGGGCGCGCGCGGCTTTGTCGCCAAACCTTTCACCGATGAAGAGCTGCAGATGGCATTGCTCGACATCGCCGACATGCGTTAAGGAAGACCGCCGTGGCCACACTCAACGAAACCGACCTCAAGCTGTTTGTCGATTCGATCCGGCATTACCTGAAAGTCACGACCCGGCAGGAGCCGCAGATCACCTCGGCCTACCTCGGCACGGGCGATATCGAAGGCTTTGAATTCAACGGCATCGTGGCTTTTTCAGGCAGCCACAACGGCCATGTGATGGTCTCCATGCCGGGCAAGCTGGTGCGCGAGATTTTGCTGCTGCAGCATGAGACCGACCTCAGCGACGGCAACCTGCTGGACGCGGTGGGCGAGATCGCCAACACGCTGGCCGGCAACGCGCGAAAGGCCCTGGGGTCCGAGCTGCAGATCTCGGTGCCGGTCAAGATGCAGGGCACGCAGGGCATGAAAGCCCGGGTGCGCACCCGCCCCTATGTCATCACCCTGCGCTGGAACCACTATTCGGCCATGGTGTGTGTCGATATGGACCGCAAGAACTGAATACCCGCCAGGGCCTGCCAGGGCGGCCTTGGTGCACGAATTTTGTGCGGCGCACCAAAATAAACAGGAACCAAGGCCAAAATCGCGCTTCAAGGGTGCGTTTTGCATGCCCCACGGTGGCACCCTTTTTGCACTGATTCTGTGAATCAACCATCTTCACAGAAAGAACTTGCACCATGGCGGGGTTTCGTAGTTTTCTCAAGGCCGGTCACGCGCCCACGCTGGGGGCGGCGTTTTTTTACTTCGCCTTCTCATGTTGCATCTGGGTCATGAACGGGGCCATGGCGCCCTTTATTTCCGAGACCTATAACCTTTCGCCCACCCAGAAGGGCGTGATGCTCTCGGTGCCCATCTTCGCCGGCGCGCTGATGCGCTTTCCGCTGGGCGTGCTGGCCCAGTACATAGGCCGAAAAAATGCCACGCTGGTGGAAATGGGCCTGATCATGGTGGCGCTGCTGTTCGGCTACTTCGTGGTCGACTCCTACAGCAGCCTGCTCGCCATGGGCGTGCTGCTCGGCATCGCCGGCGCCAGCTTCGGCGTCGCGCTCAGCCTGGGCTCCGGCTCCTTCCCGCCGCGCTACAAGGGCCTGGCCATGGGCCTGGTCGGCGCCGGCAACGTCGGCACCGCCGTCTCGGTGCTGGTGGCGCCCGCGCTGGCCCAGCGCTTCGGCTGGCAGTCGGTCTACGGCATCGCCGCCGTGGCCATGCTGCTGCCGCTGATCGCCATGATCGTGTTTGCCAAGGAACCCGACGACGTGGACAGCCATGCCACGCTGCGCGAACACGTTGCCTGCCTGTTCGAAAAAGACGGCTGGGCCTTCAGCCTGATCTACGCAGTGAGCTTCGGCGGCTTCATCGGCCTGGCCACCTTCCTGCCCTCCTATTACTACGACCAGTTCGGCGTCAGCAAGGTGCAGGCGGGCCAGTTGTCCATGCTGGCGGCCTTCATGGGCGCCGCGCTGCGCATTTTCGGCGGCTGGATTTCCGACCGCTGGGGCGGCGTCAACACCCTGAGCGTGGTGCTGCTCACCATCGCCGCCACCCTGGTCGCCTGCGGCCTGGCCGGCGGCTCTCTTGTGGCCACCACGCTGCTGGTGATGCTGTGCTTTGCGGCCCTGGGCGCGGGCAACGGCGCGCTCTTTCAACTGGTGCCCCTGCGCTGGCCCCTGGCTACTGCGGTGGCCGGCTCCATGATCGGCGAGATCGGTGCGCTCGGCGGTGGGTTGGTGCCCAATGCCATGGGGGTGTCCAAGCAATATGCGGGTACTTATATGTGGGGGTTCTTCTTTTTTGCTGCGTTGGCTTTGGGGATGCTTGTTATGTTGCGGGTTATGCAGATTCGGTGGACTCGGACTTGGGCTGAGAAGGGTGGGCGTGCTCGCGGCGCGTGAAGAGAGGCCAGGTCTTGCTCCGACGGAGTGCTCTTCTCTTGGTTCCGCTGGCCGGGGGTTGCCCGGCGGCAAGTAACTTTCTTTTGCTTCGCCAAAAGAAAGTCACCAAAGAAAAGGCGACCCGCAGTCTGGGTCCCTACGCTTCGCTACGGGCAACCTGCGGTGCTCGAGCCAAGCGGGGTCCGGCTAAACTCGCTTCGCTCAGACAACGCCGGCCCTGATCCGCTTGTCTCTGCGCTCCTCGGCCCAGCCAGGACGGGGCAAGCGGGAGCGGGGACAAAGACATAAAAACCAAGAAGATAAATACAACAAGGACTCGCCGTGGCGAGTCCTTATTTCTTTAAGTATTCGGGTTCCTGTCTTCGGCTGTTTGGTATTCATTCCCCACCCCTTGTGGATGCGCCGAGGAGCGCAGGTTCAGGCGGATCAGGGATCGCGTTGTCTGAGCCGAAGGCGAGTTTAGCGAGACCCCGCCTGAACCGAGCACCGCAGGTTGCCCGTAGCGAAGCGAAGGGACGCAGCAACCAGGGTCGCCTTTTCTTTTGCTTACTTTTCTTTTGGCGAAGCAAAAGAAAAGTGAGTAGCTGCCGGGCTACCCCCGGCCAGCAAAACTCAGAAGAGCGCGCACCGCCGGAGCAAGACCCGGCCCCCCATTACCTTGGCAAAAACAACAACCAATAAATCAACAAAACATTCACCACCACACTAACCGCCAACAACAACTTCCACAACATCACCGGATCCCGCTCAATCAAGGGAGTCCCCTGCGGCGCGGTGAGCGGCCGCGAAGCACCCCGCTCCAGCGCCAGCAACAGCTCTTCGGCGGTTTCGAAGCGCCGGCGCTTGTCGCGCGCCACGGCCTTGAGCACCACGTGGTCCAGCCAGATCGGTACTTCGGGGTTGATGCGGCTGGGCGCGACGGGGTCGCGGTAGTAGCGGCCGGCCTGGTAGGGCAGCACCTCGCCGTACGGCAGGCGGGCGGTCAGCAGCTGGTACAGGGTGACGCCCAGCGCGAACAGGTCACTTTGCGCGTCGGGCAGTTCCTCGGGGCCGTCAGCGGCGGCGGCGCTGAAGCCCCATTGCTCGGGGTTGATGAAGCTGGGGGTGCCCGCGTGCAGCTTGCGCATGGCTACGGGTTCGCGGCCGCTGAGCGCCACGCCCAGGTCCAGCAAGCGCAGCACGCCGTCTTCGCCCTGGTGCAGGTTGGCGGGCTTGATGTCGCGGTGGATCACGCATTGGCGGTGCAGCCGTCCCAGCGCGCGCGCCACCTGGGTGGCCACGCCCAGCACCTGCTCGACGCTGAATTTGTGCCGGCGGTCCAGCTGCTGCTGGAGTGTCTCGCCGCTGTGCCAGTCATACAGCAGGTAAAACGCGCTGCGCTCCTGGCCGTTCGGCAGGCGGTCGTGAAGGTTGACCAGGTGCGCCGCCGCCCTGCCCGACTGCATGCGCAAGGCCAGCCAGGCTTCGTGGGCCAGCATGGCGCGTTCTTCTTCGTCGTGCGAGCGGGCGGGGTTCAGGGTCTTGAGGGCATACAGCACCCGCGTGACGGGGTCGCGCACCTGGTAAAGCACATTGATGCCGTTGTCGGCCACCGGGGCGGTCACGGCCAGGCCGTCCATCACATCGCCCACCTTCAGGCGCGGCGGAATGGGCAAGGTCTGCGCGATGCGGGTCACGTCCTGCAGCGTTGCATCCAGCAGGCCGCGCACGCGCACCACCACGGCCGTCACGTTGTCGTCGCTGCCGGCGGCCAGGGAGGCGTCCACCAGGCCCTGGCTGGCCACCTGGGCGCCGCCGGCCTCCTGGAGGCCGGCGAAATCCTTCAGCCGCGCGTCGCGCAGCACGCCGTGCACACCGTCGGTGACGAGGACGAACACATCGCCCACCTGCAGGTCGCCCTGCATGTAGTCGACCACCACATGGTCTTCGGCGCCCACGGAACGCAGCAGCTGGTGCTTGAAATCGGGATGGTTGACGGCGTGGTCGTGCGTGAGCTGCTGCAGCGTGCCGCCGCGCACCAGATAAGCCCGCGAATCGCCCACGTGCGCCAGGGTGTAGGACTGCCCGCGCAGCACCAGCGCCGTGAGGGTGGTCAGGCCCATGGCCGGCTGGCGCCGGCGGTTGATGCCAGCCAGCCAGGCATTCTGCGCGCCGATGATGCGGTCCAGGGCCACCGTGGTGTCCCAGGTCTCGGGCGTGCCGTAGTAGTCGCGGACCAGGCTGGTGACGGTGGTTTGCGCCGCTTCGCGGCCCATGCCGCCGGTGCTCACGCCGTCGGCGATCGCGACGATGGAGCCCATGCCCTCATAGCCGGGCTCGGGCAGCATGGCCGCGCAGAAATCCTCGTTGCTGCTTTTGCGGCCTGCGAGGGTTGCGAAGCCAATGTCCAGATCAAATGCCATGCACCAATGTAAGCAAGTTCAATGCCCGATATTGGTGCA
This sequence comes from Polaromonas sp. P1_F2, assembly GCF_056405735.1. Classification (NCBI taxonomy): domain Bacteria; kingdom Pseudomonadati; phylum Pseudomonadota; class Betaproteobacteria; order Burkholderiales; family Comamonadaceae; genus Polaromonas; species Polaromonas sp. P1_F2. The sequence goes on along the minus strand of NZ_JBFUBN010000009.1, from coordinate 185,650 downwards.
TTGCAGCAATCAGCTCATGCACACAAAGGGTGAAGGCTAACCGACCAACATCTGCATGCTGCGCTCGTACTGCACCGAAAGCTGCTCAAAGACGTCGAGCAGTTCTTCACTGGCGGTGGCCAGCCCTTCAAGGCGCTTGGCGTCTTTGCCTTTGGCGATGCTTGCTGCGCCTGCTCGCATCTGCGTCCAACCCGCAGCCGCCTTGTCGAGCGACGCACGAATCTCTTTACTGGTCAGCGGGATGTCGTTGAGGTACTGCAGCGCCTTCTCGAATGCCGCCTGCGACTCGGCCATGCCCGCCTCACTGCGTTGCGAGACGGCAGCACCGCCCAAGGCCTGGAGCAGCGCGTATTTCGCGAAACGCTGGCTCAGCATGCGCTGGCGCCCGGCCAGGTTGAGCATTTGCAGCGGCGGCATGGCGCCGGCGTTTTCCAGGCTGCCGGTCATGCGTTCGGCTTCCTGCAGCAGCAGTTCGGCCAGCTCATCCAGATGCGCCATCTCACCGGCGGCTGGACTCCCTTGCAAGGCAGGCTTCAGGCGGGTCCAGGTCACCGTGACCTGCCCCAGCAAGTCGCCAAAAGTGGGCTGCGACAGGCTTTTGCCGAGGGCGGCGATGTTGGCGTCGATGCGCAGCACCGACTCCTTCAGCAGCTCCGTCACGCGTTCGGCCTGCACCCCAGCCAGCCGCAGCAGGGCCAGCTTGACCAGGCGCTGCGACAGCATGCGCAGCTGGCCGGAGCGGTTGACGTCTTCGGCGAAGCGCGCCGAATGGATGATGTGCTGCGACACCTGGCCCAGGCGCTGGTTGGTGTGCATGGAGGCCGTCCGCAGGATCTGGAAGGCATCGTCGTCGGACACCTGGCGGGCTCGCATCAGGATGCCCTTGGCGCGGTCCACCACCTTGCGCTCTTCCAGCCGGCTGGCGACATCCTTGATCTGCCCTTGCAGGGCCTGCTCGCGCTGAAAGCGTGCCTGGGCCAGATGGATCAAGGGCCGCAGGCGCTGCGAGCCGTAGCCGTTGACCACATAAGCATGAACACCCACTTCCAGGGCGCGCGTGATCTTGGCGGCATCGCTGTCGGTGGTCAACACGATCACCGGGCATGGGGCGGTGTCACTGACCACCTGCAGCAGCCTGAACAGGTCTTCGCCCGGCAGCGCATCGTGGCAAATCACCACATCGGGTGCCTGGCGCAACACCTCTTGCACCAGTTTGCTGCGCTCGCTGACGACCGCCAGGACCTGGATGCCGGCCGCTTCCAGGTCAGCTACCAGCGGATTGCCGCCGGCGGGGCCGTTGAGGTGTACCAATGCGGAAGTCATACAAATCAATAGGTTGAGAGGGAAAACAGGGTAAATCAGAACGCAAGTCGCGGGCCATGCGCCGGTTGCAGCCGGCGGTGCGCATCGCAAGCCAATGATATGGCACAAGTTTTGCATTAGCCATTGCGGGCGTAACGACGCGCCCGACCTTAGCGAATGCACTGCGGGTCCTGCGTACAACGACGTACGTAATGGTGTGCCTCATACCGGGCTTTAAGCCCGGGTCCCTGTTTGACCGGGAGAGAGCATCATGAATTTCACCTTGTTTCCGACAAGCCGGACCGGCTTGCAAGCCCCGACAGGCCGCGTGGACGCGTGCGTGCGCGACCTGCGCAGCACGGCCGTGGCATGACGTTTGCACCTGAATATTGAATCCACTGGAGTAGCCCCATGAAAAAATCAAAACTGGTGATGGTCGGAAACGGCATGGCCGGCGTGCGCACCCTGGAAGAATTGCTCAAGGTCGCCCCCGACCTGTATGACATCAGCGTCTTCGGCGCCGAGCCCCATCCCAACTACAACCGCATCCTGCTGTCGCCCGTGCTGGCCGGCGAGCAGACGCTGGACGAGATCGTGCTGAACTCGTGGGACTGGTACAAGGACAACCACATCACGCTGCATGCCGGCAAAAAAGTGGTGGAAATCGACCGCATCAAGCGAGTGGTGCGCGCCGAGGACGGCACCGAAGAGGAATACGACCGCCTGCTGATGTGCACCGGCTCCAACCCTTTCATCCTGCCGGTGCCGGGCAAGGACCTGGCGGGCGTGATCGCCTACCGGGACATCGCCGACACCAACGCGATGATCGACGCGGCGAAGAAATACAAAAAAGCCGTCGTCATCGGCGGTGGCCTGCTGGGCCTGGAAGCCGCCAACGGCCTGATGCTGCGCGGCATGGAGGTCACCGTGGTCCACGTGATGCCCTGGCTGATGGAGCGCCAGCTCGACGACGTGGCGGGCAAGCTGCTGCAGAAATCACTGGAAGACCGCGGCCTCAAGTTCCTGATCGGCGCGCAGACCCAGGAGCTCACCGGCAACGACGAAGGCCGCGTGAAGTCCATCAAGTTCAAGGACGGCAGCGAAGTGGCCACCGACCTCGTGGTCATGGCGGTGGGCATACGCCCCAACACCCAGCTGGCCGAGTCCATGCGCCTGCACTGCAACAAGGGCATCGTCGTCAACGACACCATGCAGACAGTCACCGACGCGCGCATCTATTCGGTGGGCGAATGCGCGGCGCACCGCGGCATCGCCTACGGCCTGGTCGCGCCGCTGTTTGAACAGGCCAAGGTGGCGGCCAACCACCTGGCTCAGTTCGGCATTGGCCGCTACTCGGGTTCGCTGACGTCCACCAAGCTCAAGGTCACCGGCATAGACCTGTTCAGCGCCGGCGAATTCATGGGCGGCGACGGCGCCGAGGAAATCGTGATGAGCGACCCCTTCGGCGGCGTCTACAAAAAGCTGGTGATCAAGGACGACAAGCTGGTCGGCGCCTGCCTCTACGGCGACACGGTGGACGGCAGCTACTACTTCAAGCTGCTGCGCGACGGCCGCAGCGTGGCCGACATCCGCGACAAGCTGATCTTCGGCGAGTCCAACCTCGGCGACGCCGGCCACGAAGGCCAGAACAAGGCCGCGCTGATGTCCGACGACGCGGAGGTCTGCGGCTGCAACGGCGTCAACAAGGGCGCGATCTGCAAGGCCATCAAGGAAAAAGGCCTGTTCACGCTTGATGAGGTGCGCAAGCACACCAAGGCCAGCGCTTCCTGCGGCTCCTGCACCGGCCTGGTCGAGCAGATCCTGATGTTCACGGCCGGCGGCGACTACTCGGCCACGCCCAAGCTCAAAGCCATGTGCGCCTGCACCGACCACGGCCACCAGGCGGTGCGCGACGCGATCCGGGCCAACAAGCTGCTCAGCATTTCGGACACCTTCAAATTCATGGAATGGAAGACGCCCAACGGCTGCGCCACCTGCCGCCCGGCCGTCAACTACTACCTGATCAGCACCTGGCCCAAACAGGCCAAGGACGACCCGCAAAGCCGTTTCATCAACGAGCGCAGCCACGCCAACATCCAGAAGGACGGCACCTACAGCGTCATTCCACGTATGTGGGGCGGCGAGACCACGGCCAGCGAACTGCGCCGCATCGCCGACGCGGTCGACAAGTACAAGATCCCGACCGTCAAGGTCACGGGCGGCCAGCGCATCGACCTGCTGGGCGTGAAAAAAGAGGACCTGCAGAACGTCTGGAAAGACATCGGCATGCCCTCCGGCCACGCCTACGCCAAGGCCCTGCGCACAGTGAAGACCTGCGTGGGCAGCGAATGGTGCCGCATGGGCACACAGGACAGCACGCAGATGGGCAAGGACCTGGAGCGCGCGATGTGGCGCATGTACGCGCCGCACAAGGTCAAGTTCGCCGTCAGCGGCTGCCCGCGCAACTGCGCCGAATCCGGCATCAAGGACGTCGGCATCATCGGCGTCGATTCGGGCTGGGAAATGTACATCGCCGGCAACGGCGGCATCAAGACGGAAGTCGCCCACTTCTTCACCAAGCTCAAGACCGCCGCCGAGGTGCTTGAATACACCGGCGCCTTCTGCGAGCTCTACCGCCAGGAAGGCTGGTACCTGGAGCGCACGGTGCATTACGTGAACCGCGTGGGCCTGGACTACGTGAAGAAAAAAATCCTGGAAGACCACGAAGGCCGCAAGGCGCTGTGGGAGCAGTTGCAGTTCGCGCTCGACGGCGAACCGGATCCCTGGTTCGACCTGAAAGAAGCGTCCGTGGACACCCGCCAGTTTGAAAAACTCGCTCCCGCCTAACCGCTTCATCGCTTGCTCGCCCAAAGCCCGAATTGAGAGATCACTATGTCTGAATGGAAAAAAATCTGCCTGGTCACCGACATCCCGGTGCTTGGCTCGCGCCGTGTTTCGCGCGCGAAAGGTATCGACGTGGCCGTGTTCCGCAATGACCAGGACCAGGTGTTCGCCTTGCTGGACCGCTGCCCGCACAAGGGCGGCCCGCTGTCGCAGGGCATTGTGTTCGGCACCAGCGTGGCCTGCCCGCTGCACAACTGGACCATAGGCCTGGCCGACGGCTGCGCCAGGGAGCCCGACGAGGGCTGCACCCCCAAGTTCAGCTGCAAGGTGGAAACCGGCCAGGTCTTCCTGGACGCCACCGAGCTGGACACGCTGGCGCTGGATCTGCAGCCGCCCCGCGCCGGCCCGGGTGCCTCCGCGGGCGCACTCGGCGATGAAAGCTTCAGCGTGCAGGCGCCTCACACGGCATAAGCGAAAACACAAGAACGAGGCCCGGTAACTATTCCATGACTGAAACCCGATCAACGTGCCCCTATTGCGGTGTCGGCTGTGGAGTGATTATTGAATCGCAAGGCGACGAGATCACCGGCGTTCGCGGCGACCCGGATCACCCGGCCAATTTCGGGCGCCTGTGCACCAAGGGCTCGACGCTGGCGCTGACCGCCTCAGCCGCCGTCACGCGGCAGACGCGCCTGTTGCAGCCCATGCGGCGCGAGCACCGGCATGAGGCGCCCCAACCGGTGTCCTGGGACAGCGCGCTGGGTTTCGCCAGCGAAAGTTTTGCGCAAATCATCCGCGACCACGGCCCCGATGCAGTGGGCTTTTACATTTCGGGCCAGTTGCTGACCGAGGACTACTACGTCTTCAACAAGCTGGCCAAGGGCCTGATAGGCACCAACAACGTCGACACCAACTCGCGCCTGTGCATGAGCAGCGCGGTCGCCGGCTACAAGCAGACGCTGGGCGCCGATGCGCCGCCCGCCTGCTACGACGACGTGAACCATGCGCAGTGCATCTTCATTGTCGGCAGCAACACGGCCTACGCGCACCCCATCCTGTTCCGGCGCATAGAAGAAGCCAAGGCCGCCAACCCGGCGCTGAAGATCATTTTTTGCGACCCGCGCCGCACCGATACGGCCGAGATCGCCGACCTCTACCTGGGCATACAGCCCGGCACCGACGTCTCGCTCTTCAACGGCATGCTGCACATCATGCTGTGGGAGGGCTGGACCGACGCGGCCTATATCGCGGCGCACACCACGGGTTTTGACGCGCTCAAGGCCACGGTGCGCGACTACACGCCCGACCTGGTGGCCGAGACCTGCGGCATCAAAAAAGAAGACCTGCTCGCCGCGGCCAGGCTGTTCGCGACCTCGGCTGCCACGCTGAGCCTGTATTGCCAGGGCCTGAACCAGTCCAGCAGCGGCACGGCGAAAAACGCGGCCCTCATCAACCTGCACCTGGCCACCGGCCAGATCGGCAAGCCCGGCGCCGGGCCGTTCTCGCTGACCGGCCAGCCCAATGCCATGGGCGGGCGCGAGGTCGGCGGCCTGGCCAACCTGCTGAGCGCGCATCGCGACCTGGCCAATCCCGAACACCGCGCCGAAATCGCTGCCTTGTGGGGCGTGCCCTCAGTGCCGGAGAAACCCGGCAAGACCGCCGTCGAGATGTTCCAGGCCGCCGCCGACGGCGAGATCAAGGCCTTGTGGATAGCCTGCACCAACCCGGCCCAGTCCATGCCCGACCAAGCCACGGTGCGCCGCGCACTGGAGCGCGCCGAACTGGTGATCGTGCAGGAGGCATTTGCCACCACGTCCAGCTGCGACTATGCCGACCTGCTGCTGCCCGCCACCACCTGGGGCGAAAAAACCGGCACGGTGACCAACAGCGAGCGCCGCATCAGCCGCGTGCGGCCGGCCGTTGCCGCGCCCGGGGAAACGCGCCATGACTGGGCGATTGCAGTGGACTTCGCGCAGCGGCTGGAGGTTTTGCTGAAGGCGGCGGGTTCCCGTCCCGGCCTTCCATCTCCGGAAGAGAACGTCAGTGAGGCCCCACCCCTTCCGCGCCCCACCCTTTTCCCCTACCCCCTGCAAGATGCCGCCCTCGCCGTGGAGGTCATCTGGAACGAACACCGCGAATCCACCCGCGGCCGCGACCTGGACATCACCGGCCTGAGCTACGCGCTGCTCGAGGAAGAGCCGCGGCAGTGGCCCTTCAAGCCGGGCGACACGGCGGGCAAGGCCAGGCTTTATGAAGACGGCGTCTTTCCCACCGCCGACGGCAAGGCCCGCTTTGCCAACACCGTCTACAAACCTGTGGCCGAGCCGCGCGAATCACGTTATCCGTTTTCGCTGACCACCGGCCGGCTGCGCGACCAGTGGCACGGCATGAGCCGCACCGGCACGCTGGGCCGGCTGTTCGGCCACGTGGCCGAGCCCTCTGTGCAGATGAATGCACAGGACATGGCGCGCCGCCTGCTGAAAGACGGCGACCTGGTGTACGTGACCTCCAAGCGCGGCTCCATCGTGGTGCCGCTGCAAGCCTCGCCCGAAGTGGCGGTCAGCCAGGCCTTTATCGCCATGCATTGGGGCGAGGAGTATTTGAGCGGCCAGTCCACCAGCGGCACACCGCTGGCCGGCGTGAATGCGCTCACCACCTCGGCCTATTGCCCGAGCTCCAAACAACCCGAACTCAAACACGCGGCGGTCAAGATCCTGAAGGCCGAGATGCCCTGGACATTGCTGGCAATGGCGTGGCTGCCGGAGGGCGACGTGTTGACAGCGCGCGAACAGCTCAAGCCCCTGATGGCGCAATTCCCTTTCACCAGCTGTGTGCCGTTTTCGAACAACACACCACTGGCCGATCGCGGCCGTGAACGCAGTGGCGTGCTATTTCGCGCCGCAAGCCATGAAACGCCGCCCGACGAAATACTGGTGGCGCTGGAACGCATCTTTGGCCTGGATGCGCCGGACGTGCTGCGCTATGCCGATCGCAAAAAGGGCCAGCGCCGCACCATGCGGCTGGTGCGCAACGGTGGAGACGCCCACCTCGCGGGCTTTGTGCTGGCCGGGGACACCAGCGCCCAGGCCTGGATCAGGACCCTGCTGCAAGACGAGCTGGCCGCGCAATCGTATGGCCGCCTGCTGCTGCTGCCCGGCGCCAAGCCGCCGGTGGCGGTGCAGTCGCGCGGCAAACCGGTCTGCACCTGCTTTAACGTGAGCGACATGGCCATCGATGAGCATCTGGCCTTGCTCGGCCGGGGCGGCGGCGGTGGTGGCCACCTGGGCACCGACGAAGAGAAACTGGCTTCACTGCAAGCCACGCTCAAATGCGGCACCAATTGCGGCTCCTGCGTACCAGAACTCAAACGCCGGGTGCGCTCGGCGCGCAACGACGCTGTGGCCCCAGCGCCGCGCACCGTGATCCCGATCCGGCAGCTCGTTTAAGCTCATAACAAGAAGTTATCTGCATTCGCGGACAATCAGGTTTATGGGTATTAGCCAGTACATCAAGGAAATCGGGCGCGGCAAGGACGGCGCCCGCGCCTTGACGCGCGAGCAGGCCACCGACCTGATGGGCCAGGTGCTGGACGGCACGGTGACCGACCTTGAAATCGGCGGCTTTTGCCTGGCCATGCGCATCAAGGGTGAAACGCCCGAAGAAATGGCGGGCTTTCTCGACGCGTTGCACCAGCGCCTGGCGCATTTCCCCGCGACCGAAACCCCCACTGTGGTGCTGCCCAGCTACAACGGCGCGCGCAAGCTGCCGGTGCTCACACCCCTGCTGGCCCTGCTGCTGGCCCGTGAAGGCGTGCCGGTCCTGGTGCACGGCACGCCGACCGAATCGAGCCGGGTGTTCGCCTCGGAAGTGCTGCAGGCCCTGGACATCCATGCACTGTCAGCCGTACGCAAAATCGGCCTTGGCGAGGCGGTCTTCGCGCCGACCGAGTTGCTGCTGCCATCCCTCAAGCGCCTGCTGGACGTGCGCCGCGCCGTGGGCCTGCGCAACCCGGCGCACAGCCTGGTCAAGATCATGAGCCCCTGCCTGGGCAAAAGCCTGGTGGTGAGCAGTTACACCCATCCGGAATACGCGGTATCGATGGCGCAGACTTTTGAGCTGACCGGCGCCAACGCCATGCTGCTGCGCGGCACCGAAGGCGAAGGCGTGGCCGATGCGCGCCGCATGCCGCAGATGGAGGCCTTCATCAGCGGAAAGCGTTCGCTGCTGCAGGAAACCCAGGCCGGCACGCTGGCTTCCCTGCCCGAGCTGCCCAAGACGGTGGACGCCGCCGCCACCGCGGCCTATATTCAATCGGTGCTGGCTGGCGACAAGCCGGTTCCGCCGTCGATTGCCCGGCAGGTGGAACATATCTTGCTGCTGTTGCCTCAAATCAAATAAACCACCATGACCCACGGAAAAGTCACCCTTGTCGGCGCCGGACCCGGCGACCCGGAACTGCTGACGCTCAAGGCCTTGAAGGCCATCCAGCGCGCGACCGTGCTGCTGGTGGACGACCTCGTGAGCGACGAGATCGTGGCCTTCGCCGCCTCCGGGGCGCGCATCGTCTACGTGGGCAAACGCGGCGGCTGCAAGTCCACGCCCCAGGCTTTTATTGAAAAACTCATGCTGATGGCCGCGCGTGAAGGCGAGGACGTGGTGCGGCTCAAGGGCGGCGATCCCTTCATCTTCGGCCGCGGCGGTGAAGAGGTCGAACACCTGCGCGAGGCCGGCATCGAAGTGGACGTCGTCAACGGCATCACCTCAGGCCTTGCCGCAGTCACTTCGCTGGGCGTGCCGCTCACGCACCGCCAGCATGCGCACGGCGTGGTCTTCGTCACCGGCCATGCAAAACCCGGCGACAGCGGCACCGACTGGAGAGCGCTGGCCGCCACCGCGCACAGCGCGCGCCTCACGCTGGTGATTTACATGGGCGTCAGCGGTGCGGAGCGCATCCAGGACGAGTTGCTGTCGGGCCTGCCGGCCGCCACGCCGGTCGCCGTGATCCAGAATGCGTCGCTGGCCACGCAGCGCCACATCACCACCACCCTGGGCGAGCTGGCAACGGCGATACGCGATGCCGGCATGGCCAGCCCGTCCGTCATCGTGGTGGGCGACGTGATCAGCGGCGTGACACTAGCCGCCGCGCATCCCGACGCAGTCCGCGCGGCCTGAAGGCGGGCCCTGCGTCACACCGCTGTCACGCGCGGTGCCTAAGCTCCCGGTCTTTCGACTGGAGCTTTCATGTCTCACCGTTTTCTGGCCGGCGCGCTGCTGGTGCTCACCGTGGCCTGCGCGCAGGCGCAAAGCTTTTCGTTTGGCCTGTGGGGCGACATGCCCTATAAAAAGGCCGGCGACGACCCGAAAATCCCGGCATTGCTCAAAAGCATCAACCAGTCGGACATTGCTTTTTCGATCTACGACGGCGACATCAAGGACGGCAGTTCCAAATGCACCGACGATATCTACGCCTCGGCGCTCACCATGTTCGGCGAGTTGAAAAAACCCGTGGTCTACGTACCCGGCGACAACGAATGGACGGACTGCCATCGCCTGAACAACGGCGGCTATGACGGCCTGGAGCGCCTGGCCTACTTGCGCAAGACCCTGTTCCCGACCACCCGCAGCCTGGGCAAGCGCACCATGGCGCTGGTCCACCAAGCCCCGCTCGGCGAAAAATTCGTCGAAAACACCCGCTTTGCGCACCAGGGAATCGTGTTTGCCACACTCAATGTGCCGGGCAGCAACAACAACAAAATCCTGGACGAAAAAGACTGCACGCAAAAAAGCGCGCGCACCGCAGCGCAGTGCGAAGCCTCGAATGCCGAATACCTGGAGCGCGACGCGGCCAATGTGCGCTGGATGCAGGAGGCTTTCGCCCAAGCCAAGGCCGCCAAGGCCCGCGGCCTGGTGCTGGTCATCCAGGCCGACCCGGGCTTTGACCTGCCCGAAACCGAAGACATGGACGAAAGCCAGGCCCCCGGCGTCAGCGGCTACCGCAACTTCATCAGCAACATCGTCGCCGAGACCGAGCAGTTCGCCGGCCAGGTGCTGCTGGTGCACGGCGACACGCATTTCTTCAAGGTCGACAAGCCGCTCTACAGCCCCACCAGGCTGCTGCCCAACCTCACCCGCCTGCAGACCTTCGGCAGCCCGCTGATCCACTGGGTGCGCGTCACCGTGGAGCCGAAAAACCCCAACGTCTTCACGATCCATCCGGTCATCGTGAAACAGTAAAAATCCGCAAGCCGGTCCGCCTGGGGGCGGGCCTGCCCGGCTTGCGGCGTGCGCGGCTACACTCCCGAAGTCAAAAACAACAGCAGAGGGAAAGACGCGATGCTCGACAAACTCAACGACTTGACGGAAAGCCACGGCGAACTGCGCCGCGGCAAGGGCATCATGAGCGGCGTGATCGCGCTCAGCCTCGGCGTGCTGTGCTTCCTGGGCGTGCTGGCCTTTCATTTCCCCGAATACCTGACCACGCCCGAGCTGCGCAGGAGCTACAACGTCGACATCATCCGCATCGTGATGTTCACCTCGCTGGTGATCGCCGGCGGTATCTCGCTGGTCAACATCATCTTCAACCGCTCGCGCTGGCTGGCCGGCGCCGCCTTCCTGCTGGTGGTGGCCACCGCGCTGCTGGGCGGCCACAAGGTGCCGGTGAACGACTTCGCCGACAACACGCCCTACATCGGCTTGGACTGGTTCATCCTGGACCTGCTGGGCTCCTCGCTGATCTTCATCTTTATCGAAAAGCTGTTCGCGCTGCGCAAGGACCAGCCGGTGTTTCGCGCCGAGTGGCAGACCGACCTCCACCATTTCATCGTCAACCACATGATCGTGGGCTTCGTGCTGCTGGCCACCAACCTGCTGGTGCACAAATTCTTCGGCTGGGCCGCCAATGACGGCATCCGCGGCTGGGTGCAGGGCCTGCCTTTCTGGGGCGGCGTGCTGCTGATCGTGCTGGTGGCCGACCTGGTGCAGTACTGGACGCACCGCGCCTACCACGAGGTGCCCGTGCTGTGGCGCCTGCACGCCGTGCACCACAGCGCCAAGAGCATGGACTGGCTGGCCGGTTCGCGCCAGCACATCCTGGAACTGCTGATCACCCGCACGCTGATCCTCGCGCCCATCTACGTGTTCGGTTTTTCCAAGGAAGTGATAGACGCCTACATCGTGATCGTCGGCTTCCAGGCGGTGTTCAACCATGCCAACGTCAGCGTGCGCCTGGGCCCGCTGCGCTACATCATCGTCACGCCCAACTTCCACCACTGGCACCACAGCCAGGACCAGGAAGCGCTGGACCGCAACTACTCGGCGCACTACGCCTTCATCGACTACCTGTTCGGCACGGCCGTCAAAAGCACCAAGCTCTGGCCCGAACGTTATGGCGTGCTCGGCGACTACGTGCCCAACGGTTTCCTCAAGCAGCTCAAGTTTCCGTTCACCTGGAAGCCGTGAACCTGGCGCCATGGTTCAGGGATGGATTTGACACATCAATTTGACGCCGTCGTGATAGGCGCTGGCGCCGCCGGTCTGTTCTGCGCGGCCCAGGCGGGCCAGCGCGGCCTCAAGGTGCTGCTGGTGGACCACAGCGAAAAAGTCGCCGAAAAAATCCGCATCTCGGGCGGCGGCCGCTGCAACTTCACCAACCGCGACGCCACACCCGCGCAGTTCCTCAGCGAGAACCCGCACTTCTGCCGCTCGGCGCTGTCGCGTTACACGCCGCAGGACTTCATCGCCCTGCTACAGCGCCACAACATCCCTTTCCACGAAAAGCACAAGGGCCAGCTGTTCTGCGACCGCTCGGCCGAAGACGTGATCAACATGCTGCTGGCCGAATGCGAGGCCGGAAACATCACGCGCTGGCAGCCCTGCGGCATCCAGGGCCTGAAGGGCCCCCAAGAGGCGGGCGGCCACTACGAACTTCAATGCGACCGCGGCCTGGTCACGGCGCCGCAGGTGGTGATCGCCACCGGCGGCCTGTCAATTCCCAAGATAGGCGCCACCGATTTCGGCTACCGCATCGCGAAACAATTCGGCCTGCGCCTGGTGGAGCCGCGCGCCGCGCTGGTGCCGCTGACCTTTGACGGCGAAGCCTGGGCGCCCTATGCCCAGCTGGCCGGCCTGGCGCTGCCGGTGCTGATCGAAACCAGCCCGGCCGATGCGACGCCCAAACAGCGCAAAAAAGCCGTGCTCTTCTCGGAAGACCTGCTCTTTACCCACCGCGGCCTGAGCGGCCCGGCCGTGCTGCAGATTTCCAGCTTCTGGCGCGAAGGCCAGCCGATAAGCATCAACCTGGCCCCCGGCGTGGACCTGCCGGCCCTGCTGCTGCGCGCCAAAGCCAGCTCCAAAAAACTGATCGCCAACGAACTGGCCACCCTGGTGCCCAGCCGCCTGGCCGACGCCTGGGCCAGCACCGACCCGGCGCTGCAAAAACCCGTCAGCGAGGCGACCGATAAAGCGCTGCTAGGCCTGGCCGCGCGCCTGTCGGACTGGCAATTGACGCCGAACGGCTCCGAGGGCTACCGCAAGGCTGAGGTGACTGTCGGCGGTGTCGACACGCGCGACCTGTCGTCGCAAACCCTGGAGTCGAAGCAGCCGGGGCTGTACTTCATCGGTGAAGTGGTGGATGTGACCGGCTGGCTGGGCGGCTACAACTTCCAGTGGGCCTGGGCCTCCGCGCACGCCTGCGCGCAAGCGCTGGCACCGGCGCACTAAGCCTGTTGGGCCTGCTGGGCCAGCTTCCACTCGCGCGGTGACTGGCCGCTTTGCGCCTTGAAGGCGCGCGACAGCGCCGCCTCGCTGCCATAACCGACCTCCGCGGCAATCAGCTTGAGCGGCCGGTCGCGGCGCAGCGCCTGCTGCGCCAAGCCCACCCGCCAGCGCTGCAAATACACGCCGGGCGTGCAGCCGACCGTATCGCGGAACTGGTTGGCGAACACACTGCGCGACATGCCCGCATGATCGGCAAGCGCCTCCAGGCTCCACTCTTGCCCGGGGCTCTGGTGCATCGCGACAAGCGCGTGGCGCAGGCGCGGGTGCGAGAGCCCCGCCAACATGCCGGAGCGGGTTTCGCCGCTTTCCATCAGGTGCCGCAGCACCTGGATCAGCACCACATCAAAAAGCCGGTCCAGCAGCGCCTGCCGGCCGCAGCGCTGCTCAAAAGCCTCTTCAAACAGTAGTTGCAGGACGCCGGCGGCGCCCTCGATCTGCGCCAGCGGCAGGCACACAAAGGACGGCAGCGCCGCAGCGATCGGGTTGGCGGCGCCGCCCTCAAAGCGCAGGTGCGCACACACAAAGTCGGCGCCGTGCCGACTATCCGTGATGAAACGGTGCGCCATCGGCCGTGGGTAAAGCAGCAGGCAGGGGCCGCTGACACGCATCACCTCGGCGCCGCCATGGCTGATGCCGACCTCGCCGCTGCGCACGAGGTGAAGCTGGCCGGTGCCCTCCTCTTCGCCCAACTCGTTGACGCCGCAAAGTGCGCCCGAATGGAACACATTCGCGCTCACAGAGAAATGCCGTAGCAGGGCTTCAAGCCGATCGCTCATAAATACTCCAGATCAATTTTTTAGGATTATTAAGCACTTATCGTATTTTTCAAAGCGTAAAGTTCGTTCTGTCGATTCCGACTTGTTGCAACCCTTTCAAAGGAACACCATGAACGCTCTCACCCGTATCGCCGCCGCCACCGCACTGGCCGCCGCCGTCACCGCCAGCCCCGCGATGGCCGAAGACGCCGCCGCGCCGCAACCCGCGGCGTCCGCCGCACGCAGCGCCAGCTACGTCACCACCCCGGACGGCGTGCAAATTTATTACAAGGACTGGGGCCCCAAGAATGGCCCAGTGGTGAGCTTCAGCCACGGCTGGCCGCTCAACTCGGACAGCTGGGAATCGCAGATGATCTTCCTGGCCTCAAAAGGCTACCGCGTCATCGCCCATGACCGGCGCGGCCACGGGCGCTCCAGCCAGCCCTGGGACGGCAACGACATGGACCACTACGCCGCCGACCTCGCAGCGGTGATCGACACGCTGGGCGTGAAAGACGTGACGCTGGTGGGTTTTTCGACCGGCGGCGGCGAGGTGGCGCGTTACATCGGCCGTTACGGCACCGCGAAGGTCAAAAAAGCCGTGCTGGTCAGCGCCGTGCCGCCCCTGATGCTGAAGACGGCGGCCAACCCGGGCGGCCTGCCGATCGAGGTGTTTGACGGCATTCGCCAGGGCGAACTGGCCAACCGTTCGCAGCTTTACCTGGACATCGCCTCGGGCCCGTTTTTCGGCTTCAACCGCCCCGGCGCCAAGGTCTCGCAGGGTTTGATCCAGTCGTTCTGGGTTCAGGGCATGCAGGCGGGCCACAAGAACACCTATGATTCGATCGCGGCCTTCTCGGCCACCGACTTCACCGAGGACCTCAAGCGCTTTAACGTGCCGACCCTGGTGATCCACGGCGACGACGACCAGATCGTGCCCATCGACGCCTCCGGCCGCGCCGCCGCGAAACTCGTGAAAAACGCCAGGCTGATCGTCTACCCCGGTGCACCGCACGGCCTGGCCGACACCCACAAGGAGCGGCTCAACCAGGATTTGCTGGCTTTCATCAGAGAGTAAACCCACCCCCGTCCAGGCTCACTGCGTGTAGCCTGTTCCCCCCTCAAGGGGGCGGCGCCTGGGGCCGGCAAAGCCGGACCCGCGGCCCCCACTGGTGAAATCCCCTGCACTGGTTGCGCCTCTGGCTCTTCAAGCCAGCATGGGCCGCGGATCCGGCTTTGCCGGGCCGTAGGCGCTGTCCCCTGCAAGGGGAAAAGGGCTACACGCAGTGAGCCCGATAGGGGTTTGCCAATTATTCGGCTTTGCCGGGCCGCAGGCGGGCGGCCCCCTCGGGGGGCAGGGAGTTACACGAAGTGAACGACCGTGGGGGTGGTATATAATCCAAGGCTTTGCTAGCAAACCCGTGCCTGGCCTGATCCTGATCAGATCGATAAAGGCGCACCTTTTGGATCAATTGAACAATGACCACCATCCGTGTAAAAGACAACGAGCCCTTTGACGTGGCTCTGCGCCGTTTCAAGCGCACCATTGAAAAACTCGGTCTGCTGACCGACCTGCGCGCCCGCGAGTTTTACGAAAAGCCAACGGCAGAGCGCAAGCGCAAGAAGGCAGCCGCCGTCAAGCGCAACTACAAGCGTATCCGCTCGATGCAGTTGCCCAAGAAGCTGTACTAATCCTTTAGTACCGCCTCACGGCAACAAAAAGCCCGCACGAGGACGCTCTGCGGGCTTTTGTGCTTTCTGGCACCAGCCTTTCCCTATTCCCGCCCCTCAGGAGCCCCGAATGTCAGCCCTCAAAGACCAGATCACCGAAGACATGAAGACCGCCATGCGCGCCAAGGACAGCGAGCGCCTGGGCACCATACGCCTGCTGCTGGCCGCCCTCAAGCAAAAAGAAGTCGATGAGCGCGTGGTGCTGGACGATGCCGCCGTGGTCGCCATCGTCGACAAGCTCATCAAGCAGCGCAAGGACTCGCTGGAAGCCTTCCAGAAGGCCGAGCGCAAGGACCTGGCCGACAAGGAAGCTGCCGAACTGGTGGTGCTGCAGGCCTACCTGCCCGCGCGCCTGAGCGCCGATGAAGTCGCCGCCGCCGTGAAAGCCATCGTGGCCGAGCTGGGCGCCAGCGGCCCCGGCGACATGGGCAAGGTCATGGGCGCGGTGAAAGCCAAACTGGCCGGCAAGGCCGACATGGGCCAGGTTTCGGCCGCCGTCAAGGCCGCGCTGGCAAGTTAAGCCCCCACGGTCGCTCACTTCGTGTAGCTTCCTACCCCCCTGGGGGCCGCTGCGCCTGCGGCCCGGCAAAGCCGGTTCCGCGGCCCCTGCTTGGCTTAAAACGTCCCTCGTCAGGAGCCCGCGACCTTCATGCGGTTGATGAGAATCGAGCCTACGGTTTTGGCGCCATAGTTGTACGCATCCGCGCCCACTGCCTCAATGCCCATGAGCATGTCCTTGAGGTTGCCGGCAATCGTGATTTCCTCGACCGGAAAGGCGATGCGGCCGTTTTCGACCCAGAAGCCCGAAGCGCCGCGCGAGTAGTCGCCGGTCACGTAGTTCACGCCCTGGCCCATGAGTTCGGTCACGAAGAGGCCGCGGCCCAGCTTGCGCAGCATGGCGTCCAGGTCGTCCGCCGGGCGGGTCAGGCGGCTGGTCAGCACCAGGTTGTGCGAACCGCCGGCATTGCCGGTGGTGCGCATGCCCAGCTTGCGGGCCGAGTAGGTGCTCAGGAAGTAGCCTTCGACACGGCCACCGGCCACCACCTTGCGCGCCTGGGTCTTCACGCCCTCTTCGTCGAAGGGCGCGCTGCCCTTGCCTTTGCGCAGGTGCGGGTCTTCGTTGATGTCGATGTGTTTCGGGAAAGCCGCCTTGCCCAGGCTGTCGGCCAGGAAGGTGCTCTTGCGGTACAGCGCGCCGCCGCTCACGGCCTGCACAAAGCCGCCCAGCAGGCCTGCGGCCAGCGGCGACTCGAACAGCACCGGGCACTGCGTGGTCGGGATCTTGCGGCTTTTCAGGCGCGCCAGCGCACGCTCGGCGGCGTAGCGGCCCACGGCCTCGGGGCGCGCCAGTTCAGCCGCGTCGCGCATGGAGCTGTACCAGGCATCGCGCTGCATCTGGTCGCCCTTGCCGGCAATCGGCGCCACCGAGATACTGTGGCGCGAACTGGCATAACCGCCGCGAAAGCCCTTGGTGTGGGCGCTGAAAAAATGGCTTTGCTGGGCCGACACGCCCGCGCCTTCGCTGTTGGTGATCAGGCGGCTGGTGCCCAGGGCGGCGGCTTCGCATTTCAGGGCCAGTTGTGCGGCCTGTTCGGAGTTTATGGACCAGGGGTGGAACAGGTCCAGCTCCCGGTGCACACGCGCGATGTCGCGGTCGTCGGGCAGGCCCGAGGTTTCGTCTTCCGCGGTGAAGCGCGCGATGTCGTAGGCCGCTTTCACGGTCTGCTCGATGGCGGCCTTGGAGAAATCGCTGGTCGCGGCATTGCCGCGCTTTTTGCCGATGTAAACCGTGATGCCCAGCGATTTGTCGCGGTTGCGTTCCACGTTTTCGAGCTCGCCCTTGCGCACGCTGACCGACAGGCCGCAGCCTTCGGAAGCCTCGGCCGCGGCATCCGTGGCACCCAGTTTTTTGGCGTGGCCCAGCGCGGTGTCGACGAGGTCTTCGAAAAAATCGCGGTGGTAGCTGAAGCCGCTTTCGGGCTGCTGGGAGGGACGGGAAGCGGCGCGCTTTGCAGCGCCGGAACGAGAGGAAGCTTTTTGGGTCATATGGGTAGCTATGATACTGACTGCCATGAACAACAAGACTCCCAAGGCCATCAAGGGCTACTGGTCCAACGGACGCTTCGTCAAACCCGAGGAAATCGCGCTTGAAGAAGTCGGCCCGCCCAGTAAAACCCAACTCAAGGCCGAGGCCGATGAAAAACAGGCGCTCGGTGAAGCGCTGCTGACCCTGCGCGCCGACCTGATGGCGCGCCTGGACCTGCCCGACAAGCTGCGCGACGCCATCGCCGACGCCAAAAAAATCACCAACTTCGAGGGCAGACGCCGCCAGATGCAGTTCATCGGCAAGCTGATGCGCCCGCTGGACCCTGAGCCCATCCGCGAAGCCATCAACGAACAGCTCAACGGCTCGGCCGACCTGACGCTGGCGCTGCACTTAGCCGAGCAGTGGCGCGACAAGCTGATCGCCGACGACGGCGCGCTGGGCACCTGGCTGGAAGAACACCCCAGCACCGATTCGCAACAGCTGCGCGCCCTGGTCCGCCAGGCCCGCAAGGATGCAAAACCTGAAAAGCCCGGCGAAGCGCCGCGCCACGGCAAGTCCTACCGCGAAATCTTCCAGCTGGTGCGGCAAACCCTGGCGAAAGGCCCGGACGAGGCCGAGGAACCCCAGGCATGAGCCAGGCTTTTGAGGCGGTCAGGATCGGCATTGTCTCGGTCAGCGACCGCGCCTCGGCCGGCGTCTACGTCGACAAAGGCCTGCCCGCGCTCAAGGACTGGCTCACCCGCGCGCTGCGCAACCCCATCACTTTTGACGAACGCCTGATTCCCGACGAGCAGGCCGGCATCAGCGCCGCGCTGATCTCGCTGGTCGACGCCGGCTGCTCGCTGGTGCTGACGACTGGCGGCACAGGCCCGGCGCCGCGCGACGTGACGCCCGAGGCCACCTTGGCCGTCGCCCACAAGGAAATGCCCGGTTTCGGCGAGCAGATGCGGCAGATCAGCCTCAAATTTGTGCCCACGGCCATCCTGTCGCGTCAGTGCGCGGTGATACGCGACAAAAGCCTGATCCTCAACCTGCCCGGCCAGCCCAAGTCCATCCAGGAAACGCTGGAAGGCCTCAAAAACGAGGCCGGCGAAGCTGTGGTGCCCGGCATCTTTGCCGCCGTGCCCTATTGCATAGACCTGATAGGCGGCCCCTACCTCGAAACCGACCCGGCCGTCTGCAAGGCCTTCCGGCCCAAATCGGCCATCCGCACACCGGCCCCATGAAGCCGCCAGCGCCGTCCGCGATCGAGACGGCCGCCGGGCTGGCTGCCGGCACGCTGGACGCGGCGAGCCTGCTCACAGAAACCTTTACACGCATAGACGCGACAGACGCCACGCTGCGCGCCTTCACCACCCGCCTGGACCTGCCCACGGCGCTGGCCCAACTCCCTGCCCTCACAGGCCCGCTGCAGGGCTTGCCCGCGGCCCTCAAGGACATCTTCGACACCCGCGACTTCCCCACGCGCTACGGTTCGGCGCTCTACCCGGCTGAACCGGCACGCGCCGACGCGGCCATGGTCGGTGTGATCCGCCGCGCGGGCGGGCTGCTGATCGGCAAATCCAGCACCACCGAATTCGCTTTCCTCAAGCCCACGGCCACGCTGAACCCGAATGCACCGGGCCGCACGCCGGGCGGCTCCTCGGCCGGCTCGGCGGCGGCGGTCGCGGCGGGCTTGGTGCCTTTTGCCATCGGCACGCAGACTGGCGGCTCAGTGATACGCCCGGCGTCCTACTGCGGTGTCACCGGCTTCAAACCCAGCTTCGGCCTGCTGCCCACGGGCGGGCTCAAATGTTTTTCCTGGTCGCTGGACACCGTCGGCCTGTTCGCCGCCAGCGTGCCCGAAGTGGCCTGGTTTGCCCAGGCGCTCAGCGGACGTGCGCTGGCGCTCGATGCCCAGCCATCCCCGAAACCCTGGGTGATTGGCGTGCCCGAGGCCTATCCCTGGGCCGAACTGTCCCCAAGCGCCCGGCAGGCACTGGAAGCCGGCAGCAATGCATTGAAGGCAGCCGGCGCGGACGTGAGGCGCATCACCCTGCCCGCCTGGATCAAGGACGTGTTCGACGCGCAGGACATCATCCAGGGCTACGAGGTCTGGCGCAGCCTGGCCCATGAAGTCGACCGGCACCCTGAAGCCCTGTCGGACATCCTGCGCAACTACCTGCTGGCGGCCCGCAGCATCACGCCGGCCGCCTATGAGGCCGCGCAACGCACTGCATCAGAAGGCCGCAAAACCTGCGCGGACTGGTTTGAAGGCTTCGACGTGCTGATGACACCCAGCGCGCCCGATGAAGCGCCCGCGGGGTATGGCAGCACCAGTGCGGCGATCTTCAACCGCGCCTGGACGCTGCTCGGTGTGCCCTGCGTGAACGTGGCCGGCGCCACGGGGGTGAACGGCTTTCCCATGGGCCTGCAAATCATTGGCGCGCCGTATGCGGACCGGGCCTGCCTGCAGGCCGCCGCTTTCCTGGAACGCGCCCTCAAGCCTGCCTGAAAGGCCTGTAGCCAGAGACACTCAGAAAACCCAGCGCAGCGGTCCTGGCTAGGCGCGTCGCCGCAGACAGTGCTACAGCACGGCAAGGCGGCGCAACAACGCCAGGAGGGTTTTATGAGTGGCTCTTATTTGCCGACCAGCTGGTTGAGCTTCTCGGCTTCAAAGGTTTCCGTGAGCGCCGCGTCCTTGGGCACGCAGTCCTTGTTCATGGCCGTTTGCGAGCCTGAGAGCTTTTCAATCGCCTGCCACAG
The DNA here is from genome assembly GCF_056405735.1 of Polaromonas sp. P1_F2. Lineage (NCBI taxonomy): Bacteria > Pseudomonadati > Pseudomonadota > Betaproteobacteria > Burkholderiales > Comamonadaceae > Polaromonas > Polaromonas sp. P1_F2. Next base: position 165,451 of record NZ_JBFUBN010000009.1, on the reverse strand, counting down.
CAGGGCGATCTGATGCTCCTGGGACGACGCGTTGTCGATCAGCCCTTTCATGGCCTGCCCGAGCGGGTCGTCGTCCAGGGTTATGCCGTAGGCGGAGAACTTGGGCGAGGTCGTGACGTCGGCGCTTTCACCCACTTTGGACGGGATGATGCGCGCGGGAATGCCCACCGCCGTGGCCCCTGCCGGTACGGGCTTGATCACCACCGCATTGCTGCCGATCTTGGCGCCGTCGCCGACCACAAAACCGCCCAGCACCTTGGCCCCCGCGCTGACCACCACGTCGCGGCCCAGCGTCGGATGCCGTTTGGCGCCCTTGTAGAGCGAAGTTCCGCCCAGCGTCACGCCCTGGTAAATCGTGCAGCCGTCGCCGATCTCGGCGGTTTCACCGACCACCACGCCCATGGCATGGTCGAAAAACACCCGCTCGCCGATCTTGGCGCCGGGGTGGATTTCAATGCCGGTCATCCAGCGCGAAATATGCGAGATGAAGCGGCCCAGCCATTTGAAGCCGTGGTTCCAGCACCAGTGCGCGCGGCGGTGCAGCACCAAGGCGTGCAGGCCGGGGTAGCAGGTCAGCGCTTCCCAGGCCGTACGGGCGGCGGGATCGCGATCGAGGATGCACTGGATGTCGGAGCGGAGTCGGGAAAACATAGGCGAAGTCTACTGAGGGCGCGGGATGGCTGCCGGAGCGGCGTTTTTGCCCCCGGCTTCGGAGGCCTTTTGCAGCATGGCCTTGGCCACGCCGCGCAGGATGTGGATTTCCTCGGGGCTGAGCTGCGCGCGGTTGAACAGCTGGTTGAGCCGCGGCATCAGTTTTTTGGGCGAAGCCGGGTCCAGGAAGCCTATGCCGGCCAGCGCCTCTTCCCAATGCCTGAGCATGCCGGCCACCGCCGCCGCGTCGGCCTGCGCGGGCTCGGTCGTCGCCGGCTGCACGCTGAAGCCGCCCAGCGCCTGGCGCCAGTCATAGGCGATCAGTTGCACCGCCGCACCCAGGTTCAGCGAGCCGAATTTCGGGTCGGTCGGGATGCTGAGCGCCACATGGCAGCGGTAGACGTCCTCGTTCTGCATGCCGAATCGCTCTGAGCCGAACAAAAAGGCCACCGACTCAGGCGCGGCAGGCAGCGCTCCAGACGGCTCGCCCTGCCCCAGCAAACCCGCAAAGTGCTCACGCGGCGCGCGTGTGGGCGGGCCGAAGTCGCGCGGCGTCATGGCCGTGGCGCACAGGTGGGCCATGCCGTCCAGCGCCTCGTCCAGCGTTTCCACGATGCGGGCGTTTTTGAGCACGTCGAGCGCGCCGCTGGCCCGCTGTATGGTTTCTTCGCGGTTCAGCACATTGGCCCAGCGCGGCGCGACCAGCACCAGGTCCTCAAAACCCATGGTTTTCATGGCGCGGGCGGTGGCGCCGACATTGCCGGCGTGGCTGGTGTTGATCAGGATGAATCGGGTACGCATGGGACAGGATTGTCCTATGCGGACGGCTTCAGGACCTGGACCAGCGCCTTGATCTTCGGTGACATCGCGCCTTTGCGCCAGATCAGGTCGGTTTGCGCGCAGTCGCTGCCGGGCGGCAAGGCATGCACGCTCAGGCGCGCGCGCTCGGGAAAGGTTGCCAGCACACTGAGCGGCACCAGCGAGATGCCCATGCCCACCACCACGCAGCCCAGCATCGCGTGGTAGGAGGTGATTTCGATGGTCTGCACCGGCATGCTGTTTTTCCCGGCGTACCATTGCTCGAGCCGGGCCCGGTGCGGGCAGCCTTGCTCAAAGGCGACGATGCTGCGCGGCGGCTCGGCGCCCCGGGTGGTGATGGCGGCATGGCCGGCCGCCGCCACGATCACCAGTTCCTCGCGATAAACCGGCTCGCGCTCGAAGGGGCCGTCGACGATGGGACCGGTCACCAGTGCGGCATCGATGGTGCCGGCCAGCACCGCCGCCGCCAGCTGCTGCGGGTTGCCGGTTTTGAGCGTCAATTTGACCTCGGGATGCAAGCGCACAAAGTCGCTGAGCGGCCCGGGCAGGCGTACCGCCGAGGTGCTTTCCATGGCGCCCAGCACCAGGGCGCCGCGCGGGCTGCCGTCCCGCACCGCATCGCGCGCCTCATCGGCCAGGGCCAGCAGGCGCTGCGCGTAGTCCAGCAACACCTGCCCGGCCGGCGACAGGTGCAGCCGCTTGCCTTCGCGGATAAACAGCGGCGTTCCCAGTTTTTCCTCGAGCTGGCGTAGACGCGTCGTGACATTGGACTGCACCCGGTGCAGGCGCTCGGCCGCACGCGTCACGCCGCCCGCCTCCACCACGGCCCGAAAAATCACCAGATCACTGAGCTCCATGAATCTCTCTTGAAGATACAAACAATCCTTATTATTCATTTTTCAGAATTGAATGTCACGCGTATCGTCCAGCCTTCAACACTTCAAAACACAAGGAACACCATGGCAAAGGCTTACTGGATCGTGCACGTATCGGTGCGGAACATCGACGAATACCCGCGTTACCTGACGGCGGCACGACCCGCTTTCGAGAAGTTCGGGGCGAACTTCCTGGTGCGCGGCGGGGCTTACGAAAGCATGGAAGGCAGCTCCCGCGAGCGCAACGTCGTCGTGGAATTCGCTGACATGGCGACCGCGCGGGCCTGTTACGCCAGCCCCGAATACCAGGCGGCGCGGGCCATACGCCAGCAGCATGCCGACGCGGACTTCCTGATCGCGGAAGGCGCCTAGCCGCGGTTCCCGGGGCCGCCTGGACGCGGTATCGCCCTCCGGAGGGGGCTGTATCGCGGGTTTATGGGAAAATACCGGCATTGCCCGCCGCCCGCATCGCCAGCGCCGGATTTTCCCGTTCTTCCCTACAAATTATGTCCAGCAACCTCCATCCCATGCTCAACGTGGCCATCAAGGCTGCGCGCGCTGCCGGCGCCATCATCAACCGCGCGGCGCTTGACGTCGAAGCCGTCCGCGTTTCGGTCAAGCAGACCAACGACTTCGTCACCGAGATCGACCAAGCCGCCGAGGCCGCGATCATCGAAACCCTGGTGACGGCCTATCCCGGCCACGGCATCCTGGCCGAAGAATCGGGCAGCGAGCATGGCGCCAAGGACTCCGACTTCGTCTGGATCATCGATCCGCTGGACGGCACCACCAACTTCATCCACGGCTTCCCGGTCTATTGCGTCAGCATCGCGCTGGCCGTCAAGGGCAAGGTCGAACAGGCCGTGGTCTACGACCCCACCCGCAACGACATTTTCTGCGCCACCAAAGGCCGCGGCGCCTACATGAACGACCGCCGCATCCGCGTGGCCAAGCGCACCCGCCTGCAGGAATGCCTGATCTCCACCGGCTTTCCCTACCGCCCCGGCGACAAGCTCAAGACCTACCTCAACATGCTGGGCGAAGTCATGAGCCAGTGCGCCGGCGTGCGCCGCCCCGGTGCCGCCGCGCTGGACCTGGCCTATGTGGCCGCCGGTTTCAGCGACGGCTTTTTTGAATCCAACCTCAAGCCCTGGGACGTGGCGGCCGGTTCGCTGCTGGTGACCGAGGCCGGCGGCCTGATCGGCAATTTCACCGGCGAAGCCGACTTCATGGACCACGGCGAATGCGTGGCCGGCAACCCGCGCATCTACGGCCAGCTGGTGGGCACCCTGGGCAAGTACAGCAAGTTCGCCGGCGCCGGCGACAAGGCCGCCGTGCGCCAGGCCCTCAAGGACACGAGCGCCGCGCAAGACCCTGAAGAAGGCGCCGAAGAAAGCGCGGCGCCCGCCGCCGCCCCGGCCGAAAAGCCGACGCTCAAGGCCAAGCGCATCAAGGCCGCGGACAGCGCGGCCGCCAAGCCGGACGCCCCGTTCTAAAGAAAACTGCAAAGCCCGCCACGCGGGCTTTTTTTACGTCCGCGCGTTTCGGTAAAGGTAAAGTGTGTCCAGGCACACCATGAACCGGTCCGACCCTGCCCTTTCTCCCGCGCTGGCAATCCGCCTGCAGCGCCGGGCGCAGGGCTGGCTGCAAAAAAGCCTGTACGTGCTGCTGAGCCAGTACGTCGCCAACGGGCTGACGGTCTCGCTGGGCCTGGTGCTCATCATGCTGGCCATCTTCGAGGCCGCCGGGCTGGCCGCCGCCTCCACGGCCGCGGTGGGCGTGTTGATCACCAGCCTGCCCGACGTGCCCGCGCCGCGCCGGCGCAAGATCATGCAGATGCTGCCCGCGCCGCTGCTGGGCGCGCCGCTCTTCATGCTGGTGCAGCTGGTGCGCCACGACGAGTTGCTGCTGGGCATCGTGGTCACGGCCGCCACCTTCCTGGCCGTGATGATGATGGCCTGGGGCAAGCGCGGCGGGCCCATCTGTTTTTCGCTGCTGTTTTCCACCCTGTTTTCCATGGCCGCGCCGCCGGTGGCCACGCTGGGGCAGATCGCGCTGCACGGCGCCTGGTTCCTGGCCGGCGCCGGGCTGTACCTGCTGTGGGCGGTGCTGACCACCCACCTGCTGAACCAGCGCTTTCGTGCGCAGCTGCTGGCCGAATGCCTGCACAGCTTCGCGCAGATCCTGCGCACCCAGTCCCAGCGCTTCGGCCCGCGGCCCGATCATCCCGCGCTGCTGGCGCGCATGCTGCAGCAGCAGGCCGCGCTGGCCGACCACCTGCAGAACACGCGCGACGTGGTGCTGGAATCGCCCACCACGCCGGAGCGCCAGCGCCTGGCGGCCATGCTGCTGAGCCTGCTGGAGGCGCGCGACCACCAGCTCGCCTGCGACCTGGACCTGGATTTCCTGCTGGAGCACAGCGCCAGCGTGGCCGTGCTGCCCGCCCTGCAGCTGGCGCTGGACAGCACCGCCGCGCGCCTCGAGGCGCTGGGCATGGACTTGCTGCTGGGCCGGCACGGCGCGGTGATCATCGCCATCACCGACCTGCGGCCGCAGCTTGCCGGCGCGCTGCCGCCGCGCACCAAGCGCATCGACCCGCTGGCGCCCGACCCGCTGCGCATAGACACCACCGACCCGCTCGCTTTGCTGCACAACATGGCCGACCGCATAGGCCACATCAACGACGAAGCCGTGAAACTGGCGGCGCTGGCGCGCGGCGACATCCCGCCCGGGCTGTCGGCCGTGCGCACCCAGTGGCAGCTCTTCGTCAGCACCACCCACTGGTCCTGGAAGCCGCTGCTGGGCCAGCTCGGCTGGAGTGCGCCCATCCTGCGCTACGCCCTGCGCTGCGCGCTGGCCGTGGCGGCCGGCTATGCGGTGTCGCTGCGCCTGCCCTGGGTGGCGCACGAATACTGGATTCTGCTGACCATCGTGGTCGTGATGCGCGGCAACCTGGCGCAAACCGTGCAGCGCCGCAACGCCCGCGTCGTCGGCACGCTGCTGGGCTGCGCGCTGGTCATGTTGGTGCTGGCCGCGCACCCGGGCGCCCGGGCCATCTTCGGCGTGATCGCGCTCAGCATGGGGCTGGCGCATGCCTTTGCGCTGCGGCGCTACCTATTTACCTCGATCGCGGCCACCGTGGCCGGCCTGCTGCAGGCGCATCTGCTGCTGGCGGGCGCGCAGCCCGGCTTCGCCATGGTCGAGCGCCTGGCCGACACCCTGCTGGGCGCGCTGATCGCCTGGCTGTTCAGCTATGTGCTGCCGGCCTGGGAGCGCAACCAGATTCCGGCGCTGGCGCTGCGCAGCGCGCGCGCCCAGGCCCGGCATGCGCAGCTCGCGCTTGCATTGCTGGACGAGGCCCGGGCGTCCGACCTGCCCTGGCGGCTGGCCCGGCGCGAGGCCTACAACAGCCTGTCCGACCTCACGCTGGCCGCCCAGCGCAGCCTGGCCGAGCCGCAGAAAGTGCGCCCGCCGCTAGAGCCCCTCGAGGCCCTGCAGGCGCGCAGCTACCAGTTGCTGGCCCAGCTCACGGCCGTCAAATCCCTGCTGCTGCTGCACCGCGCCCAACTCGACCTTGCCGTCGCCAGGCCGGCGCTGGCGCGGGCCGCCAAGCGCATCGAAGCCGAACTGTCGGACACCGGGGCCGCGCCGCCCCCAGCCGGCCCGGCCATCGCCGGCCAGCCCTTCCAGCCCCGGCCCGACCCGCTGATGATCACCGACCTCACGCCCTGGCTGCTGCGCCGGCTGGAGCTGGCCTGCGCGATGGCGCGGGAACTGCGGCAGGCCCAGGCGCGCGTGCTGGCCGAACCTGCCAAACCGGCCAGGCCGGCGCCCATCGATAATGCGGGATTGGCCCCGGCGCCCGCCGCTTCTTCCCACCCAACGCATGAGTGACAACCTCCCCGTGAGACCCGAACTAGCCAGTACCGCCAGCCCCGTGAACTCAGGCATGCCGCCGCTGGCCGCTCACACGCCCATGATGCAGCAACATTGCCGTATCCGCATGGATAAAGGCTCTCAGGAGCATTTAGCATTTTTTGGCGGTGAATTGGCGGCAGTTCTCTAACTGCTGATAGAGAAGCGTTAGAGATCACCAGGGAGCGGCAGGCGACCTTGGCACGACGGTGAAAGCATTCATGACATTCAATGTTGTTGTCCGCTAAGGCAGAGCGAGCGCTGCCAAGAAGAACATTAGCCCTGCCTGGTGGTGCTGCCATCTATGATGGAAGAAAACACTAGGGACAGACGTGCAGCTCATCTCCAATGGCACCGCCTTCAAGGCGCATCTCACGAGGCTTTTCACCAAATATCAGCATGTGAGTCTGGCAGTTGCATGGGCATCTGCCGGCACGGAGGCCTTTAAAAGCCTGCTCTCTCATCGCACCAAGGTGAAGCATGCCGTCATTGGCACACATTTTTATCAAACCCACCCGGACGTGCTCGATGCCTTCGTGGGGTCTGCAACAACTCGGTTCATGCTCCAGCCCGCTGGCGTATTCCACCCCAAGGTCTACTGCTTTCACGATGGCACCGGCACAGAGTTCGAAATAATTATCGGAAGTGCCAACTTTACCGAGGGTGCAATGACCGTGAATACCGAGCTATCAACACTCATCAGTCATAAGGACGGTCAGCCCGAAGTATTGGACCAGGCGCTCGCATTCATCGAGGCCCAATTCAAGGAAGCGAGAGCGGTGAGCCATGAGGAAGCGGATAACTACCGCAAACTGTGGAAACTCAGGCAACCCGAACTCAAGCGGCTTGAAGGCCAATATGGGGAAACCAAAAGTGGCACCGCTCCGGTGTATATGCCATTGATGACGATGGACTGGGCGCAGTATCTGGGCCTTGTAAAGGCAGACAAGATCCACAATTTCAACGATCGCCTGGAACTGCTCTCGATTGTTCGAAAGCTCTTCACAAGGTCTCCACGCTTTTCAGACATGAGTCAGGAGGAGCGCAAGGCTGTGGCTGGCATGGACTCCAAGATTGCCAAAGATGCCAAGTGGTTTGGCTCCATGATGGGTGTGGGCTACTTTCAGCAGGCCATCAACAATAACAATGTCCACCTCTCTCACGCCTTGGACCGAATTCCCCTCACGGGAGAGGTGAGCAAGCCCCAATACGATGCATTCATCGAGGAATACGTGAAAGCATTCCCCAACGGCCGAGACGGTATTGGCACATCGTCGCGCCTACTCGCACTGAAGCGACCCGACTATTTCCTCTGTGTAGACAGCAAGAACCGCGACAAGCTAACTGATGAATTTGATATCCGAAAGAGCGGACTGAACTACGACCGCTACTGGTATGAAATTATTGGGCGCCTGATCGACACTCCCTGGTGGAAGTCCCCTCCTCCTTCTGATCCAGTGGACCTCGAAGCCTGGCAAGGACGAGCTGCGATGCTGGACGCCTTGTTTTACGTCGAGTAACCGCGAGCGGCGTTATGGCAACCAAACTGGCATTCGACCCTGAGCAACTTCGACAAGAGATTGCCGAGGTGATCGCCCATGAAGTCAAATCCTATAACGTCCCGTCGATCTGCGTTCGCTTTTCAATTCAGGAATCGGTTGATGAAGCTGATTCACACGAGGCGCATTCGAGCAAAAGGTCTTACGTCAAAGCAAGGCTCTCAGCCTTCGGACCTGGTGAGCTTCTGAAAATCGCTCAAGAAGTTCACGAGGTGTATCCCAGTCCTGGCATTGACGACATCATCAGTGCGGTGAAGTATGCCGACAGACCAGTGTCCGAAATCGTCAGACGAGACACCCTCAAGACGCTAAATTCCGTTGACACCCTATTTGGAGAGCGTGACCTCTTCGAGGTGCTGGAAGCGGTGTTCGGGAACATTTTTCAAGAGGTCTTTGGCTTCACCACTCGAATCCGCGGTTCTCTCAGGGATGACATTGAGCAGCACTACCTGAGAAATCCCGAAGACATGTCGAGCGAGGCGATGCTCATCAGGTGTGGTGTACTCACTTGCAGCCAAGCGCGCTTTTTCAGTTTGATCAAAGAGGTTCTCCACCCCGCGAGTCGCCGAGACGAGACCCAGGAACGGTTAGCCACGCATATTTCAGCTGCTCTGGCACGCTCGGGCTACCTCGTATCCGCCACAGGCTCAGACTCAGGGTATCCCGTATATGAGGTTGTGGAGCAACGATCGTTGGTAAGCGGCGCGATGAAGAACCTCATCTTCGCTTCGACTGGCCCCAAGCCGGAGCTTGTGTTCCGCGACGCTATAAATAATGACGTGGAGATCACCAAAAATGCTGAGCACGTCCTGATCTACGACATCCCCCTGCCGCCACAGGGAGCTCTTGAATGGAAGCATTTGAGAGACTGGTGGGCCACAGGCCACTCAGTCAGTGAAGAAGAAGCAAAGACTCAGCTCTATCAACGCCTTAGCCAGTCCGTGCGCTCAGCACGGTCACCAGGTGAATACGCCATCTTTCGCAGCTACTACAAGCTATACGCACCGGTCCTGGCCGACAAGCTGCCGGCATTGCTTCCACAAGTCTTCCTCCACTACGACCCATACACAAAGCGCCAAAGGGGCGATGAGCAGTTCCTCGCTCGGCAGAGAATGGACTTCCTCTTAATGCTAGAGCACGGTGTGCGCATCGTGATTGAGGTCGACGGTCGGCAGCATTACGCAAATGAAGAAGCCCTCGGAAAGTGGACAGCTGATGCACAGCGATACGCAGAGATGGCCAGTGAAGATCGAAGACTTCGGTTATCTGGCTACGAGGTGTATCGATTTGGCGGCGCCGAATTTTCAGACGTAGCTATAGACACCTGGACTGTCGGAGAACGTTCAGAGACGATGCTCAAAAGCTTTTTCGATGGACTGCTCAAGAAGCACCGCATCCTGCAGCCGTAGGACTTGACGAATCTCCGAGGAAGAATTTGGATGTTCAAGCAAACCGTGAAGATTGTCCGAAGCAAGACTGGGGGCAAGTGTCGCCCAACAGCATCGAAGCCAATGCCTTGGCAGGCGTCTCGACTACTGCGGCCATAGTTTCTAGGAAAGTTCCACCAAATCCCTCTGTGAAAGTTGCCGCACTGTCCGGTGACGAGCGCTTTCGCGCAGGTAGCGTTTGCCGCCAGACTCTTGATTAAAAAACATGGCAAAACGACAGAGACCAGCTCTTGGCCCCCACCACCAAGCTCAACGACGAGTTCACTACTGACTGCCTGATCTGGAGCCTTTTTCATGGCAACAATTTGACTGCCGGCGCAAACGGCATCGATTGGGATGGGCGCAAATGGAATCTAGTTACGTGTTGGCAGAACTAATAAATCGCGCGAACTTGCCGCGCATTTGATAACCTAGACTATGTCGACAGGTGACACCCCTCAACTGCGTTTCTTTAGCCCGTAGCTCGCCACTAGCACATATGTATCTGTGTCATTGACACCACGTTATTCTTGTTGTAAACTAGCTACTTCATCTACTGACCAGATGTCCAGTTCGTGAATTCAAGAAATTGACACTGACTTGGCGATTTGGTGCAGGATGATAGCGCGGAAGCTCTCCAGAAACTTAAGTGTTTTAGCGAGACATGTCTTCGATATTGCCTGCCGCATCTGGTAACACAGCTAGATACCCCAAATAGCGGTAATTAACTTTATGTTGATTGCCGCTTATTTCTTAGTGGTAGTCGTTACTGAACATGTTGATGTGTCGCCGCTCCGGGACAACGACGAGAGCGCCGTGGCAATCAGGGAAGCTGCCAGAGATGCTGGTTTGCTCTTTCACCTCTTTGAACACATTGAAGTGCCGCTCAGGGGCGAATCGTTTTCCAAAACGAAAATTGCCTGCGATGTCGCACGACGCCGCATGCGGAGTTCCAGTGGCATGCCTGGAATGGTCCTCGTGCCCATATTCAAAAAGCTTTTCCTGATCGTCCACAAAGTGCATTCTTTTCGAATTCGATCGTCTCTGGGGTCGTCTCCTCCCTTTTAATGAGCTCGTCAACGTTTTGACGTTATCTTTGAATGGTCCGATCGTGAAGTTGTCGCGGCAAAGAACCGCCAACGATTGACGATCGTTTGCTGCGAAATTTCGCAGCGGAAGAAGCATCGCCTGCTCATTCGCTGACTCCGACATGATTTCCCACAAATTGAGAAAATTTTTAAGCAGCTTCGCAAAAATTGCTGCGAAAAAATTTTGCGGGCTGGGAATGGGTTCCGCGATGGGAACGATAGCGCTGAAGAAGGCGTCTCTTACCGCAGACGCAACATATTCCTGGCCTTGCTCAATGACAAGAATCGCGGCGTCGAAAGTCTTGACTTCAGAGAGCAGAAACTCGTCGAGGGAAGTCCCTTTAGTCGGATTGAACGACTTCATCTCAATGTGCAGCTCAGCGCCGTTGAGAATTGGACTTTTCCAGAATTCTTTTGGAATTAATGCCCGATTGGCCTTGCCATAGATGGCGTTGATTTTCTCGTTTGAAGAAATCAAGCAAATAAAAATTTTCATCTCACCGTAGCAGTTTGATCAAAACCGAAACGGGAATAGCGATCTTTGCTTGATCTTCTTCGGAGAGGGTCTCCAATGCTTTTAAGAAAGCTAGCGTGGCGCGAGCAGAGCTCTTAACGTTGGCAGTTTTGCTAGCGCGCGCCGCAGCATCCACATCATCGAACTCAAAATTGACATTCAAAGGCGCGATTGCCACTTTAGCGCTCTTAATTGGATGTTCAATAAGTTGATAACCCGCTTCCTCGCCGGTGGCCTTTATAAAAGACTTCAGAGAAGTGCTTCCCAAAAGCTTCTTGTAATCTGGATCCGTGATCGCTTCATGGAGCATCGGCGGGATGTTGCTGAGCAGCACAGGTTGCGAGTCTGCGGCCCAGCCGTCCTCGGCCAATTTTTTCAGCACGGATTTAAGTTGCTCTTTGTCGCTCATAAAGTCCTTTTTTCTGCCATGTCACACCGGGTGGAGACAATTCGTCTTATGAAAACAACGCGTATCGCACCCTGATAGCAAATTCTACGGGCGAACAGCCCCCAAATCTCGAGCCCTGCCCGTACTGATATGCAGACAACCCTTGGCGCAGCATTGCTACAGAGCTTGCGCTCCTGATGGTTAACCTCTCTCAGCCGTCTTGATCGCGCCGCGCAGTGTCCGCGCTCTCAACTGCTGAACGCCTCCCCCATTTGGGTCCCCGAGCTCGACTTTTTGGTAAAAGCGGGCTTACCGTCTTCGGCGGAGGATCTGGGCGCCACCCGGATCGACTTGTTCGACAAGCTGATCGTGAGGCCGGCCACCATATTCGTAATGCGCGTCAGCAGCTCCTCAATGATCGCCTACAAATCTTTGATGGTGACGTGATCGTCATCGAAAGAGGGGTGAAAGCCGGGCACGGGCACATCGTCCTCGCGCACTTTCACACCCGAAAAGACTCCCCCATGCACAGAATAGCGTCGTGTAGCCTCTAAATGGTCCCTAACGCCGGTTCCGCCAAAACCACTATTAGGCTAGGACGCGAGCTAAATTTGGCGGCGTTTTGGCGGAATTTTTTTGGCGCGATGACCGTTTATGACCCCTGATCGGAAGCCATAAGAATCGTCGTCGTAGCGTAAGCTGTTGATTTCTAATAACTTTTTTCTTCTCTCAGTGAGGTCAGGAAGTTCCAGAGCCGCACCCTCTATGATTGAGCACTATCGGGGCACGAAGACCGAAAAATAATGCGTAAGCTATTGATTTTTAAATGATTTTTGAGTACCCCGGACAATGCAAGATAGCTCAAAAAACCACACGCCCATGATGCAGCAGTACCTCGGCATCAAGGCCGAGTACCCGGACACGCTGGTGTTCTACCGCATGGGCGACTTTTATGAAGTCTTTTTCGCCGATGCCGAGAAAGCCGCGCGCCTGCTCGACATCACGCTGACGCGGCGCGGCCAGTCGGCCGGCGAGCCGGTCGTGATGGCCGGCGTCCCCTTCCATGCGCTCGAAGGCTACCTGGCCAAGCTGATCAAGCTCGGTGAATCGGTGGCGATCTGCGAGCAGGTCGGCGACGTCGCCACCAGCAAGGGCCCGGTCGAGCGCAAAGTGGTGCGCGTGGTGACACCCGGCACGCTGACCGACACCGAGCTTCTCAACGACAAGAACGAATCCATCCTGCTGGCCGTGCACCAGGGCGCGCGCAACACCTGCGGCCTGGCCTGGCTCAGCGTGACGCAAGGCGAAATCCACCTGGCACACTGCGCCAACGACGAGCTCGAAGCCTGGCTGGCCCGCGTGGCGCCCAGCGAGCTGCTTTACAACATCGACGTGACGCCGGCCTTCGAGCAGCGCCTCAAAGCCCAGCGCTGCGCCTCCACCGCGCGCCCGGCCTGGCAGTTCGACACCGCCCTGGGCGCGCGCCGCCTGCTGGACCAGCTCAAGGTCGCCTCGCTCGCGTCGTGGAATGCCGAGGCCTTGAACGAAGCGCATGCCGCCGCCTCGGCGCTGCTCGGTTATGCCGAACACACACAGGGCCGGGCGCTGTCGCATGTGCAAGGCCTGCAGGTGGTGCGATCCGGCGAGCTGATCGAGTTGCCGCAAACCACGCGCCGTAACCTCGAACTCACGCAGACGCTGCGTGGCGAAGATTCGCCTACGCTGTTTTCGCTGCTGGACACCTGCACCACCGGCATGGGCAGCCGCGCGCTCAAAAGCTGGCTGCTCACGCCGCGCCGCGACCGCGCGCAGGCGGCGGCGCGCCTGGACGCCATCACACATTTGCGCGGCGGCCCGCAGCAGACCCTGCGCGCCAAGCTCAAAGGCTGCAGCGATGTAGAACGCATCACCGCCCGCATCGCGCTGCGCCAGGTTCGGCCGCGCGAACTGGTCGCGCTGAAAGACACGCTGCAAAAAGCCGAGTTGGCAGCGCCCGCGGGCAGCGATTTTCCGGAACTGCTGACCCGCATCTTTGAAGACCTGCAGCCGCCGGCCGGCTGCGCCGCCCTGCTGGGCCGCTATGTGCTCGACGAACCGGCCGCGCTGATACGCGACGGCGGCGTCATCAACCACGGCTGCGACGCCGACCTCGACGAGCTGCGCGCCATCCAGACCAATTGCGACGGCTTCCTGCTGGACCTCGAAGTCCGCGAAAAAGCCCGCACCGGTATCGCCAACCTGCGCGTGCAGTTCAACAAGGTGCACGGCTTCTACATCGAAGTCACGCAAGGCCAGCTCGACAAGGTGCCCGACGACTACCGCCGCCGCCAGACATTAAAAAACGCCGAGCGCTACATCACGCCCGAACTCAAGGCTTTTGAAGACAAGGCCCTGTCGGCGCAGGAACGCGCCCTGGCGCGCGAGAAGTGGCTGTATGAACAATTGCTCGACCAGCTGCAGGACTTCATCCCCGCGCTGAGCCGCCTGGCGCGCGCGCTGGCCTCGCTGGACGCGCTCTGCGCGCTGGCCGAGCGCTCGCTCACACTGAACTGGGCCGCGCCGGTGTTTGTGCGCGAGCCCTGCATAGATATCGTGCAGGGCCGGCACCCGGTGGTGGAGGCGCGCCTGGCAGAGACGGGTGGCGGCTCCTTTATCGCGAATGACTCGGCCATGAGCGGCAAGCACCGCATGCAGGTCATCACCGGCCCCAACATGGGCGGCAAATCGACCTATATGCGCCAGGTGGCGCTCATCGTGCTGCTGGCCAGCGTGGGCTCTTATGTGCCGGCGGCCAGTTGCCGGCTCGGGCCCATAGACGCGATCCACACGCGCATAGGCGCGGCCGACGACGTGGCCAACGCGCAATCGACCTTCATGCTCGAGATGACCGAAGCCGCGCAAATCCTGCACGCCGCCACGCCACATTCGCTGGTGCTGATGGACGAGATAGGCCGCGGCACCTCCACCTTCGACGGCCTGGCGCTGGCAGGCGGCATTGCCGCCTACCTGCACAACAAGACGCAGGCCTTCACCCTGTTCGCCACGCATTACTTCGAGCTCACCGAATTCCCGGCCCAACACCACGGCGCCATCAATGTGCACGTCAGCGCGGTCGAGTCCGGCGCCGACATCGTGTTCCTGCACCACATCGAACCCGGCCCCGCCAGCAAGAGCTACGGTATTGCCGTGGCCAAGCTGGCCGGTGTGCCCGCCGCCGTCGTCAACCACGCCCGCCATGCGCTCACGGCTCTCGAAGCCCACCAGACCGAAGCGCGCGCCCAGGTCGACCTGTTCGCCGCGCCGCCTGAGTCGGCCGCCGCCGAGCAAAGCGCCGTCGACAAGGCATTGGGTACCATAGACCCCGATGCGCTGACGCCTCGCGAGGCGCTTGACGTCCTGTACCGCCTCAAAAAGATTTCCGTCTCCCCGTGACCCAGCGCAACCCGACACCCTCCACGCCTTCCACGTCCCCCACACTCCCAGACCACCTCATGACCTACTGCGTCGCCGCCAAACTCAACGCCGGGCTGGTGTTTTTGTCAGACTCCCGCACCAACGCGGGCCTGGACCACATCAGCACCTTCCGCAAGATGATCGTCTACGAAAAGGCCGGCGACCGCTTCATGGTGCTGCTGTCGGCCGGCAACCTGTCGATCTCGCAGTCCATCCGCGAGATCCTGCAGGTCGAGCAGCTCAAGGACCACGACGGCGGCGAGCCCATCACCATCTGGAACGCCAAGAGCATGTTCGACGCCGCCCGCGTGCTGGGCTCGGCGATACGCCGCGTCTACGACCGCGACGCCGAGTCGCTCAAAAACGCGGATGTCGACTTCAACGTCTCGCTGGTCTTCGGCGGGCAGATTCGCGGCGAGAACATGCGCCTGTTCCAGATGTACTCGGCCGGCAACTTCATTGAAGCCACCGACGAGACGCCTTACTTCCAGGTCGGTGAGTCCAAATACGGCAAGCCCGTGCTGGACCGTGTCCTGACCCCCGCCACCCCGCTGGCCGAAGCCGCCAAATGCGTGCTGGTGTCCATGGACTCGACCATGAAGTCCAACCTCTCGGTCGGCCTGCCGCTGGACCTGGTGGTCTACGAAGCCGACACCTACAAGAGCGACAAGATCGTCTGCATCGACAACGACAACCCTTATTACCGCATGATGCACAGCAGCTGGGGCCAGAAGCTGCGCGAGGTCTTCGACAGCATCGAAGACCCGGTCTGGGACGACGCGCACACCGACATCCCGCTGAAGATGCCGGCCACGCGCCACGAGCCGCTGAAGAAGATCAGCACGCCGGATGAAAAATTAATCTAAGCCGTGCCCTCCTCTTCAAAACCGCTGGTCATTTTTTCCCACGGCAACAGTTTTCCGGGCGCTACCTACAGCGCGGTCTTCCAGAGCCTGAAAGCCCGCGGCTTCCAGGTCAAGGCCGTCGACAAGTTCGGCCACGACCCGCGCTATCCCGTCACCAGCAACTGGCCGCACCTTGTGCAGCAGCTCGCCGACTTCACGGCTCGTGAAGTTGAAAAGTGCGGCCAGCCGGCCTTCCTGGTCGGCCATTCGCTAGGCGGTTTCCTGAGCTTGATGTGCGCCGCGCGCAACCCCGTGCTGGGCGGCCAGCCTGTCAAGGGCGTGGTGCTGGTCGACTCCCCCATCCTGGGCGGCTGGCGCGCCCGAGCCTTGAGCGTCGCCAAACGCGCGCAGCTGGTCGGTGCCATCTCACCCGGCGCCATCAGCCGCAAGCGCAAAAACCAGTGGCTGGGCAAGGACGAAGTGTTCGAGCACTTCCGAAGCAAAAAAGCTTTTGCCGCCTGGGACGAGCAGGTGCTACGCGACTACATCGAGCACGGCACTTATGAAGGCACAGGCGAGGACGAAGGCAAGCAGTTGCTCAGCTTCGACCGCGACGTCGAAACCGCGATTTACAACACCCTGCCTGACAACCTCGAGGGCCTGCTGAAACGCCATCCCCTCAAATGCCCTGTTGCGTTTATTGGCGGGCGGCAGTCGGCTGAGATGAAGCAGGTTGGGATGGCGATGACTGAGAAGGTCACCAAAGGACGGATCATGATGCTGGATGGGAGTCATCTGTTTCCGATGGAGAAGCCTTTGATGACGGCTGCTGCCGTCGAAGCTGCTTTGAGGAACTTCCTCGATTAGTTTTTCTTGCTCCGGCTTGCGCTCTCTGCTGAGGGTTGCTGACCGGGGGTTGCCCGGCGGCAACTCACTTTTCTTTTGCTTCGCCAAAAGAAAAGTAAGCAAAAGAAAAGGCGACCCTGGTTGCTGCGTCCCTCCGCTTCGCTGCGGGCAACCTGCGGTGCTCGGTCCAGACGGGGTCTCGCTAAACTCGCTACGCTGCGCTTCGCTCAAACAACGCGATCCCTGATCCGTCTGGACCTCCGCTCCTCAGCGCATCCACAAGGGGTGGGGAATGAATACCAAATTCAAATACTGGAAACCACAAGGACTCGCCTTGGCGAGTCCTTGTTGTATTTGGTTTTCTTTGTCTTTTGTCYCCGCTCCCGATTGCCCCGTCCTGGCTGGGCCGAGGAGCGCAGAGACAAGCGGATCAGGGCCGGCGTTGTCTGAGCGAAGCGAGTTTAGCCGGACCCCGCTTGGCTCGAGCACCGCAGGTTGCCCCGTAGCGAAGCGCAGGGGACCCAGACTGCGGGTCGCCTTTCTTTTGCTTACTTTTCTTTGGCGAAGCAAAGAAAAGTGAGTCGCCGCCGGGCGACCCCGGCCAGCAAGCCTATGCAGAGAACACAGGAGCGCGGAAGGCCGGCGCAAGACCCGGCAACTAAGCCACCATATACCCCCCATCCACCGGCAAAATCACCCCAGTCATAAACCCGGCCGCCGGCGTGCAAAGAAACATCGCCGCCTCAGCCACATCCTTGGGCGTACCCCAACGGCCCATCGGCGTGCGCGCCAGGATGGGGCCGGCGCGCGCCGGGTCGTCCTGCAGGGCCTGCGTGAGCGGCGTGGCGATCCAGCCGGGCGCGATGGCGTTGACTCTGATGCCATCGGGCGCGTAGGCAATCGCCAGCGACTTGGTGAGCTGGGCCACGCCGCCCTTGCTGGCCGCATAGCCCGGCACCAGGCCGCCGCCGAAAAAGCTCAGCATGGAAGCCGTGTTGACGATGCAGCCGCGGCTGGCCTTGAGGCGTTCGCGCGTGGCGGTGCACACGCGCATGGTGCCGCTCAGGTTGACGGCCAGCACTTTTTCGAAAACCTCGATGTCGTGCTCGGCGCCGCGCTGGATGATGCCGGCGCAGTTAAATACGATGTCCAGCGTGTCTATGCCGGCCAGCGCCGCGTCCAGGCTGGCCGCCGAGGTCACGTCGGCCCGGCGCACTTCGACGCCAGCCTCCAGCGTTCCGTCGCCGCCGCCCAGTCCCAGCGCGGTCACTTCAGCGCCCAGCGCAGCGAGGTGGTTGGCGATCACGGCGCCTATGCCCTGCGTCGCGCCGGCGACCAGCGCGCGTTTGCCTTTAAAGAGTCCGGCCTGGTAAGTCATCCATGGTTCCTTCAGAAAATTTCAGTCAGCGTATGAACTGCTTTGTGTAATCGGCACCCAGCCCGACGGCTTCGAAATGCTTGTTGCACATCTCGATCTTGGTGAACACGTCCTCGTAGCCCATGCCCTTGCCGTAGGGGTCGGTGTAATACATGACACCGTTGACCTGGAAGTAGGTGATCATTTCCTCGACGTCCTCGGGCACATAAAGCGTATGGGTTTCGCCGGGCGGCTCGAAGACATAGCTGCCTTCGGTGGCCTCCCAGTCGTGCTCGAGGTAGCGCCAGCGGCCCTTGAGCACAAAGCCATGCACCGCCTGCGGATGGCGATGCCGGCTCAGCACGCCAGACTTGCGCACGCGCAGCAGATTCATCCAGTAGCCCTGGCTGGCATTGAGGCACAGCGGGCGGAACCAGACGTTCTCGGCCTGCGGCACCCAGAGCCGCTCGTCGGTCGGTATCGCGTGCTGCACCACGATTTCCGGCCGCGCGTCCGGCGGGTTCGGGTACTGGTAAGGCATCAGGGGCGTCTGGTCGGAATTGTCTACGGGCATGGCATTTGTCCATACAGTGGATAAACGCCCATGTTATCGAGATCAAACAACGCCATGATGCCCACTTCGGCGCGCCGGTGGTGCCCGCCGGCCGCAGCGAGCCGAGCATGCCTTCGAGGCCGCCGGTATCGCTGTCAGGATGCTGGGTTATGCGGCGCTGGTGGAGAAGCTCAGGTCCGCCTGAGCGTTGTTGCCCTGAGGACCTAGTCCATCAGGTCGGCCGGCACCTTGCCCCCGTTGGCCGCCAGCTTGTTCATGACCTGCTTGTGCAGCCAGATGTTCATCGTGGCGCTGTCGTTCATGTCGCCTGTGTAACCCAGTTCCTTCGCCAGCTCCTTGCGTTCGCCGAGGCTGCTGTCCAGGTGCAAGAGCTTCATCAGGTCGACGATGGAAGTCTTCCAGTTGAGTTTTTCCGGGTTCTTGCTGGCCATGCCGTTGAGCAGGGCTTCGACGTCCACCTGCTGCATGGGCGGTGTTGCGGGTGCCGGGGCAGGTGCTGCGGGTGCTGTGCCGGCAGGCGCGGCGGCGACCGGTGGCACAGGGTCGGGCGTTTGCAGCGAAGGAAATATCTTGCCGAAAATTTTGCCGAGAATGCTCATGGTGCGCCTCTGAGGTGGAGTTGAAATATCCAGCCTAACACCGGGATGTGACAGTTCTTGTCAGACGCCACGCCAATCGCGGGCATTGCGGCGCGGCGCTCAGTGGCCTGGCGCACCCACACGCTTGAGCCCCGCTTCGCCGGCCCGCGCCGCCACGTCGGGTTGCCACACGACCTGGTCGTCCACGGCATAAAGCCAGCATTTCGATTTCGCCTTCGCGCACTGCTGGAAAACCGTGGCCATCGCCTCGGGTTCGCCGGCGTTGAAATACCAGCCGCCTTTTTCCGTCAAGGCGAAGGCCTTGGGTGAGGGCAAACCGCGAAAGTGGGCGTAGCGCGCCTTGCCGGCCTCGCTGAGCGGCACGGCGGCCATGTCGTCGGTTGCCGCGAAACCCGAGGCCGGCGGCAGCACATAGTGATGGCCCTTGAAGCGCTGGGCATGCGACAGCAGCAAGGGCTGGCCCAGTTGCGCCGAGAGAAACTCGAACATGCGCGCATGCGAGGCCTCGCGCGCCGCGGGGTTGCCGCCCACCGTGGCCTTGCCGGTCTTGGTGTTGCCCAGGCCTTCCCTCTGCTTCACCGGGCCTGTGCCGTCGAAGCCGTGGTAGCTGCCCGGGTAGACCACCAGGTCCACCGCCGCATTGGCCTTGTTCTTTCGCAGGCGTTCCTGCAGCGTGACGCACTCGTGCGCCAGCGTCCAGTCGTCGAGCTCGCCGATCATGATCAGCAGCGGCTTGTGGACTTCATAGTTCCACATCTTGTTGTTCACCAGGCAGCCCGGGTAAAAAGCCACGGCGGCGCGCGGCTGCACCGCCTGCGCCTGCACGTACTTGTCCGTCGCGTCCACCGTGCTGAGCACGGTCTGCGCGCCATGCGACCAGCCCATGACCACGATGCGCGACATATCCACCGACGGCTGTTTTGCCAGCCAGGCGATGGCGGCGAACACGTCCTCGCGACGGTCCGCTTCATGAATGGTGCGCAGCTTGTTCGGCGTTTCGCAGATCGATTTCTGGCCGCGCGGCGTGAAGCTGTCCAGCGGCAGGAAGTGGATGCGTTCCGCGTTGAAATAGCCCGCATAACGAAAAAAGCGCTCGCCGAAGTTGCCCTTGCCGTCCAGTGCGCCGCCGCAGCCGTGCAGCCCGATGATGGCGGGCCGGGGTTCGCCGTCACCCGCGTCAAACCAGTAGGCCGGAATCTGCAGCTTGCCGTCCAGCGAGGGAATGTTGACCGGGCCGGCTGCATGCGACAGCGAAGCCACCAGCAGCAGCAAGCCCGCAAGAATCTTTGAAAACCAGCGGGAGCGCATGGGTGAACCGCCTTATGCCGCCCAGACCACCAGCCCGCTCCAGGCCGTGGCCAGCACCACGATGCCGAAGGCGATGCGGTACCAGGCAAAAGGCACAAAGCTGTTGGTCGAGATATAGCGCAGCAGCCAGCGCACGCATAGCCAGGCGCTCAGGAAAGAAAACACCAGCCCGACGCCGAACAGCGGCAGGTCGCCCATCGACAGCAGCGCGCGTTCCTTGTAGAGGCTGTAGGCGCCCGCGCCTATCAGCGTGGGCATGGCCAGGAAGAAAGAAAAATCGGTGGCCGCCTTGCGTGACAGCCCCAGCAGCATGCCGCCGATGATGGTCGCGCCGCTGCGGCTGGTGCCCGGGATCATCGCCAGGCATTGCACCAGGCCCACCTTGAGCGCGTCCATCACCGTCATGGCTTCCACTTCCTGGATGCGCGCGGCGGCGGGATTGTTCTGCTGGCGCTTTTCGGCCCAGAGGATGATGAAGCCGCCGATGATGAAGGTGCTGGCCACCACAACCGGCGTGAACAGATGGGCCTTGATGGCCTTGCCGAACAGCAGGCCCAGCACCACGGCCGGTACAAAAGCCACCAGCACATTGAGCACAAACTGTTGCGCCTGTTTCTCGGTCGGCAGGGCGACAACCGTCGCGCGTATCTTCTGCCAGTAGACCAGGATGACCGCGAAGATGGCGCCGGTCTGGATCGCGATGTCGAAAACCTTGGCCTTGTCGTCGTCAAAACCGAGCAGCGCGCCAGCCAGGATGAGGTGGCCTGTCGAGGAGATAGGGAGGAATTCGGTCAGGCCCTCGACGATGCCCATGATGGCGGCTTTGATCAACAGTGCTATATCCACGCTGGCTCCAAAAAATATAGCCGCGATTATCGCCGGGCACGGCAACGGGGCGCCGCGCGAAACCGGGGAAAATGCCCCGAGCCGCGCACAGCACGCCGCCGGCCACGCCGACCGGTACCCACAATAAAGGAGGAAGCACCCATGCATCGTTACATCCTCAGCAGCCTGATGCTGCTCGCCGCCGCCGGCGCGCAGGCCGGCATGGGTTTTACCAAACTGCCAGGCCTGCAGGATGACGCCGCCATCAGCGTTTTTTATCCTTCGGCCGGCGAAGACCGCCCCATGCAGGTCGGCTCCTATTCCCTCAAAGTCGACAAAGACGGCCAGCCGGTGCGCGGCAACACGCGCCTGGTCGTCATCTCGCACGGTTCGGGCGGTTCCCCCTTGACCTATACCGATTTGGCGCGCCGCCTGGTCGAAGACGGCTTTGTCGTCGCCTTTCCCCAGCACCGCGGCGACAACGCCATGGATCCCTCCTCCCCCGGACCCGACAGCTGGAAGCTGCGGCCCGCCGAGGTCTCGCGCGCCATCGACGCGGTCGCGCGCGAACCGCGCTTCGCAGCACTGCTGTCGCTCGACAAGGTCGGCATGTACGGCATGTCGGCCGGCGGCCACACGGCGCTGACGCTGGCCGGCGGCCGCTGGTCGCCGGCCCTGTTCACCCGGCATTGCGAGGCCCACATTGCCGAGGACTTCCAGACCTGCGCCGGGTTGAGCACCCGCCTCACGGGCGGCCTGCTGGACGGCCTGAAAAAAAAAGTGGTGCTGACGGTGATCCGCCAGAGATTCAGCGATGCCAGCTGGCAAAGCCATAGCGACGCCCGCATCCAGGCCGTGGTCGCCGGCGTGCCGCTGGCCGCCGACTTCGACATGGCCTCGCTGGCTTCGCCTGCGGTGCCGCTCGCGCTGGTCACCGCGGGGCAAGACCGCTGGCTGGTGCCGCGCTTTCACAGCGGCGCGGTGCTCGCGGCCTGCAAGCGCTGCGAACACCTGGCGGACCTGCCCGACGGCGGCCATGGCGCGCTGCTGTCGCCGCCACCGCCTTCCGAGGCGATGTCCGACCTCGCCAAAGACCTGCTGCTGGATCCGCCCGGTTTTGACCGCGACCAGCTTCCGGCGCTGGACCGCAAGATCAGCGGTTTTCTGCGCAAACACCTGCTGCCCTGAAAACACGGCCATCGGCAAATCGGGCGGCTGCCGGCGCGCCCTGCGCGAGCACGCGCCAATCTGGCCAAAAATAAACCATTTCGGTGCGTTTTCAGAGAGAAACGAACCAATTCGAATCATTAGTAAAACTTATCTACTCAGACATTCATTCAAAAGTAGGTCAAACCCACTATCGCTTCGGGACGGTGAAACATACATTCAGTTACACCCACTCAACCCGAGGTTTTACGATGACCCACTCCGCCACCCGCCGCCCTACCCTGGCCGCCCTGACCGCCGCTGTTGTCGCAGGCGCTGCCTTGCTGTCCGGCTGCGACAACCCGCCCGACACCATCAAGATCGGCGTCGCCCAGCCCCTGTCCGGCAACCTCGCCGCGCTGGGCCAGGATTTACACAACGGCGTGAAGATGGCGGTGGACGAGATCAACAAGGAAGGTTTCCAGATCAAGGGCAAGACCGTCAAGATTGAAATCGTCGCCATGGACGACCGCTCCGATCCCAAGGCCGGCGTGGACGTGGCCAAACAACTGGTCGATGCCGGCGTGGTCGCCGTGATCGGTAACCTCAACTCCGGCGTCAGCATCCCGGCCGCGCCGGTCTATGCCGAAAAACACATCGCCCAGCTCGCCATCTCGACCAACCCCAAGTTCACCGAACTCGGCCTGGACACCACCTTCCGCCTGGTCGCGAATGACAACCTGCAGGCCCGCGCCATCGGCTCCTTCGCCGCCAACCAGCTCGAGGCTGCCAAGTTCGCCGTGGTCGACGACGGCACCACCTATGGCAAGGGCCTGGCCACCGGCGCGGCCGCCGAGCTCAAGAAGGCCAACAAGGAAGTGGTCGTCACCTACTCATCCGACGACAAGACCACCGCCTTTGACGACCTGGCCGCCAAGATCAAGGCCGGCAACGTCCAGGTCATCGTCTCGACGCAGGGCGACTTCCAGATCCTGGCGCTGATAGAAGCGCTCAAGAAGATCGACTACACGCAGCAGGTCAGCATCCTGGGCGGCGACACCATCAAGACCACCAACATGCTCAAGGGCAGCGACACGGTCAAGGGCATCTACGCCACCTCGCCCATCCTGGACGCCAAGGAATTCGTCAACGGCAAGGCCTTCCTGACCAAGTACCAGGAAACCTTCAAGATGGAACCGGCCTACGGCGGCCATTACACCTACGACGCCATGTACATCCTGGCCGGCGCCATGAAGCGCGCCAATTCCGTCAAACCCGAAAAAATCACCCAGACCCTGCGCACCTTCGACGGCTACGCGCCCATCACCGGCTCCATGAAGTGGGACAACGTGGGTGAGCAGCGCTACGGCGTGGTCGGTGTCTACGCCATCCGCAAGGGTGTCTGGGACCTGCAGCTGCGCTCCGACCGCTGGTAGGCTAAGCTGGCGGTCGCCATGACCGAGTCCACCTCCACCCCATCGTCCGCCGCCGCACCCACTGCAGCCACGCCCGCCCAGGTCCTTGAGTTCTGGCTCGGTGACGGCCTCGACAAGGACTGGCCCACGCAGGACCTCGGCAAGCGCTGGTTCGGCGGCGGCGCCGAGCTCGACGCCGACATCCGCGCGCGCTTCGGCGCCGCGGTGCAGGAAGCCGTCGCCGGCGGCCTGCGGGACTGGGAGCAAAAGCCCCTCACCCGCCTGGCCCTGGTGATCCTGCTGGACCAGTTCACCCGCAACGTCTTTCGCGGCAAGCCCCAGGCCTTTGCCGGCGATGCGCGCGCCCAGCAGCTGGTGCTGCGAACCATCGCGGCCGGTGAAGACCTGGCCTTGCCCTGCGTCGGGCGGGTCTTTCTCTACATGCCGCTGATGCATGCCGAAAGCCTGGCCTTGCAGGACGAATGCGTGGCGCGTTTTACCCGCCTGCAGGCCGACGCGCGCGACTCGCTCAAACAGCGCCTGCAAGGCAACTTGGACTTCGCGCGGCAGCACCGGGACATCATCGCGCGCCTCGGCCGCTTCCCCTACCGCAACGCGGCCCTGGGCCGGGCCGATACGCCCGAGGAGCAGGACTTCCTGCTCAAGGGCCCGCGCTTCGGGCAGTAGCACGCTCACCCCCTTTCAGGCTCACTTCGTGTAGCCTGCTCCTCCTCAGGGGGCGGCGCCTTGGGCCGGCAAAGCCGGACCCGCGGCCCCCACTGGCGAAATACCTTACGGTGCTTACGCCGCTTTTTTTGAATCCATCCTCGTTCGGGCCGCGTATCACCAACAGGACGCGCCGCCATACCGCTCACAACAAAGGCCGGTCGTCTCACAGCGCCGGCCCGCCTGGGCCGGTCCACAACCTTCGAGGAGTTCAAAAATGATGCTGCGTCCCTTCACAATTTCCGCTTCCGTGCTTGCCGCCACCCTGCTCACAGCCTGCGGCAGCATGTCGCCCATGCTACCGATGTATTCGCAGGCCGGCCTGCCCGCCGCCGTCCAGGTGCCCGCCGGGAACAAGGTCGCCATGGAAACCGTGGGCGTCGGCGAAATCACCTATCAGTGCAGCCCCAAAAAAGACATGGCCGGCCAGTTTGAATGGGTCTTCGCCGGCCCCGACGCCAAACTCATGGACCGCGGTGGCAAGCAGGTCGGCAAGTACTACGGCCCGCCCGCCACCTGGGAAGCCATGGACGGCTCCAGACTGACGGGCGCACAAGTCGCCGTCACCCCCAACGGCAGCGGCAACATCCCCACCCAGCTCGTCAAGGCCAACCCGGCCATGGGCAGCGGTGCCATGAGCGGCGTCAGCTACATCCAGCGCGTGGACACCCGCGGCGGTGTCGCACCCGCCATGCCCTGCGCCGCCGGCAACGCAGGCGCCAAACAGCTCGTCCAGTACCAGGCCGACTACATCTTCTACAAGGCGATGTGAGGCGCGGCCCTCCATCCTTGAATCGCCGCTTTCCCCTCCGAAGGTGAGCCACCGGCCCGAACGTCAGGCGGGACCGGTTTTCAGGCCCGCAGGCTTGCCCTGCGGGCTTTTTTGCGCCTGGCTCCGGCGAATTGTTTTGAGGCCGCTGGCCCCCATCCCAACCTTCCCCCAGCGGGGGAAGGAGTAAATCCGGCGCTCATCTTCGAACCGCTTTTGCTCCCTCCCCCGCTGGGGGAGTGCAGGGGTGGGGGCCAGCGGCGGTTGATCTGATCCACCGCGTAGAGAAGCACTTGCAGCAAGCCTGCGCGGCGTCCTACAGCGCTTTTTCATTCCCCGCGTTTTACTGGCATGCAACAACAGGCAGAAGCCAAAACAAGGTCCGAAAGGGCCAGAACCGGGGGTCTCATGAAAAGCACGCACAACGTCCTGTGGGCTTACAGCAAAAGTGCTGCCGTCACCGCAGCCATGATTACCGGCACCGCCGCGCTCATGATCGCGTGTTCCGGCGTCGCGCCGCTGCCCAAGGAATACAGCCAGGACCAGCTGGACGCACAGATCGTCGTGCCGCCCGGCCATGTCGTCGCGCTTGAAACCACCGCCAGCGGCCTGCTGTACTACGAGTGCCGCGCCAATGCCACCACCGCCGGCACCATAGGCTGGGTGCTGGTTCGGCCCGAAGCCGACTTGCTCGACCGCACCGGCAAGACCGTCGCGAAATATTCCGGCCCGCCCGCCACCTGGACCCACGTCGACGGCTCCAGCGTCGTCGGCACCCAGGTCGCCCTGGCCCCCCGCGTGGGCGCCACCAACCTGCCGCAGCAGCTGTCCACCGGCGCCCCCGGCGCCGCCCCCGGCGTGCTGCAGAACGTCAGCTACATCCAGCGCATCAAGACCAAGGGCGGGCAGGACCTCAGCAAATCCTGCACCCAGGCCGACATCGGCGACAAGCTCACCACCTCCTACCAGGCTGATTACATTTTCTGGAAACCCGCCTGAGGCGGTAGTACCGGCGCGCCCTCAAAAGCGCGTCCGTCCATGCTTGTTCAGCAGCCATGGACGCAAAGCCCGCAGGCACCTACCTGCGGGCTTTTTCTTTTTTGCAGAGCCCTGACCGAGCCTGCCGACGTTTCCCCGCACCTTGTCCCTCCGGCCACCTACAGACGGCTCTCCGCGCCAGGGATTTACTGGGGTGTGACACCACCATTCGCCGCCATTGGAACCCTTTGTGAACATCCAGACCCAAGCCTCTCGCGCCTTTCCCAGCCTGCTGCGACGCGGGCTGCTGCTGGTTGCCATGGCTGCGCTAGGCGCCTGCGGCTCGCGCCCCAACCTTCAGCCATCCCAGCAAAGCCTGCCCGAATCCCTGCGCGTTCCCCCGGGCCACCAGGTGGTGCTTGAAGCGCAGGGCCGGGGCGACCTGCTCTATGAATGCCAGGCCGTCAAACGCACCCCCTATGAATACGCCTGGCTGCTGCTGCCCCCGGGCATCAGGCTCGCCGACGGCGCGGGCAACACCGTGACCTACTACCCCGGCGCGCGTGCGCGCTGGGTGCACAGCGACGGCTCCAAAGTCAGCGCACGGGAACTTGTCGAGATGCCCGGCGACGGCCGAAGCCTGCCCTTGCTGCGCGCCATGGCGGGGCCCTCCGACACCCCAGGTGTGCTCGCCAGCATCAGCTACATCCAGGCCCGCCGCACCGTGGCCGGCATAGTGGCCAACCCGCCCTGCACCGCCGCCACCCTGGGCATGCGCGTCTCCGTACCCTATGAGGCCGACTACGTCTTCTGGCGGCCGGCCGCCTGAGTTTTTCCGGCGCCCATAAAAAAGCCCGCAAGATGCGGGCTTTTTGCTGCCTGGGCTGGTTTAGCGGCTTAGCGCTGGTAGTAAACCGGTGCCGGACGATAGCCGGGGCCGTAACCGTAGCCGGGGCGTGGGCCCTGCACGTAGTAGCCGCCATGGTGCCTGTGGCCGTGGCGCGGGCCATAGTACACGGGCTGCGGATAGTAAACCGGTGCCGGCTGCACATACACGGGGCGCGGGTAGTAGACCGGCGCCGGCTGCACGTAAACGGGGGCGGGCTGAACATACACGGGTTGCTGGTACACCGGGTAGGCGTTGGTGACACCTACCGCCACGCCCGGAGCAGCGATGCCCACGGAAAACGACACGTTGTCGCGGGCCTGGGCAGCACCTGCAAAACCCAGCGAGGCCACGGCCAGCGTGGCGGCGGCGCCTGCCAGTGCGAGGGAGCGGTTTGCTTTGATGGCTGTCTTCATATGGTTCTCCTTAACTGGGCAGGAAATGCCCATGTGCTTATTAAACGCAGGCCACCTGTAATGGCATACCGCACGCACCGTGAAGAGAGTAGCCAAACGTAACCCTCCCCGGGTAAGCCCTAAAATCAGCCCATGACCTCTCCCGCCCCTGCCTCAGCCCCCGCCGACAAAGAAACCCACAAGCCCAGCAACTTCCTGCGCCAGATCATCGAAAAAGACCTGGCCGAAGGCACTTATGCCAGCCGCCGCTGGGGCGGCAGCCCCGGGGACGCCGCCCACCACGCCGCCGGCCAGCCCGACCCCGCCAAGGTGCGCCTGCGCTTTCCGCCCGAGCCCAATGGCTACCTACATGTGGGGCACGCCAAAAGCATCTGCCTGAACTTCGGCCTGGCGCGCGACTACGGCGGCGTCTGCCACCTGCGCTTTGACGACACCAACCCCGAAAAAGAAGACACCGAATACGTTGACAGCATCATCGACGCCGTCAAATGGCTGGGCTACGACTGGGCACAGTTAGGCAACAGTAAAGGCGACGACAAGGCCTACCAGGCCAGCGACTACTTCGACTTCATGTACCGCGCCGCCGAGTACCTGATCGAAAGCGGCAACGCCTACGTCGACGAGCAAAGCGCCGAAGAAATGCGCCACAACCGCGGCGACTTCGGCCACCCCGGCACCAACAGCCCCTTCCGCGGCCGCACACCCGCCGAGAACCTGGCGCGCTTTCGCGAGATGCGCGACGGCAAGCTCGCCGACGGCGCCGCCGTGCTGCGCGCCAAAATCGACATGGCCTCGCCCAACATCAATATGCGCGACCCGGCCATCTACCGCATACGCCGCGCCCACCACCACAACACCGGCGACAAATGGTGCATCTACCCCATGTACACCTTCGCCCACCCGGTCGAAGACGCGCTCGAGCAGATCACCCACAGCATCTGCACCCTGGAGTTTGAAGACCAGCGCCCTTTTTACGACTGGCTGCTCGACCGCCTGGCAGAAGGCAAACTCATCGCCACGCCGCATCCGCGCCAATACGAATTCGCGCGCCTCAACCTCAGCTACGTGCTCACCAGCAAACGCAAGCTCGCACAGCTCGTCAATGAAAAGCGCGTCAGCGGCTGGGACGACCCCCGCATGCCCACCATCGTCGGCCTGCGCCGTCGCGGCTACACGCCCGAAGCGCTGCAGCTCTTTGCCGAACGCATAGGCGTCACCAAAAGCGACAGCTGGATCGACTACAGCACCCTCGAAGGTGCACTGCGCGACACCCTGGACCCGATTGCCCCGCGCGCCATGGCCGTGCTGGATCCCGTCAAGCTGGTGCTCACCAACTGGGACGAAGTCATGGGCGCCGGCAAGCTGGACGACTGCAGCGCCCCCGTGCACCCGCACCACGAAGAGATGGGCAAACGAAACTTCAAGATCGGCAAGGAAGTCTGGATTGAACGCACCGACTACGAAGAGACCCCACCCAAAGGTTTCTTCCGCCTGTTCCCGCCCCACGTCAACGCCAGCAAACAGGCGATTGCCGGCAGCAAGGTCCGCCTCAAATACGGCCACGTCATTGAATGCACAGGCGCCGTCAAAGATGCCGACGGCAAGGTGACAGAAGTGCACGCCACCCTGATCCCCGACACCAAGAGCGGCACCCCGGGCTCCGACAACATCAAGGTCAAGGGCGTGATCACCTGGGTCGGCGTCAACGACGCCGTTGAAGCCGAAGTGCGGCTTTACGACCGGCTGTTCACCGTTGAGCACCCCGGCACCGGCGACAAGGATTTTCTGGATGAACTGAATGCCGAGAGCCTCAAGACCGTGAGGGCTTATGTCGAGCCTTCACTAGCCAAGGTGCCTGCCGGTACGCGCTTTCAGTTTGAGCGGCATGGGTACTTTGTGACGGACAGTGTTGACCACAAGGACGGAAAAGTCGTGTTCAACCGTGTCACTGGCATGAAAGACAGCTGGGGAAAATGAACGCTGTGGAAAAAATTTCGTAGTTATTGAGTAATTCATCCGGGTGATCAAAAAAACAGAGGCAGTCATGAAAAACATCGATATCGGAAAAACCCTGTACACGGTAAGCGACTTTGTAGCTTGGGAGAAAAGCAATACCTTGGTATTGAGCCCAAGCTTTCAACGGCGCCTTGTTTGGAAGTCAGGGGCGAAGTCTTTTCTGATAGATACGATTCTCCGAGGGCTGCCTATGCCCATCATTTTTCTCCGAGATCAAAAGACCGACCTAAAAACGCTTCTAACTAAGCGCGAGGTGGTCGACGGACAACAACGCATTCGTACGATTCTTTCTTATGTGTATCCGGAAGGCCTGAGAAACTTTAATCAGCAAAAGGACGCATTCACAATCATGCGCGCTCACAGCAAAGAGTTAGCTGGATTGAATTTTTCCGAACTGAGTGAAGATTTACGCCAAAGAATTTTGGACTATCAATTCAGCGTTCATGTGCTGCCATCCAGTGTCGATGATCGCGAAGTACTGCAAATCTTTGCACGAATGAATTCAACTGGCGTGAAGTTAAATGACCAGGAGTTGCGCAACGCCGATTTTTCCGGGGAGTTCAAAACTCTCAGCTACGAAATAGCCGCAGAGTATTTGGAGGCTTGGCGTAGCTGGGGAATTTTTACGGAATACAACATAGCTCGTATGAATGAGGTTGAGCTAACAAGTGAATTATTTCTTTTAATGCTTAGAGGTATCTCTGGGAAAACGGCAACGGCGATTACTAACGTTTATTCGCAATATGATGAGAATTTTGAATCAGCGGATGAGGTCGAGAAACGATTTCGTCACGTATTTGAAATCATTGAATCCAAATTTGGGAAATCGCTCAATGTTCTCCCATATAAGCGAAAGACTCTTTTTTACTCATTGTTTGCAACGCTTTATCACTTTGCATACGGCATCGGCACACCGGTCTCCCAGAAAACGAAACCCGCAGGAATTTCCACAGCACAGATCTCGCGCATCAGAAAGTGTGCCGAGAGTATTGATGCCCGGTCGGCACCCGACAAAGTCATGGACGCGATTGCGCGTCGAACTACACATTTAAACTCTAGAAAAACAGTTGTTGAATACTTGACCAACGAAAAAATCTGACCGTATGCCAACTCCGGCCAGTGATATTTTTCTCACACTGCAACGTCGGTATATAAAGTTAGATCGAACTAGTAGTCGTGTAGGCCAACTTCATAGCGAGGGGAAAATTTCCGTCTTCGATGTGGAGCAAATTTATGCCGGCCTATACCTAGATGCTTTTGTATCTTTAGAACGATTTATTGAAGATCTATTTTTGGGGTACGTATCGGGCCTTGTCACTTCTCCTTCAACCGCTTCACATCCACTATTTCACATTAAACCTGCCTCAAAAGCTAAGGATGTGATGCTGGGGGGGAAAAGCTACATTGACTGGATTCCGTATGACTCAAACACGAAGAAGCGCGCAGGAGTTTTTTTTAAAAGAGACTCCCCTTTCGTCACTCTTTCGCGCTCAGAAGAGGCATTACTAGTCCAATTGCATCAAATTCGAAATGCGTTAGCTCATCGAAGCGCACATTCTCTAGACGTATTTAAGCGTCTTGTGATTGGAAATCTCCCAATACCGCCAAGGGATAGGCGTCCGAGTCGCTTTCTCTTAACGATATTTCGAGCAAATCCCTCCCAAACGCGGTTGCAGAACTATTTATTCGAGATGCTAACAATTGCCAGGCATTTGAGTTCCTAGTCGACTCGTATAGCGAACACCTCACCACGCCGCCGCACAATTAATCCAGTGCTGTGTACGTTCTCGCAATACCGCAAATCCAGCGACCTCAGCCGTCCCTCCCCTCTTGATTGCAACAGCTCAGCGCTGTAGCGCATGCAAATGCTTGCAATGCCTTCGTGAACTCATTTCACATAGATCGATTACCCCACAAGATACCAAGATAAAGTGGCGGGTGGCAGAGACAAGCGAGAGGGCATAGGGCTAACCATAAGTAAATCCGTCAAAGAACGAACTAGGCTAGAACTTCAGCAAATGATTCGCCCTGAGCGAGGAAGATTTTCTCTAGCGGTTGCATTTGAAATCCCGAGGATCACGATTTTTCTCTGTCGACACAACATTGATTGGCTTGTCCGCTTTGGCGCTTCCACTCTGAGCGACATGGGTATCTGGCGACGAACCTGAAAGTCATCAGATTGGAGGAGAGGGTAAATCCGACTTCAACCAAGCCCCCTGTATGAAGATAGTTGGAGTAAAAGTCCAATGTCACATTAGATAATTTCGTACCATTCAATACTAAATTGACTTGGGCCTTCAGTAGAACAAAGAATAACTAATGGGACGAAGCGCATGGCGCAATTTGAACTCTACCGATATCAATTGCTGCCAACATCTCAACAGCAACAACACCTCTTCGATTCCGAATTTTCAGTGGAAGAGATTCGCGAACAAAAAAATGAGTTCTTCTGGCGCATCCTGTTAGATTTTCGGCTCATTTCAAGCAAAGGCTATCCCATTCAGCAGAGAGTCCTACTGCAACAGGAGAACTGGTTCGTTGTAATGATTGCGCCTCCTCGAAAAATGTCGCGGGAAACACCGGATTTTCAGCGGGAGAGTCTCGATACGTGGCCTCACCTAACAGTATTTATAAATAACTCCCCCGATGTTCAGATCATAGGAATTTCTCGAAACCAAAGAGCATTTCAAACAACACACTCCGTCGTGAAATTGCTTCACCGATCCTTAGATGGTGCATTGAGACGACATGGATTAACGATTCAGGTGAAGGAGCAATTCGAAGCTACAAAATTCTGGGAATTGATGGATAGCTATCGCGGAAGAATCGGCCGAGTGAGATTTGAAATGGTTGCACCGAACATGGCAAACATTTCACATGTTCTAAAAATTGATCTCAAGAAACTGAACGCCGAATCAAACTGCCAGAAAGCAAATTTGGAATTGGAGGCTCTTCCAGGAACCTCTCTTGAAATTGATGGTCGTGATGAGATGGTTGCTAGTTGCGTTGAATACGCATCGCAGGGAGGTGGGGATATTTCAGTAAAAATTACTGGAATTAAAAAAGAAATCAGAACCTCTACACAAGTTAAAACAATCGAGATCGATGAGATGATTTTTCAAAGTACGGATGCAAAACTTCTAGAAGGACTCATCAGGAAATCGCTATCGTGATTAGGCTCTCTCGCAATTACTTTTGTTATCTCATATCCGCCATAGCGGCTGTAGCCTTGGTTTCTTGGACGGGATCAGCAATGGTGACCAAAGTTCTGCTGCCCAATCTAACCGCAATAGTTATTGGCCTTCTAGCAATTAATGTGCAGACCACCGCTGTTATCGCAGTGAAGCTACGTGAACTTCTCGACAAACACGGCGGTAGTGTTCGTGACTCAGTTAGTCAATGTCGATTGGCGTTAATAGAACAGGCGGTCTTTGTCATATTTTCATTGGTAGTGAATGTATTGGCCGACTCAACTAATCCCTTGGTTAGTCCGTATTTCGTGCAGACAGCAACCGTTTTCACTTTATTTGCTTCGCTTCATATTTTTTTAGACACTTCAGTTAGTCTCCTAGTCGCACTCTTTCCAGACTAGCAGCCTAGGTTATTTCTCACTCGCGCTTTAACCTTCATACGCCAAAATTCACCAAGAACAGCAACGTAATCCTCACGAACATACCCATGGTGAAGCTTCTCTGGAAAAAATGGGGCGCTGAACAGTAACGGATTTTGAGGCAGCCCCACACAACAACAACATGCCTCCTCCACCCACCTCCGTCGTCACCCACCGCTTGATCTGCTTCAACAAGCCGTATGGCGTGCTGAGCCAGTTCACGCCCGAAGGCCGCTGGCGCGGGCTCAAGGATTTCATTGACCTGCCCGGCGTCTATGTGGCCGGGCGGCTGGATGCCGACAGTGAAGGCCTGCTGCTACTGACCAGCGACGGCCAATTGCAGGCGCGCATCAGCGACCCGCGCTTCAAGATGCTCAAGACCTACTGGGTGCAGGTGGAGGGTGAGCCCAGCGACTCGGCGATGGCCGCGTTGCGCGGCGGCGTGCAGCTGAACGACGGCCTCACGCGGCCAGCCAACGCCGAGCGCATGGAGGCGCCGCCCGGCCTGTGGGAGCGTGAGCCGCCGGTGCGGGTGCGCAAGGCCATCCCGACCGTCTGGATCGCGCTGGGCATACGTGAAGGCCGCAACCGCCAGGTGCGGCGCATGACGGCCGCCGTGGGCCACCCGACCTTGCGGCTGATACGTTCATCCATAGGCCCCTATGCGCTGGACGGCCTGGCGCAAGGCGCCTGGCGCGAAACCGAGGAGCAGGCGGACGCCGGCTGAGCATTTCAGCAGATCGAAGGCAGGCGAGGCCATTGGAAACAAACTGAAACAGCACTCGTTTTGGTGAATTGTTGCCCTCCCATTCGACGGCCAAGCGCATGGCCGCCCGTATGATCGGCCGGTTCAAATTCAAAACTCAAAAAGGACGTTCCCCATGGCTGCTGCGCGCACGATCCACGCCGACCTCTGGCGGGTGTTTTTGCTGACCCTGGCATCGCTCTTTCTCATTCCGGCGGTCACGCTGGTTTTCACGCACTATGCGCTGCAGTCTGAGGACAAGGACTTCATTCAGCGCGTCACTTCCCAAATCAATGCCGCCAAAGACCTGACGCCGGCGCAGAAGGCGGATGAGATTGCGTTTTACGACACGCACAGGCTGTCGATGGCCTGCGCCGCCACCGGGCCGGAGAACCAGGTCTTTCACGACAAGGTGTGCAGCGCGTATTCCATGCACTGGTGGTTTCATTGGGCCGAGCGTGCCGCCTTCTGGACATTGATCCTGGGCGCCGCGCTGCTGGTGGCGGCCGGCGTGCTGGGCGCGCTGGCCTTTGTCAACCGCGGCCTGCGTTATGCGAGCTTTGTGGCGGGTTGGCGGCTCATGACCATTTCAAGCGCGGTGGAGGTCACCTTGCAAAGCGCCATGCTGGTGTGGCTTTCCTTCTGGCTCACGGCTTACTTCTGGCACAGCTACTACATCAAGCTGGTCGGCCTGGCCGGCATCATGGCGGCCCTGGCGGTTTTTTATGCCATCTACACGCTGTTCAAAAAATTGCCGTCGGGCAACACCATTGAAGGTGAGCTGCTGTCTGAAGCCGACGCCCCGCGCCTGTGGGATCGCATTCGCCAACTGGCGGGCCGCGTCAAGACATCCCCGCCGGACCAGATCATTGCGGGCATCGACAACAACTTTTTCGTGACCGAAGCACCCTGCACGGTGGCCGGCCAGACCGTGACGGGCCGCACGCTGTTTGTGAGCATCCCGCTGCTGCGGGTGCTGGACACCGCCGAGGCCGATGCCGTACTGGCGCACGAGCTGGCCCACCTGGGCGGCGGTGACACACGCAGCAGCGCGGCGCTGGGCCCCAAGCTCAACCAGTTTGACCTCTACACCTGGCAAATGCGCAGCGGCGGGCTGACCATCGTGGCCCACTACCTGCTGCGCCTGTACCGCATGGTGTTTGAGTTTGCGCTGGCACGCGACAGCCGCGAGCGCGAATACACCGCCGACCGTGTGGCCGCGAAGCTGACGGCGCCGCAGTCCATCGTGCAGTCGCTGATCAAGATCTCGGCCTACTCCAGCTACCGCAACACGGTAGAGCGCAAGCTGTTTGAGCAAGAGCAGCAACACACCGGCGCGCTGGGCATCGCCGGCTTTGTGGCTGAAGGCCTGCACCCTTATGCCAACTCAAGCGAGTTTGTGACGGCCATGAAAACCGCCGCCGTGCCGCACCCTTACGACACGCATCCGCCGCTGGTGGAACGCATGCGCAATGTGAACCACAAGGTGGCCGAAGACAGCTACGGCGCCATCGTGACCACCGTGCCCCAAGCCACCTGGGCCGATGAAATATCGACCGCCGCCGCCATCGAGCAGCGGCTGTGGACAGACTACGAGCAGCGTTTTGCCGCCGCGCATGAGCAAAGCCTGGCCTACCGCTATGAGCCGGCCAACGAAGAAGAGCGCGCCGTCGTGCTGCGCTACTTTCCGCCGGTGTCGTTTGACCTTGGCAAGGACAAGCGCATCGACATCAGCTATGAAGGCCTGCATGCCACGGCGGACGACGGCGTGCCGTTGTCATGGGACGAGGTCAAGGGCATGACCTTCAACAACAGCAGTTTTGGCAACACGCTCACCGTCACGCACTTCGACAAGGGCATGCTGGGCGCGCGCACCAGCACGATCAAGCTCAAGGGCCTGGGCAAGCAGGAAGAGCACTTCAAGGCGGTGCTGGGGAGCTACTGGCAGCGTCACCAGATCATGCGGGCGCAGCAAAAAGCCCAAGCCGCTGAAACCGAAACGGCCTGAAACACGCCTGAGATTGAAGAGCCGGCGAAAGCCGGCTGGCACTTCACTGGCTTTCAGCGCTTTTCTTTTTTCAAGCGCCCGGCCTTGTTCGCCATCAACAAGGCCACCCCCTCCACATCCGCCGCCGTCACCGGCGTGAACACAATCATGCTGAGCCCGGCCGCACTGTCGACCGGGAAGGACTGGTACTCGAGCGTGATGGGCCCGGCCGGCGCGCGCTCGATTTTCTTGACGCCGACGTAGTGGCTGCTGGTTTCGTTGTCGGCCCACAGCCGGCGAAAGTCTTTGCTGCCGGCCTGCAGTTCCTCGGCCAGCGCGGCCGCTTCGGGGCTGTCGCCGGCCCGCGCCGCGTCCACGCGAAAGGCGGCAATGGCAAAGCGCGCATTGGCCTCCCAGTCGGGCATGCCGCGCATAACCGGGTCGGTGAACAGGCGCCTGAGCAGGTTGCGCCCGCCGGGCGGCTGCGCGGCGTAGTCGCTCAGCACCGCTGCCGCCGCGGCATTCCAGGCCACGATGTCCCAGGTCAGTGTCTTCACGACGGCGGGGTGGGTGGGCATGCCATCGAGCACGCGCTGCAGGGCGGGCGGGACGGCCGCTGAAGCTGTGGGCTTGAGCGGCGGCGGCCGTTGCTGGGCCAGCAAAAACATGAACTCGCGGTCGGCCCGGTCCAGCGCCAGCGCGCCGGCCAGCCGTTCGAGCACCTCGTCCGACGGCGGGCCGCCGCGGCCCTGCTCCAGCCAGGTGTACCAGGTGACGCTCACATGGGCGCGCGTGGCCACTTCTTCACGCCGCAAGCCGGGTGTGCGGCGGCGGCTGTCCGCGCCCGGCGCGGGCGGCAGGCGCGCGCGGCGGTCGCGCAGGAAAGCGCCCAGCGTGAGGGGTGTCGCTTGTGCCGTCTGCGCCGCTTGCGCAGGCTGTGCCGACTGGGTTGCGGGGGTCGTCAGGGTGTTAGTGCTCATACCTGTATACGCTCACGGCTTTTTTAAATAGGGGTGGCGACGCAAGATGCGGGCTCATTGATTTTCAGGAGTTCAGTATGCGTGTTTTCTTGACCGGAGCCACAGGCTTCATCGGCTCAGCCATTGTGCAGGAGCTGCTTTCCGCGGGCCACGAGGTGCTGGGCCTGGCGCGCAGCGATGCGGCGGCCGACACACTGGCGCGGCTCGGTGCGCAGGCCCATCGCGGTGAACTGGCG
Source organism: Polaromonas sp. P1_F2 (assembly GCF_056405735.1). Taxonomy (NCBI): domain Bacteria; kingdom Pseudomonadati; phylum Pseudomonadota; class Betaproteobacteria; order Burkholderiales; family Comamonadaceae; genus Polaromonas; species Polaromonas sp. P1_F2. The sequence goes on along the minus strand of NZ_JBFUBN010000009.1, from coordinate 128,498 downwards.
GACACCGCCGGCCTGGCCGCCGCGGCCAGGGCCTGCGATGGTGTGATCCACACCGCTTTCATTCATGACTTTTCGGCACACGCCGCCGCCGCCGAGACCGACCGCCAGGCCGTCACGGCCATGCTGGACGCGCTTGAAGGTTCGGGTAAACCGTTGGTAGCGACATCGGTCACCGTGCTTGCGGCGCACGCCCACCCGGCGACGGAGGACATACCCGTGCCTGAAGCCTCGCCCAACCCGCGTGCGAAAGCAGAGGCCATGGTGCTGGCCGCTGCCGGCCGGGGGGTGCGCGCCAGCGTGGTGCGGCTGCCGCCCTCGGTGCACGGCGCGGGCGACTATGGTTTTGTGCCCATGCTGGTGCGTATTGCGCGCAGCAAGGGTGTGTCGGCCTTTATCGGCGAGGGCATGAACCGCTGGCCGGCGGTGCACCGGCTGGACGCGGCGCGCCTCTTCAGGCTGGCGCTGGAAAGCGCCCTGCCCGGCGGGCGCCTGCATGCGGTTGCCGAGGAAGGCCTGGCGCTGCGCACGATTGCCGAGGCCATAGGCGCGGGGCTGGGTGTTCCTGCGCGCGGCATCACGGCCGATGAAGCGCAAGGCCATTTCGACTGGCTGGCGCGCTTTGTGGCCACCGACAACCCGAGCTCAAGCGCCCTCACCCGCGCTTCTTTGGGATGGCAGCCACGGGAAGCGGACTTGCTGGCGGACATGCGGGACGGTGGCTATTTCAGCTGACGTCAGCTGAGAGTCAGTTGTGATTAGTTGAAACCAGTTGAGATCGGCAGGGGTGTGCGGTTTAATCACACCCATGCCAAGCCCGAACTTCAGCCCCGCGGCGGACCGCAACAAACAAGCCATCTTCGACGTCCTGCGCAAGGTCTTGCCGGGGCAAGGCAGCGCACTCGAAATCGCCTCCGGTACAGGCCAGCACGTCGCCTGGTTTGCGGCGGGCCTGCCGCAATGGACCTGGCAACCCACCGATGCGATACCGGCCGCACTGGGCTCGATCTCGGCCTGGGTGGCCGAGCAGGGATTGCCCAATGTGCGCACTCCCCGGGTGCTCGACGTCATGGCGCCCGAGTGGCTTCCGGGCACTGAAAAATTCGACCTGATTTACTGCGCCAATATGCTGCATATCTCGCCCTGGGCGACCTGCGCCGCGCTGATGCAAGGCAGCGCGCGCCACCTGGCGGCCAGCGGTGTGCTGGTGACCTATGGGCCTTACCTGGAAGACGACGTGCCGACTTCGGAAGGCAACCTGTCGTTTGACCAAAGCCTGCGCGCGCAGGACCCGGCCTGGGGCATCCGCCGCAGGGAAGAGGTGGAACAGGAGGCGGCACGGGCCGGCCTGCGCTTGAAAGCGCGGCATGCGATGCCGGCCAACAACCTGTTGCTGGTGTGGGGCCGGGCTTAGGTCCGCAGGATTTTTTCCATCGCTTTGCCTTTTGCAAGCTCATCAATGAGCTTGTCCAGGTAGCGTATTTTCTGCATCAGCGGGTCTTCGACCTCTTCGACACGGACGCCGCAGACCACGCCCTTGATCAGCGAAGCATTCGGGTGCATGGCCGGAGCCTGGGCGAAGAAAGTTTCGAAGTCGTTTTGCTGCTTTATTTGCCGATCCAGTCCCTTTTGGTCATAACCCGTCAGCCAGCAAATGATCTGGTCGACTTCTTCTTTGCTGCGGCCTTTGCGTTCGGCTTTGTGAACCAGCATCGGATAGACCTTGGCGAATGCCATCGAGAAAATCTTGTGTGCGGCCATCGTTTTTCCTTCTGTGGATGGCCTAGGCCTCCAGCGACGCTTTCAGGCGGCCCAGCGCCTGGTCCCACTGCTGGGCGATCAGGTCCAGCGAGCGGCGGGCCTCGTCGAGTTGCTGCGGATCAAACTGCCACAGCCGCTCGCGCCCGACCTTGACGTGGTGCACAAGGCCCGCATCGGCCAGCACATGCAGGTGTTTGGTCACGGCCTGGCGGGTGATGTCGGTGGTGGACGTTAATTGGGCTATAGACACGGCCCCGCCCACGCAGAGCACGGCCACCAGGCGCAAGCGGGTTTCGTCGCCCAGGGCGGCGAAGACGCCCGCGGGGCCGGGCTGGGGGGATGGGCTTGCTTGGCTTGCTTTAGGACTGCGAGGTGACATATTTCTGGATATTGACCAGCTGGCCTTCCCAGCCGCCGGTGTTCATGCGGATCGCGTCCGCGCGGCGGGCCGCCGGTATCTTGTCAAAGCCTGATTCGACCACGGTCAACAGCGTGCCCTTGCCCGTGTCTTTGAGCGTGAACTCCACCAGCGTGGTGGGCTCTTTTGAATAGTCGACGGCCGGGTCGACCGCATAGGGGTGCCAGCGGTAAGAAAACAGTTTTTCCGGCTCCATGCGCTCAATCAAGGCGTCGAACATCACGTGCCGATAGCCCTCAATGGTGATCTGGCCTTGCACCTGCTGGCCGGCGACGAACTTTTTTCCCTTGAGCGCCGCGCCGAACCAGTTGCCGAACTCCTCGGCATTGGTCAGCGCGCGCCATACCTGTGAAACAGGGGCGTTGATCAATGTGCTGCGTTCAATACGGTCCGTGGATGAAGTGGATGAAGTCATATGCAATCTCCTTGTTGCATGAATTGTGCATGGGCAAATACCGTAGCGCAACCATTTGATTGCATTAATTTGAAACCGTTTTCAACACCGTTCCGTCAAATGCAAGCAGATGCCATGCCCTCACCACATGGCGAAAATTGCATGCTAAATGCCTCATCGGCGCCTGCGCCAAGCCCTCTTCAAAGTGGTGTTCGCCTACACGGCTTGGCCCGCGCTGCGTGTCAAATAGAGGTGTCCGGCGTTTACCGCCCATCGCCCTTCGCCCTTCGCCTAACCCTGCAGGAGACAGCCATGCCCCAGTTCGCCATGATTACCGGTGACGTGACTTACACACCGGGTGACGGTACGCCGATTGAAATCCCGCGCGTGCGGGTGGAAGTCGCACTGGAGCCCGACAGCGCCACGCTGAGCTGGGACGCCGGCGACGGCGTGCGCGCCGTGACGGCCATTCCGCGCATCCAGTTCGACGACTATGTGAACGAGGGAAAAATCACCATGACGCCGCAATAATGGCGCCATGCATTCCCTTCCTTCACGCGCCCCCATCCCTTTATCCCTGACCCGCCGCTCGGCGCTGCTCGCCACCACAGGCTGGCTGGCCTTGCCGGCCTCGGGCCTGGCCGAAACGCCCTCCTCCGCCATCTGGCCTCGCGCCTCACAGGTGCCCGGCGGCGTGGCGCTGCTGCCGCTGGGCCCGGCGGCGCTGCGGCCCACAGCGTATGCGGGCGAAGTGCCCTTGCTGGTGCTGGGCGATGCGAGGGAATGGACGGCACTGGTGGGCATCGCGCTCTCGGCCCAGCCCGGCGAGGCCAGCATCACGGTGCAGGCCGCGGACGGCAGCCGGCGCGACATCGCTTACACGATAGCGCCCAAGCACTACAGCGAGCAGCAACTCAAGGTGGAGCCGCGCACGGTGGACCTGTCGCCGGAAGACCTGGCGCGCTATGAACGCGAGCGCGCGCACCAGGAGGCTGTGATGGCGATCTTCAGCGAACCCCTGCCGCAGGGTTCCTTGCGTATGCGCGTGCCGGTGCCGGGAAGGCGCTCCAGTTCCTTCGGGCTGCGGCGCATCTTCAACGGCCAGCCACGCAACCCGCACAGCGGCATGGACATCGCGGCCGCCACCGGCACACCGGTGCTGGCGCCGTTGCTGGCGCGGGTCATTGATACCGGTGACTATTTCTTTAACGGCAACACGGTGTGGCTGGACCATGGGGGTGGGCTTTTGAGTATGGTTTGCCATTTGAGTGCGGTGGATGTGAAGGTTGGCGACCTGCTCAAGACTGGCGAGCGGCTGGGGGCGGTGGGGGCTACCGGTCGGGTGACCGGGCCTCATTTGCATTGGGGCGTGATGCTTAACCGGGCGATGGTTGATCCGGCTTTGTTCTTGGTGGGTTGAGCTTGCCACGGCGTGTGGTCTTTGCTTGGTTCTGCTGGCCGGGGGTTGCCCGGCAGCAAGTAACTTTCTTTTGCTTCGCCAAAAGAAAGTCACCAAAGAAAAGGCGACCCGCAGTCTGGGTCCCCTGCGCTTCGCTACGGGGCAACCTGCGGTGCTCGAGCCAAGCGGGGTCCGGCTAAACTCGCTTCGCTCAGACAACGCCGGCCCTGATCCGCTTGTCTCTGCGCTCCTCGGCCCAGCCAGGACGGGGCAATCGGGATCGGGAGCGGGGACAAAATACAAAGAACAAACCAAGACAAACAAGGACTCGCCAAGGCGAGTCCTTGTTTCTTCAGGTATTCGCTATTGGTATTTGGCTGTTTGGTTTTCTTGTCCCCACCCCTTGTGGATGCGCCGAGGAGCGGAGGTTCAGGCGGATTAGGGATCGCGTTGTTTGAGCCGAAGGCGAGTTTAGCGAGACCCCGCCTGAATCGAGCACCGCAGGTTGCCCGTAGCGAAGCGAAGGGACGCAGCAACCAGGGTCGCCTTTTCTTTTGCTTACTTTTCTTTTGGCGAAGCAAAAGAAAAGTGAGTAGCCGCCGGGCTACCCCCGGCCAGCAACCCTCAGCAGAGAGAACAGGAGAGCGCGCAAGGCCGGCGCAAGACCCGGCATCTGGACACCCCTCTCTAACCCGTTAGGTCGCCCTCACTAGCCAAACCCGGCAAGATAAGCCCATCGTCAAAGCCTAACAAAGGAATTCCCATGAGCGCCAAAAACCTCTCCACCGTTGCCACCGACCTGATCGAGTCCTACGGCAATACCGCCCTCAACGTCATCCAGGCCTACCGTGCCGGCGGTGAGCGTGTGGTCAGCCTGCTGGAGCAGCGCTGGAACACAGCCCTGAAACAATCGCGCACCGAACTGACGGCCGAGACCGCGAAAAACGCTTCGGCCGCGCAAGCCGCCTTCAGCGCCTACTACACCAAGGGCTTGCTGCTGACGACCAACGGCGCCGAGCAGGTGGTGAGCCAGCTCGTGAAAGTGGCAGAAGCCGGCGTCGAACGCGCCGCTGCCAACGCCAGCCTGTTTGAAGAAAAAACCGGCGTGACCGCGCTGAACACCCTGGCCCAGGCCACCGCCCCCGGCGCCCTGGCTCTGAGCAAGCTGGCCGCGCAGATCGAGCAAAAGAGCGCCGCACTGGCCGGCAAGATTGCCGGTGAGCACAAGACCGCGGCCAAGCGCAGCACGGCTTTCCGCCGCGCCAAAGCAGCCTGATTCTTTTCGCTTGAAACAAAAACCCCGGCCGGCGCCATGCGCTGACCGGGGTTTTTTTATGCCTCAAGGTTTGGTAAGCCTTTGGTGTTTAACCGCGCGGATTGATCAGGCGTTCAACCTCATCACGCAGCGCGCTCAGCTGAGCGCGCAGGTCACGGCGCTCCTGCTGCGTCACCACGCCGTCGGAACGGTAAGCGGCCTCGCGGCGTTCAATGGCCTCCTCGCGGGCCTGCAAGCGGCCGGCTTCGCGCAGGCTCAGGCGGTGGCTGCGCACGCCTTCATCAATGCGCTGGCGGATGTTGAACTCCTGGCTGTCGATGCCGCCCAGCCTGTCGGCCGGATAGCCGACGGCGACGGTGCGGTTGTTGGCGATGGCGCGTTCGACTTCGGCGCTGAGCTGGGCCATGTCGGCGCGCAGTTGCTGGCGTTCCTGCGGCGTGACGCGGCCGTCGGCCTTGTAGGCGGCCTCACGGTTCTGGATATCGTTGTCGCGGCGGTACAGCAAACGGGCTTCCGAGGGCGTGATGCGGCCGGACTGCAGGCCCTGGCGTATGCGTTCGCTGACGGCCTGCTGCGCGTTGTCTATGCCCGGCGTTTGCGGAGCAGGCGCATACACCACCTGAGGCGGATAGGAAGGTGAATAAGGACCCGGCTGCGCCATGGCCGGCGCGGCGGCGAGGCCCGCGGCCAGCGCGGTGGCCAGAAGGGATGCGGTCAAGAGTTTCGATTTCATGGGGGCTCCTTTGCTCAATGAGTGAAGCAGCAAACCGGGGGGCTTGCTTTTCCAAAGCGCCAGCCTGGAGGGGCCTGGGTGCTTCAGTGCCTTCATCGTGGAACCCCAAGGTCAACGCCGTGTAATGCGGAGGTAGGGCGGATGTAATGCGCCGCGCTTTTACCCCATGTTTACCGCGCGGCATGCCGGCGTATCAGGATGTAGCGCCGCCTTACAAAACGGGCAAATATGAGTTACCTATTGGGATTGCGGCGGCAAATCGTCCACCGTCGCGAGGTAGCGGCTGAGCAGCTCAAAAAAGCCGTCGTAAAACGCGTCCGACGAAATCGTGACGCTGCCGACTTTCACCATGGAGTCATTGCCGGAACTGAAAGGCAGGGACACCGAGCCCAGGGCGCCCACGCCCAGGCTGGCGGAGTTGTTGCTCTTTTTGAGCTGGTAGCTGTCCTGCAGCGCGGTGACAAAACCCAGGCTGATCTTGCCGTCGGCGCTTTCGGGCGCGCACACCACGCGTATCACCATCTGCAGGTGCGACTCGGCTTCGGGCTGGAAGCTCTTCTGGCCCTCGACCAGGTCGGCCCTGGCGATGTTGATGATGTAGCCCTGGCTCAGCAGCGCGCGGCGCGCGGCCTCGCAGGTCTGCTCGGGCCTGGCGTCGAAGAGGCGCGAATAGGTGGCGGTGGAACCGAATTTTTCCTGCAGGGGAAAGGACTTCACGCCACTGGCGCAGCCCGTGAACAGCAGTATCCCCAGCGCACCGGACAAGATGCCTGCGGCGGATGCCAGGCGACCATGCTTCCAAAACAGCTTCAAAACCGGTACCCCTTTCACAATCTGGAAATCTTCGAGCGCGCCCGCACGGAACGCAGGACGTATTTGTACACCCTGCGCCGGCTTGAAAAGCCTCCCCGGCGCCCCAGTTACAAACAATGACCGACTCGCTGCACATCGTTTGCCCCCACTGCCACACCACCAACCGCGTGCGCGCCGACCAGTTGGGCAGCGAGCCCAGCTGCGGCAGCTGCAAGAAAGCGCTGTTTGTGGCGCATTCCACCGCGCTCGACGAAGCGGCCTTTGACAAACACATCGGCCGCAACCAGATTCCGGTGCTGGTCGACTTCTGGGCGCCGTGGTGCGGACCCTGCCGGCAGATGGCGCCGGCCTACGAGCAAGCCGCCGCGCAGTTGGAGCCGCAAGTGCGCGTGGCCAAGGTCGACACCGAGGCCGTGCCCAATCTGGGCGCGCGCTTCAATATCCGCAGCATTCCGACCCTGGCGCTGTTCCAGAACGGCCGCGAAGTGGCGCGCCAGGCGGGCGCTATGGGCGCGGCGGATATTCTGCGCTGGGTGCGGGCGAATTTGCGCTGAGCGCATTGGCGGCTTGACGACACATGGCCTGGCTGGGCCATAGCGTCCGCTTTGTGGCTTGCAGGCTCTTGGTTAGACTGCACCCATGCTGATCATCCCCTCCCTGAGCCGCAAGCAGACCTTCCTGCTTGCGGTGGCCATCATCGGCGGGCTCGCGGTGCTGCTGTCGATGTTCTCGCGCTCGCTGCTGCCGGCGCCGCCGCGGCAGGTCCAGATGACGACGGGTGCGGTGGACGGCGCGGCGCACCAGTTCGCGCTGAGGTACCAAAGCTATTTAAGCGCCAACGGCGTGACGCTGGAGCTCATGCCTTCCAGCGGCGCGGTGCAAAACCTTGAGCGCCTGAACGCGGGTATGCCGGTGGGTTTTGTGCAGGGCGGCCTGGGTTTGTTGCAGCTTGATTCGCAGGAGCCGGAATCCAGCACGCCGCTGCGCTCGCTGGGAGTGGTGGGTTACGAGCCGGTCTGGATGTTCACCTCGCCGGCGCTGGCCAAAACTTTAAGCAAGGGCCTGGGCCCGCTGACGGGCAAAAAAGTCGCCATCGGCGTGGAAGGCAGCGGCACACGCAAGGTGGCGCTGGAGTTGCTGCAAGCCTATGGCGTCACGCCGGCCAACGCCACCCTGACGACCGGCGGCGGGCAGGCGGCGGCCAAGGCGCTGCTGGCACGCGAGATCGACGCGCTCTTCCTGATTGGCGCGCCGCAAACGCCGGCAGTGCAGATGCTGTTGAGCAAGCAGGACGAGGCGCACCTGGTGTCGATTGAACACGCCGAGGGGCTGACGCGGCGCCTGCCTTATCTCTCGCTGGTCACGCTCAAGGCCGGCTCGGTCGACCCGGCGCAGGACCGCCCGCGCCAGGACATCACCTTGCTGGCCACCACGGCCAACCTGGTGATCCACAAGGACCTGCACCCGGCCCTGGCCTATCTGCTGCTGGAGGCCGCGCGCGAAGTGCACCGGGGCGCCACGCTGCTGAACAGGCCGGGCGAGTTCCCGAACGGGGCCGCGACGGAATTTCCGCTGGCCGATGAGGCGGCGCGCTATTACAAGGACGGACGGCCGTTTCTGCAGCGCTACCTGCCCTACTGGGCAGCCAACGCCCTGCAGCGCCTGCTGCTGGTGCTGCTGCCGCTGGTGGCGATCGCGATCCCGGTGTTCCGCATCGTGCCCAGGCTGTTCGAGTTCAAGGAAAAGAACCGGCTCTACCGCCGCTACGGCGCGCTGCTGGAGATGGAGCGCGACATCGGTGCGCGGCGGCTCGATGCGCGGGAGGTCGCCGAGGCCACCGCGCGGCTCGACAAGATAGAACACGACGTGAGTCACATGAAGTTCGCGCTGGACTTTTCAGACCGGGTTTACACGCTGCGCCAGCATGTGGACTATGTGAGAAAGCAGCTGCATGCGCAGGCGCCGGAGGCACCGATGGCGCCGCCGCAAGCCGCCCATCCTTCATGAACCTCAACAGCATCTGACCCACTCCACTCCACCACACTTCGCTTCACACCATGCCCTTCTCCACCTCCAGCTTTCGCCGCCATTTGCTGCTGGGCGGCGCCGCCTCCGCCCTGCTGCTGGCCGCGGGCTGCTCCAAAAAAGCCAAGCCGCAGGGCAAGACACTGCCCAAGGAAGCCGTGCTGCTGTGCCTGGGCGATTCGCTGACCTTCGGCTACGGCGCCGTGGCAGGCGCCGGCTACCCGCAACAGCTGGAGCAACTGACGGGCTACGTCACCAAAAACGCGGGCCTCAACGGCGACACGGCCGAGGGCGCGTTGGCGCGGCTGCCCTCGCTGCTGCAGGAAAACACGCCGGGACTGGTGCTGGTGTCGATAGGCGGCAACGACTTCCTGCGCGGCTTGCCGCTGGACCGCACGCGCGCCGCGCTCAAAAGCCTGGTGCAAACCGCTTCGGCCGGCGCCCAGGTGGTGCTGATCGCGCAGCCCAAGCCGGTGTTCATTGCGGCCGCGACCAATTCACTGAGCGACCATGAGGTGTATGCCGAAGTGGCGAAGGAAACCGGCACGCCCCTTTTCAGCGGCGGCTGGTCTTATGTGCTGTCGCGCAGTGAGCTGCGGTCGGACCAGATTCATGCGAATGCGGAGGGTTATAAGGTTTTTGCCGAACGCTTGGCGGCTTGGCTTAGGGATATGAAGTTTTTGGCCTCTTGAGGCCGGGGTCGAGGCCGGTTTTTGCTCCGGCGGTGCGCTCCCCTCTTAGTCTTGCTGGCCGGGGGTAGCCCGGCGGCTACTCACTTTTCTTTTGCTTCGCCAAAAGAAAAGTAAGCAAAAGAAAAGGCGACCCTGGTTGCTGCGTCCCTTCGCTTCGCTACGGGCAACCTGCGGTGCTCGGTCCAGACGGGGTCTCGCTAAACTCGCTTCGCTCAAACAACGCGATCCCTGATCCGTCTGGACCTGTGCTCCTCGGCGCATCCACAAGGGGTGGGGACTGGAAAGACAAATACCAAATACCCGAAGAAACAAGGACTCGCCGTGGCGAGTCCTTGTTTGTCCTGGTTTGTTCTTTGTCTTTTTGTCCCCGCTCCCGCTCCCGATTGCCCCGTCCTGGCTGGGCCGAGGAGCGCAGAGACAAGCGGATCAGGGCTGGCGTTGTTTGAGCCGAAGGCGAGTTTAGCCAGACCCCGCTTGGCTCGAGCACCACAGGTTGCCCGAAGCGTAGCGTAGGGACCCAGACTGCGGGTCGCCTTTTCTTTGGTGACTTTCTTTTGGCGAAGCAAAAGAAAGTTACTTGCCGCCGGGCAACCCCCGGCCAGCAACCCTATGCAAAGGGCAAGGGCGCGCAAGCCGGCGCAAGACCCGGCTAGGCGTCCCCTAACCCGATGGGAGCCGGCGCCTCTCTCACGATCCGCGAGAACAGACGGTCGTACACCGGGTCGGTCCCATGCCGGCTGGCCAGCGGATCGCGGTTCTGCAGGAAGGCCGCGTCCAGTTCCTTCCAGTCGGCCTCACCCAGCACCTTTTCCGCCTCCGGCAGGATGACCGATTCTTCCAGCCGCATGTGCTCCAGGTAGAACTCCACATAGCGTTTGCAGTGCAGCTCAAAAGCGGGCTTGCGCGGCTCGCCCAGCAGCTCCCAGGCCAGCAGCAGGTGCTGCAGTTCGCGCACGGCCTTCTCGCCGTTCATATGGTCTCGCTCCAGCCGTTCCACGATGGGCATGACCGCCGGCGCCAGGCGCACCACGCGCGGGAACAGCAGGTTCGATTCTTTGGGGTGGTGCAGGCGCTCGGGAAATTCATCGATGTAGAACAGCATGGCCCGCAGCACGTCGAAGAATCTCTGCGCATGGTCACCCGGGCCGCGCGCCACCATCATCAGCATGGAGCGCAGCATGGCGGAAAGGGATGCGTGTTCATCGAGGATGATCTGCACGCTGGCATGTTTATGGATGGCGGCCTCCGGTGGCGGTAAGGTGGTCGGTACTGCCGCCAAGAATGCCCGCAAGCGCCGCCATCGGCCTTGACGAAGATCAAGCCGGCGCATCAAACAGTTGCCAGCCAGTCCCTTCCGCACCCGAATCAAGCCACAAACGCACCAGGCACCGGCGCCTCACCCATAGCCTGGCGCAACACAGCCCAGTGCATGGCCTCGTCGCCCAGGATGCTGGCCGCCGCCCGGGAAAGGTCGCGGTTGCCGAAGAGTGGAACGGCCGCGAGGTAGGCGCTGACCGCGCCCTGCTCCAGCTGCGCGGCGAACTTGAGCACGTCGAGTTGGGTCTTGAGCTGGTCTACCGGGAAGTTGTACTGGCCCTTGGCCGTGGCCGGCTTGCCACCCAGTTTCTCGACCGTGGCGGCCAGCAGGGCGGCGTGCGCCTTGTGGTGGCCCTGGAAGGTCACGGCCAGGTCCAGCACCGGCGGGGCCAGCAGCTTGCTCTCGGCACCCAGTTGATAGGCGGCGATGGCTTCAAGTTCGGCGCCCAAGGCCTTGTTCAGGATCTGGACGTCGCCGGCCTTGGCGTCTCCGGCTTTGGCGGCCAGCGCATCGCGGCCGGCCAGCAAGGCGACGGCGGCGCCCGAAAGCACGAGGCCGCCGGAGCGGCCCAGGAACAGCCGCCTGGCGGCAAGAGGGGTGGGCATTTGAAAAAAAGACATGGCAATCTCCAGTGGGGTGGGTGAACGGGGAAACGGTGCAGTGGCCGGCATCACGGGCGGGAAGATTCCCGCTCCCGGGCGATCAGGGCCAACACGCCTTCGACCACGCGGTCGCAGCGCTCGCCGGCAAAGGAAAACGCGTCCGCGATGGCCATGTCGATATCGCGCGACAGGCCTTCGCGCAACAGGCTACGGGCCCGGAAGAAGCGGGAGCGCACCGTGGCCTCGGGAATGCCCAGCGCGGCGGCGGCTTCTTCCACGCTCATTTCCTGCACGCCCCTGAGCATGAAGACGGTGCGAAACGCGTCAGGCAAGGTGTCTATGCGCGCCTCGATCTGCCGGCGCACCTGCGCGCGCATGGCGGTGGATTCGGGTTGCTCGTCGGGATTGGCTGGCATGGATGCCTCCGCGGTGTCGCCCTCTTCTTCCGTCGGAACGGCGGCATGCAGCGGCACGACCTGTGCGCCCTTGCGGCGCAAGCGGCCCAGCGCTTCATTGACGACGATGCGCACCAGCCAGGTCGACAGTTTCGCGTCGGCGCGAAAGTCCGGCAGCGCGCGCCAGGCGTGCAGATAGGCGTCCTGCAGCGCGTCCTGCGTGTCGTCGTCGCTTTTGAGGATGCTGCGCGCGGTCCGGAACAGCAGGCGGTTGTGGCGCCGCATGATCTGCGCGAATGCCAGGTCGTTGCCGCCGGCGGCCAGCTTGACGAGTTCGGCGTCGGTGCTGGCGTCCAGCGGGGCGGGGGCTAGGGTGGGAAGGGGCATCATGGCAATCCGCGTGTATGCCCATTAGATGGCGGCGCAAGCGCCGGCGTTCCGGTTTTTTTTAGGGACGGCCTGTGGCCGCCCTGCCCGGCCTCCTGTCTTGGGTGCGCATCGACCGCTGGCCGGCCGCCTGTTATGCCCGGCCGGGCGGCCGCGGCCCTCAGCCGTCCGTGTCGCCGGCTTTTTGCGGTCGCGGAATTTTCTTGAACTTGATCAGCCGATTGGTCTCAATCTTGTCTTTCTTCACCTGCCGCTCGGCATCCAGCAACCGTCCGGCGGCCAGCCATTCGGCGTACTCGGCGGGCGTCTCCAAGGTGATGCGGCCCAAAGTGGCGCCGCGGAATTCGTAGATCACGATCTCGGCGGCTTTTTGCAGGTTGACCCGGCCCTTGGACAGCACCGCGCCGCGCTTGCGGCCTATCTCTTCGAGCAGCTGCTCGTCGGTGATGCCGGGCGTCACCTCCACCTTGTAGCGCGCCTCCAGCAGGCCGGGGTAGTGCTTGATGAGGTAGTCGAGCAGCTCCAGCGCCACCTCTTCCTCGTCGAAGGCATTGCGGCCGATCGCGCCGCTGGCGGCCAGGTTGTAGCCACTCTTGGCGACGATGATGCGCGGCCACAGCATGCCGGGCGTGTCCCACAGGTAAAAACCGTCGGCCAGCACCAGGCGCTGCTCGACCTTGGTGATGCCGGCTTCGTCACCGGTCTTGGTGGCGCGCTTGCCGGTCAGGGTGTTGATGAGTGTGGACTTGCCGACGTTGGGAATGCCGCAGATCAGCACCCGCATGGGCTTGACCATGGTGCCGCGCGTGGGCGCCAGCGCGTGGCAGGCGTCGATGAGGCGGCGCGCGGGCGTGGTCTCGCTGGCGTCCAGCTCGATGGCGCGGGTGGCGGGCAGGCTGTTGTAGTGGTCCAGCCACAGCGGCGTGCGCGTGGGATCGGCCAGGTCGCGTTTGTTGAGCACCTTGAGCGCGGGCTTGCCGCTGGTGAGTTCGGCCAGCATGGGGTTGGCGCTGGAGCCGGGCAGGCGGGCGTCGAGCAGCTCTATGACCACATCAATTTCCTTGATGCGCTCGCTGATGGCTTTTTTGGTCAGGTGCATGTGACCGGGAAACCACTGGATGGCCATCTGGATCGTTTCTTTCTTGGGTTCGGGGGTTGGCGGGCATGAGCGCCGCGGCGATGCCCTATTGTCGCCGCTGCGGCCCTGCGGCCGCCATGCCGCAAAATACGCGGCGTCCTGCGCCTGATTTGCTGCCTGAACTGTTAATAAGTGATTAATCGGCCCTCGGCACGATCAGTGCCTGCCGCCCACGGCCCCGCCCCACTCCCAAGCGAACCCCGATAGAGGATTTTCCGTGCACCTGCTGCTGGTAGAAGACGACGCGATGCTGGCTGAAGCCGTATGTGACGCCGCGCGCCAGATCGCCTGGACGGTGGACCACGTCGGCGACGCCATGGCCGCCCGCCTGGCGCTGGTCGACCATGTCTATGAGGCCGTGCTGCTGGACCTGGGACTGCCCGGCGATTCGGGCCTGACGGTGCTGCGGGCCCTGCGCGGCCGCTACGACGTGACGCCGGTGCTGATCCTGACGGCGCGCGGCCAGCTCAGCGAGCGCATCCTGGGGCTGGACGCGGGCGCCGACGACTACCTCGTCAAGCCCTTCCAGGTCGACGAACTCTGGGCGCGGGTGCGCGCCGTGATACGCCGCAGCCAGGGCAAGGTGGTGCCGGTGCACACCTACGGCGACATCAGCCTGGACCGCAGCAAACGCGCGGTGACGAGGGCCGGCGCGCGCGTGGCCCTGAGCGCGCACGAATACCGCACGCTGCTGGCGCTGCTGGAGCGCCCCGGCCATGTGGTCACGCGCGACCACCTGGAAGACGTGGTCTACGGCAGCACCTCGGCGATTGAAAGCAACACGATCGCCGTGTTCATCCACCAGCTGCGCCGCAAGCTGGGCGAGCACCTGATCACCACCGTGCACGGCCAGGGTTACATGATCGGCGAGGCCAAGCCGTGAAGTGCCGCTTCGCCGCGTCGCTCAAGGGCCGCGTGCTGGCGGTGCTGGGCCTGGCCATCACGCTGTGCTGGGCGGTCGCGCTCAGCGTGCTGCTGGTGTACACCCTGCGCGGCCAGGGAAGCCATTGGGACAGCAAGCTGCAGGCCATAGGCACCAAGATACTGATGGCCATTCCCAGCGGCGCGAAGCTCAAACCCTCCTTCAGCCACGGCCTGCAATTGCGTGACGAGAACATACCGCGCGACGTCAACCTGACCTTCCAGGTCTGGACGAACCGCAAGGAGCTGATCGTGCGGGCGCCGGATTCGCCGCGCGTCCCGCTGCTGCCGTCCTTCAAGGACGGTTTTACCAGCGCCGCCGTCAACGGCGAGCGCTGGCGCATCTTCTCGGTGTCCGACAGCACCGGGGAGGTCAGCGTGCAGGTGGCCGTGCGGCACAGCGTGATCGACCAGGAAATACGCCACAAGATCTTTGCGATGATGGGCCTGACGACACTGCTGCTGACCGTGGCGGGCCTGCTGATGTGGTTCGCGGTTGGCAAGTCGCTGCGCCCCCTGACGGCGCTGGAAGCGGCCGTGCGCAGCCGCCGCAAGTTCGACCTCACACCGCTGCCGGTGGCGCAGTTGCCCACCGAGATCCGCCCGCTGGTCAAGTCCTTCAACCACCTGCTGGACCAGCTGGACCAGGCCATGCAGGGCGAGCGCCGCTTTATCGGCGACGCGGCCCATGAACTGCGCACGCCGCTGTCGGCGCTGCAGGCGCAGGCCCAGGTGGCCCTGCGCGCCGCCACGCTGGCCGGCAAGGATGCCGCCCTCGTCAAGCTGCTGGCAGTGGTTGAACGCAGCACGCGCCTGTCCGACCAGTTACTGGACCTGGCGCGCATGGACGCGGGCGTGAACGCGCCGCAGAAAAGCCCGGCCGACCTCAGCGAACTCATCCTGTACGTGAGCCAGGAGTTCGACATGCAGGCGCAGCAGCAGCGCCGCGCCATCATCCTGGCGCTGACGCCCTGCCCGATTGAATGCGACGTCGACGAGATCGGCATCCTGCTGCGCAACCTGCTGGACAACGCGCTGCGCTACACACCCGAGGGCGGTCGCGTAAGAATCAGCTGCGGCTACCGGGAAGAAGCCGGCAAACGCCGGATCTGCCTGGAGGTGGCCGATGACGGCCCGGGCGTGCCCGAAGCCGAGCACCAGGCGATCTTCCGGCGCTTCCACCGCGTCGCGGGCAACGGCGGCCGCGGCAGCGGCATAGGCCTGTCGCTGGTGGCCGGCATCGCGCAGCTGCACGAGGCCGCCATCGAGACCGGGACCGGGCTGGACGGCAAGGGCTTCAGCGTGCGGATTCTGTTTCCGCTGCCGGCAGCAACCGCCGGCTCAGGTGGGGATGGCGTGGCGCCTGCGCAACCGGCTTAGCGTTCGTATCCAGCCACGCCAGGCAATTTTCTTCACAAGGTAGAGCGTGTGGGTTTGCATGCTTCATGACTCCTTCGTACTGCGGACCTCCAAGTTGAGGTGCAGGGCCTCGGCCCGATAAAGGCCCTGCGGAATTTAGAGCTGCTCTCAGAAACGGTACAAGTAGCCCACGCGCACCCCGCTCTGGCTGGATTTGTCGACCAGCGGGCTGTCCTTGATGCTGGAACCGAGTTTGGTGGTGCTCAGGTCCAGAAAGACACTCTGCCGCGGCGCGATCGCATAACCCACACGCAGCCCGGCCTCCAGATTGACGGCCGAGCTGCCCTGGTAGAAGGGCCGGCCGGCACGCACTTCGGCGGCGTTGACGCCGTAGTAGTAAGACACGTATTTGTCGTCGAGCCGGGTCGCGGACAGGCGCGGCGTGATGTCGAAGCTGCCGGCCTGGAAGCGGCGGTCCACGGTCAGCTTGAGCTTCGTGCCCTTGCTGTTGCCCGAGGCGTCGCCCAGCAGCTCGGCCGAGAGGTTGGCGACCTCGTTGCGCCAGATCGCCGCGCCGCCCAGCCAGATGCCGTCCTTGCGCTCGTCCATGCCGGCCAGGAAGGGTGAATCGGAAGCTTCGTAGCCTTCCATCGAATACCGCGCACGCAGGCGGAAGGACACCGGTCCGGCCGAGGGCAGCTTCAGGTCGGCGGAGAGGCCGGAAAGGCTGATCCATTTGCTTTCATAGGTCAGCAGCGGAAGCAGCCTGGTCTTGTTGTCAAAGTCGCGATAGGGCTTGCGCTCCACGCCCACGCCCACACCCAGGCCCCAGGAAGAGGCCTCCTCGGTCGTCTGGCCCTGTACGGCTTGCTGCTGGGCGCCGGCTGGCTGCGCGAAGGCCGCCAGCAAGAAAAGCGAAAACAGCGGGAGCGAGGCTTTGGCCGCTGCCCCGCCGGGCCGGGCGGCCGTTGGCTTCACGACGGGCTTGGCGCGGGTCGCTGCGGATTTGGCGAGGGGTCGCAATGGGCGATGGGTCATCTTCAGTTTCTCCAGGTGGTTAAGTTGAAGCAAATCATGCCGACGCGAATTTAAGGACTTCTTAGCGCTATTAAGAAATCGTTAAGCACGGCCGCCTTGGCCAGGCAAGCCGGCCTCGCCGCGGGTCATGGGCCTGTTACATCCACGTCCGGCGTGATGAAGGACAATCGGGGCATCGCGGCGCCAAATCTGCCAGATCCGCCGGAACACACACCAGGGCCCACCGCAAGCGCCCTGCAATCCACCCCTTATCGAGCCACTCATGCCCCTGCCCTCAGCCCCCGAGCAAAAACCCGTAATTCCCGCACGCCGCCTGGCCGCTTCCGCCCTCAAGGCCAATAACGAACTGATGATCAAAGGCGTCCTCTGCGTGCTGATAGGCCTGGGCGTGCTGGTCTCGCCCTACTTCATCAGTTCGCCGGGCATGCAGGGCATCGTCGCCAAGTCCTCGCTGGTGGGCTGGTTCGCGCTGGTGCTGGGCTGCGCCTTCATCGGCCTCTACGCCCGCCGGCGCATGGCGGCACCTGCCAAGGCCTGACCCAAGGCTCGACATTTCCCCGGGCCGATGCCGGACAACACCGACCGCGACGCCGCGCTGGCGATGTTTGCCGCGCTACAGCAGCGCGCAGCCGCCGCCGGCATCACGCTGCGCCAACCACCTTCCGAGCCAGACAGCTGTTGCGGCCGCGGCTGCAACGGCTGCGTGTGGGAGGGCTGGTATGAGGCCGTGGACTACTGGCGCGAAGAGGCGCTGTTAAAGCTGGCGGATCAGGCTGAAACCTGACAGTTCCTGGTGGGCCCTTCGCGAGCGCCCCCGCAAAGTGCTCCCGCATAGGAGATTCCAATACCCTCATCGAAACTTCCTGCTTGAGCCGGCTGCGGATCGCCCGCACCATCGGCATCCTGTTCAACCACCTTTACAGGATCAAAGTGGATACATCATTGAGGGGCAGTCATGTTGTGGTCGTCGGGGGCAACTCGGGGATGGGCCTGGCCCTGGGTCAGGAACTCCTGACCCAGGGCGCGGCGGTCACGGTAGTCGGAAGATCGCTTGCCAAGCTGGAAGCGGCGCGCGAGCACCTGCAGGCCCACGGAACACCGCAACTTCAACAGGCCGACGTGACCTCCGAGCAGGAGGTGCAAGCCCTGTTCGAGCGGATCGGCCGCCTGGACCACCTGGTCTGCACCGCCGCCGATATCAGCGGCTCTTACGTCATGCTGCAATCGCTGGAGCGAAGTGCGCTGGAGCGCGCCATGAATTCAAAAATCCTGGCCCCTATCCTGCTGGCCAAATACGCGTCACCCCGGTTGCCGGCGCAAGGATCGATGACTTTCGTGTCCGGCATCGCGGCGTACCGCCCCAGGCCCAAAGGCATTGCGGTCGCGGCGATCAACGCGGCCCTTGAAGGCGTTGTGCGCGCGATGGCGGTTGAACTCGCGCCCATCCGGGTCAATGCGGTTTCTCCGGGGTGGGTTCGAACGCCGATCTGGGAAGACGTTGCCGGCCCTGACGCCGACCACATGCTGGCCGCGATGGCGCAGCGCCTACCTGTGGGGCGTGTCGGCACACCCGAGGACATCGCCCACGCCATGGTCTTCCTGCTGGGCAACGGCTACACCACGGGGACCGTGCTGCATGTCGACGGTGGGCATCGCCTGGTCTAGCCCCGGTGTCCGCGCCCGCAACATCCGGGCGAAGGCCGACACGTGAAGAGGCTCGCGCCGATGCGCCCCGGCGGGCCTGACCAGACACACCGGCAGGTCCCGCATGGCACCGTCCAGGCGCACAGCCCTGACACCGGGGCCGGGCAATGCGCTTCTGAAGGCCAGTCGCGGCAGCACGCAAACGCCGAGCCCGGCGGCCACCATGCCGATCAGGCTCCTAACGCTTTCCGCTTCAAAGCTGATACCGGGCATGTCCCGGCCTGATGGCAACAGCGCTTCCAGGTAAGCACGGTAGGTACAACCCGGCGCTGTCGCACCCAGCCTCTCTTCAGCGAAATCGTGGATGGAGACGCTTTGGCGCCCGGACAAGGAGCTCCCCGACGGCACGACCAGCACCGGCTCGTCGCGGCTGAGAACCTCGCTGGTCAATGAGGCGGTGTGCGTGGGCAACCCATGCAGCAGGCCGAGGTCCGCCAAACCGTCCCTGACTGTTGACAGGGTGTCCGCCGAGTTCCGGGTCAGGAGCGTCAAGCTGACATTGGGGTAGCGTTGGGCGTAATCGGCCATGACCGGCGTAAAAACCGTAAGGGTGAGCGTCTCCGGCGCGACCAGTGTGAGGCTCGCCGCGGTGGCTGCTGCATCGCCCTTCACCGCGTGAAGGGTGTCATCCGCCATGGCCAGCAGTTCGCGTGCCCGCGCCAGGAGTTTGCCGCCGGCATCCGTCAGCGCCAGCGCGTTGCGTTGCCTGGCGAACAGGGGGCGCCCGACGGCATCTTCCAGCGCGCGGATCTGCTCGGTCACGCTGGGCTGCGTCAGATGCACCCGCTCCGCCGCGCGGGTGAAGCTCAGCGTTTCGGCCGCGGCGACGAATGTCCTTAACTGTCTAAGCTGGAACATGGCAACTTCCGTCGCAAAGGCGGTTTCTCAGCAACCATCATGGACGCCATCCGGCCGCACCGCTCCGAAGCCTAATCAGATCGCCACGGCCTCGCGGCCCGGCATGCCCAGGCGCTCGGCCGAGACATATTGCTGCCGGTAAATCTCGAAGGGCATGGTGTCCGAGGCTTCGATCTTCTTTTGCGCCTGGATGGATTCCTCGGTCACCACGGCAAAGTGGGCAAGCTCCTCCGCGCCCAGGGGCTGGGCCTGCAGCAGGGCCTGCGTTTGCAGGGACTGCGCACGCGCAAACTTGACGAAGGAGTTGTCATGCTTGCCGGCCATGGCCGCCAGCACGCGGGCCGAGGGCAAGGTGGAGGGGTCGAGCAAGGCGGCGCTGGCGGCGGTCAATGTGTCGCTGTATTGCGTGCCGCCGTGCGCGGCATCCAGGGCTGCGGCGATGGGCGCGCACTGGGCAAGCACCTCGGCGCCCCAGCCGGTCAGCGTGACTTCCTGCCCGCCGCGCTTGAGCTTGAGCCCGGGTTCGCGGCCGCGCGCCGCCGTCTGGTGCTGGTTGTGCTTGAGCTCGGCGATTTCCTGCGGCGTGTCCTTCGGGCTGTCGCTGAGCAGGCAGTGCAGCAGGAACACATCGAGGAAACGCATGGTCTGCGCGTTGATGCCGACCGGCTCGAACGGGTCCAGGTCCATCAGGCGCACTTCGATGTATTCGACACCGCGCTCGCGCAGCGCATGCAGCGGGCGCTCGCCGGGATGGATGACGCGCTTCGGGCGGATGGTGCCGTAGAACTCGTTTTCGATCTGCAGCAGCGTAGTGGCCAGTTGGTTGTAGTCGCCGCCCGGGTTGCGGATGCCGACGGCCTCGTAGGCCGGGTAAGGCCGGGTCAGCGCGTCCTGCAGCGAGGCGCCGTAGCCGTCCAGGCTGTTGTAGCTCACTGCCAGCGAGGCCTGCGCATCGCTCTGGTAGCCCAGCCGCCCCATGCGCAGCGAGGTGCCGTGCGGCATGTACATGGTGCTGTCGCTCAGGGTTTGCAGCTCGTGCTGGCGGCCGGCGACAAAGCTCGAACACACGGCGGGCGAGGCGCCGAACAGGTAGAGCAGCAAAAACGCCTGGCGGCGGAAGTTGCGGATCAGCGCGAAGTACTGTTCGCTGCTCACGTCGGGCAGCGACCAGTTGTAGTGGATGCCTGAAATCGTCTGCATGCGCCGCCCGTAGCGATGCGACAGGCCCATGCGGTAGACGCTTTTGGCGCGCCCGACGTTGGACGAGCCGAAACGCGCGATCGGGATGGTTTCGTCGGTCGGCAGGCCGCAGGGCATGCTGGAGACCCACAGCATTTCATCGCCCAGCGCCTTCATGGTGCTGTAAGTGAACTGGTGCAGCTGCGTGAGCTCCTGCAGCGTGGCTTCGGGGCTTTTGTGCGCGCCGGTGACCAGTTCCACCTGCGACTCGCTGAAATCGGTGGTGATGGTCGGGTGCGTGAGGGCCGAACCCAGGGCGGCGGGATGCGGCGTGAGGGCCAGGCCGCCGCCGGGCTGGGCGCGCAGGCTTTCCTTCTCGATGCCGCGGCGCATGCCCTTGAGCCGGGCGGGGGTGAGCGCTTTCAGGCGGCCCTGTAGCGCGCCCGCAGGCGCCTGCAACTTGGTCATATCGTCATTCCCCCAGGTTCTTGAATTGGCGTGGAAGTTATCACAGCCCGCCGCTTTACGCTGGCACGGGCAGGCTTGCCAGCACAGGCCGGGTGGGGTCTGGCGGCCCGGCCGGCAGCCCGGCCGGATTTCGGCCATGCATCTCCGTTTCGGGCACAAATACACACTTTAGCCATTTGGATGTGGAAAGCGAGCGACGCCTTCCCGCCGAGTTGTTGAAACTTCCTTGACTTGTCAGTCAAGCTGGACGACGATAAAAAACATTCAGTAACACCTCTGTTTTCACTTCATACGCTTCCAAACCCATCGGTTTTTCGAGGGAAGAGTTGAGGTCAAACTGCGAGGAGCCGCACCAAAAATGAAAAAATTGATAACCAAACTGTTTGGCGGGTCACCTCATGGGACCCCGGCCAAACGCCCGCCCGCTTCCAGCCGGGACAACCCGCTGACCATTGAAGACGGTTCGGACAACGCCACGCGCCGCCAGCTGGTGCAGGTACTGCTGCGCGACGCGCTGCGCAAATACGGCATTCCGCCGCGCTGGATCGACTGCCAGATGCTGCTGGTGAACAGCCGCAGCAGGGGACCGGGCATGTATGTGCGACTGGTCGTGCGGGAATGGGACGACCGCCTGATGAACTACGCCTTCGCATTCCAGAACGCGCTCATGGTCGAGATCACCCGCTTTGAGCCGCAGGCCAGCCAGTGGCTGCACGGCATTTCATGGCAGCTGGACGTGGCGCAAACCTGCCCGCACCGCAGCATGCCCGACAAATCCTTTTGGGCCGATCCGGTCGTCCCCCCAGTCCGGCCGGTCCGCCCCGCCCAGCCCCTTGTCCAGCCCATCGCTCCATTGTTCGAACCCATGAGCGCGGCCACCGCGGCAGCCGCCGCAGCCCCCATCCTCGCGTCACTGGGCCAGGCCCAGGCGCCGCAGGCTGAGCACAGCTCAGCGGCCGCATCCGCCGAGGCAGCCGCCCAGCGGGCACCCGCAGCCCCTGACAGCGACGCCATGAAAGACCTCGAGCGCCTCTTCCGTATCCGCGACCAGGAACTGGGCATGCGGGCGGATGGCAACCCCGCGCCGGTCGGCTACGAAGCCACGCAGCCTTCGCCGCTGTAAGGCGACTGCTTCAAAACCTCCTGCTAAAAGCAGATGCCCCGGCCGTATTGAGGCACGCGGCAAGCGCCGGCGTGGCACTCCCCTGCAATAAACGGCTTTAGAAGGCCGCTCGCGAAACTCGGCGCGGGCGCCCGAAGCCGCCGCGCGTGCACGAAAAGCGCAGTGCGCATAAACACAGAGGTCCATTTTTCAAGGTTTCGCTGCACTAATCCGACAATCAAAGTTCGGCTGCGGACAATTGCGCCGCATCAATGCGATGGCCTCAAGTACGGTTTAGGGGTTCAAAAAACCGTTCGAGAAGCCGCCATGAATTTTCAACGCCGGGACGCCACCGTGTTCCATGCAGCGCAGGGGCCACAAAATCCCCGCAATGGGCCCAGGCCAGCCAAAAGCCGGCTGCCCGGCCATGCGACGCCACCGCAACTGCAAGGATTCACGCTCACCGAGCTGCTGGTCGTCATGGCCATCATCGCGATTTTTGCGAGCTTCGCGATTCCCTCTTTCCGCGGCCTGATCGCCAGCGCCTCCGTCTCCAGCGCCGTCAATGCCTTTATCGCCGACACACGTTATGCGCGCGGCGAAGCCATGCGGCGCGGAAAGAGCGTCACGATCTGCAGAAGCGCCAACCCGATGGCCGCCACCCCCACCTGCTCCAGCGGCGACGGGGCCGCCGTCGGTGGCTGGATGGAAGGCTGGGTGGTTTTTGTCGACGAGGACGGCGACGGCGCATTTGACGGGGGAACCGACACCGTCGTCCGGGTCCAAGAGCCGTTCACGGGCCTTGGCAGCTTTCTGGCACTGAACAACGCCGGAGTCCCCCGCAATGACCGCAACTATCTCACCTACAACGCCACTGGCCGCGCAGTCGGCCTCATGGGCCGGTGGCTAGTGCAGGCGCATGGCGACTCGAGCGTCGCCAACACACCCCAGACCCGCACCCTGTGCCTGAACATCGTGGGTCGCCTCAAAGCCTACACGGGAGGCGTCCAATGCCCGACTTGAACTCAACCCCGCTGCGGCCTTGCCTGCCTCACGCGCAACGCGGCGCCTCCCTCCTCGAAGTCCTGGTAGCCATGCTGCTGTTGTCCTTCGGAATGCTGGCGCTGGCCGGTATGCAGGTCTATTCGCTTGCGGCGCAAAAAAACGCGGCCAACCGCGCTATCGCCAGCGCCCTCGCCGGCGAGCTCGCGGAACGCATCAGGCTTAACCCGAACGGCCTCGCAACAAAAAAGTATGACGGAATCAACATGCTTCCCAATGCCGTCCTGCCCGTCGTCACGAGCGCACTGTGCACGTTCCCCAATTGCACAACGGATACCCTGGTTGCCAGGGACATCGCGACCTTCCGCAGCCGTGTACGCGAAGCGCTGCCCGGGGGCGGCGTCGAACTGGTCCGCCCCGCAGGCAGCACAACACAGGCAGACCTCTGGATTCTCTGGGAGGAGGCCGCAGTTTTTGACAACACCCGAACGGCGGGCGGCACCGCCCAGTCCGCGGAACTCCACTCCGACAACTGCCCCGCCGACGCAAAGGCCTTGACCCCCCTGCCCCGCTGTTTTTACATGAAGGTGCAGCTATGAGGCCGCCGTCCAGTGGTGGCCCGAAACGGCAGGCCGGTGTCGGCCTGATTGAATTGCTGATCTCCATGATGCTGGGGCTGGTCATCATCTGCGCGCTGGTGATCATGTACCTGGGCGGCGACCAGGCCCTGCGCAATGCCCAGGCACAGGGCCAGATGAATGAAGACGCCCAGATCGCATTGGCCGTCATCACCCACGAAATGCGCCTGGCAGGCTACAACCCCCGGCGCGACACCGCCGGCTCGAGAAATGACCTCGGGCAAGGCAATTGGGGCTTGCGTGCCTGCGACACGGGGTTTTCGAACCCCGCAAATGTCCTGGTCGATGACCTGACATGCAATGCCGGAGGCAGCTTTGCGCTGGCCGTGGTCTACGAGAGCGACCTCAGCAGCGGCAAAAATACCACTACGGGCGAGCCCATGGACTGCATAGGCAGCGGTGTGACCGTCTCGCCGGGTTCCGGCTTTTACGTCATGCAGGCACGCCTCTATGTTGAAGGCCGCGCGCTGAGATGCCGCGGCAGCAGCGACCTCGGCGCATCGCAGGCCATCGCCGAAAACATCGAAAGCTTGACAGCGAACTTTGCAGTGGCCGACCCAGCCGCCGACGACAACCTCGACGTCAAAGGCTACTTGTCGGCCGGCGAAATCAACAACCCCTCGGGGTATCCCGGCTTGGCCGCGCTTTCCCTGCAGGATCGCTGGAACAAGGTGGTCGCGGCGCAGATCTGCATCGTGGTCGCCAGCGAAAACATCGTGCTGTCGGACCTGGGCAGCTCAAGCGCAAAACCCAGCTACCCGGACTGCGGCGGCACCAGGGTCACCATTACCGACGGCAAGTTGCGACGCGCCTACCGCACCACCGTGCTTTTGCGCAACCACGGCGTGGGTTATTCATGATAGGCCCGGGTCTCATCCTCTTTGGGAAGCGCCAGGCGCAACAAGGCATTGTGCTGGTCATTGCACTCATCATGCTGGCGCTGCTGTCCATCCTGTCCACCATATCGATACGCGGCGCCTCGTCCACCGAGCAGGTCGCCAACCAGAGCCGCCTAAAAGAGCTGGCCCAGCAGGCGGCCGAAGCCGCGCTGCGATTTTGCGAACAGCAGGTGCAGGCCAACGCGGCCAATCCTGCTGCCGGGTTCGCCCCCGAGACGGCACCCGTAGGCGTTCCCTACACCTGGGAGAGCATGGGCAACTGGGACGGCCCCCGCGTATCTCCCAGCCTCCGCGGAGTCCCCATCGCAGCGGCGGGCGACACGGGCAGCGCCGCGTATTTTTTTCGTGCGCCTGAATGCATGTCGCAATACATGAGCCCCGCCGACGACAACGTGTTCGTGACCACGGCGCGCGGCTTCGGGCCCGATGTCAAAACAAACGCAAACCCACCAAAAGGTACCGAGATATGGCTTCAGTCCGTCGTCACCATCCAATGAAGCGCCACCCATGCGGAAAGAAACCGCACGTGCCGTCTTTCCTCTGGCGCGCACTTGCAAGCTGCACGGCGGCGCTTCTCGCGACGAATTACACGCAGGCCGAAGTGGCGCAGGAACCACTGCTGAACAGGACCACCAGCGTCAAGCCCAATATTGCCCTGGTCATGGACACCTCGGGCTCCATGAGCCGGAACTGTGTCTTCGCCTGGCATGTGGCGCAAGCGATGAACAAGGAACATGTCAAGGATCTCGTCTGTCTCTGGGACGACGATCTCTGGTACTACAAGCTCTACGGGGTCCCCTTGGGTTCTTCTTCGTTTTTTGAGTGGGAATTCCTGTACTCCCCGTTTAACAACCGCTTGTATTACAACCCCCTGACCACCTACGGCCCAGGCTACGAGAAAGGAGAGCGCGTGAAGAACGCGACCGTGGGTGATGCGGAGGTTGTGAAGATTTACCAGCCGAAGAAAAAGCTCAAAGACAAAGCCAGCCCCACACTCAGAGAATTACGGACAGAAGCCAACTACAACAGCCAGGAGGTCACCAAAAGCGGCTTCAAATCAAACGGTGTGGATCTGGGTGCGAGCAACCCCTTTGGAAAACACAACGGCAGCCGCACCGACTGCGCCGGCGATCCCTGCACACTGGTCGAAGAACGCCAGAACATTGCCAACTGGCGTGTGTTCCACAGGAGACGCCTCTTCGCGGCAAAAACCGGCCTGTCGGCGGCCTTCGCAAGCCAGCTCGACAATTTCCGCCTCGCTTATGCCGATCTTTACACACCGCCACCCCTCACCACCATGACCGACTTTGGCGTGGTTAAAAGCCAGTTTTTTGACTGGCTGGACAGTCGCACCTGGGGAAGAGAAACGCCGCTGCGGTCCGCGCTGGACCGTGCCGGAAAGTATTACCAGAACGCGGACGACAACGGTCCCTGGGGGGCCAGGCCGTGGGTGACTCCGCCTGACACGAGCGCTCATCTGGCGTGCCGGCGTTCCTACACGCTGTTGATCACGGATGGCTACTGGAACAATCCGTCACCCACCCCGGAGAATCCAAACCCCGCCTCCGATCTTCCACCGGGCATTGACGATGCCGACGGAAAAACGGACTTCCCCGAGCTGACCCATACCACCACGGGGAAAACATACCGATACAAGCCCGGGGACAAAATAGACCCACGCAACAAGGGAAAATCCGACAGGACGGACGGCACCCCCGGCATCCGGGGTGCAAACGTCAATGACGCCAGCACCAGCGGC
Source organism: Polaromonas sp. P1_F2 (assembly GCF_056405735.1). Taxonomy (NCBI): domain Bacteria; kingdom Pseudomonadati; phylum Pseudomonadota; class Betaproteobacteria; order Burkholderiales; family Comamonadaceae; genus Polaromonas; species Polaromonas sp. P1_F2. Next base: position 102,223 of record NZ_JBFUBN010000009.1, on the reverse strand, counting down.
ACCCTGGCCGATGTAGCACTGAAATACTGGGCCACCGACCTTCAGCCGGGCCTTGAGAACAACGCCGGTCCCGGCGGCGCCAACAGTCCACCGTTCTGGCAAAACATGACCACTTACACCGTCAGCTTCGGCGCTTATGGCGCCATGTCGGATGAGGAAGTGGCAAAAGCCAAGGCCGGAGAGCGGGATTGGCCAGCGCCCACACCCAACCAGTTTTCCACCATTGACGACCTTCGCCATGCGGCACACAACGGCGGAGGCGATTTTCTGACGGTCACCGATGCGGAGCAGTTCAAGCAAGGCATCAGCAAAATCATCAACCAGATCGCGGGGCAGAACCTTTCCGAATCCGGGATAGCCGCATCGGGTATGGTGCTCGACACGGGCACCCGGAAGTTTGTCCCGCTCTACAACAACGGTACCTGGTGGGGCAACCTGCAAAAGGTCAAGCCGGACGGAACTGTCGAATGGCAGGTGATTGAAACTGCCAACGGCGGCCAACCCACCGGCAAAACCACCTTGCCCTCGTTTTCGGACCGAAAGATTTTTGTGTGGGCCGATGCGGCCAGGCAGGCGATTGAGTTCACTTACGCCAACATCGATCTGGCCGGCAACAGGCTCAAAGGCGGTAACAGCAAACTGCAGCTGAGCTCCGCGGTGAATGCCGACCTCGTGAACTTCCTGCGTGGCGACCAGACCCAGGCAGGCAAAGCATTCAGACGGCGCGCGGCAGTGCTGGGCGACATCGTCAATTCGTCCCCTGTGTTCATCAAAAACAATACCAACCCGAAATATGAAAAACTTCCGGCAGGCACGCCAGGACTGGAGAGCTACAAGAATTACCTGGACACCAAGGCCGCGCGCAAGGAGGGCGTGCTCTTCGTAGGCGCCAACGACGGTATGCTGCACGCGTTCGCCGAAAGCAACGGCCGTGAACTGTTTGCCTATGTGCCTCATTCGGTGCTGGGAAAGATGGAGTCACTGGCCAGCGTCACCTACGCCCACACCTACCTGGTGGATGGCCCTTTGAATGAGGTAGATGCCTATGTGGCCGCGGGCGCGACACCCGGATGGAAAAACCTGTTGGTGGGTACGGCCGGCGCGGGCGCCAAAGCCGTCTTTGCCCTGGATGTTACAAAGCCACTGACAATGGATGGCAAGTCGGTATTGTGGGAAATCAACCCCGACCCGGCATTCCCAGTGCTACCCGGAAATGCGGCAAACTCGTTCCAGGAACTGGGCTATGTTTTGAGCGCCGTGCAAAGCGGCATCACCAAAAGCGGCCACTGGGTCAGCATCTTCGGCAACGGTTATGACAGCAAGTCCGGCCAGGCCAGCCTGTTCATCGTCGAGACGGGTTCCGGAAAACTCCTGAAAGAAATCAAAACCGACAGCATCTCCGGCAACGGCCTGGGCGGCGTGCGCCTGGTGCTCAACGGCGGGCAGCAAATCATAGGCGCCTATGCGGGCGACCTTCAGGGCCGGGTGTGGAAGTTCGACCTCAGCGGCGCAACACCCGACGAATGGAAACTGAGCAATGACGGTAGCGCCTTGTTCACCGCGCAGAACAGAGGCAAAGCCTTGCCGATCACGGCGCAGCCGGCGGTGGTGGAGCGGCGCGATCAATCCGACTACCTGTCGAGCTATCTGGTGACTGTGGTGACCGGCAAGCTGTTTGAAGCAGGCGATCCTGCAAGCACCATACCTGTACAGGCCGCCTATGGCCTGTGGGACAAAAAACCTTTTGGCCCCCTGGCCGGAGAAAAATACAAAAACATCAAAAACATTGAAGACGGCGACCTTGAACAAATGCAGGCCGTTGAGGTCAAGACAGGCATTGCCCCGAGCGCCGGCAGCACCCTCAACGCCGGCCCGGTCAGTTTTTACTCGGTGGCTTACGCCGATCCGTCGGTCACCCGCATTGACTGGTCCAGGCGGCGCGGCTGGAAGTTAAATCTCGATGTGTTTAGCGGTCAAAGGGGGATCTACCCGATCCAGATGTACGGCGAAGTTGTCAAAATTGACACCATAGTGCCTGCGCCCGCGGCCTTGAGCTGCCAGGCGTCATCCAGCAAGGCTTTGAGCTTCCTTGTCAACCCCCTGACAGGCACCTGCCGCCGCGGCGGAACCTTCGACACCAACGCCGACGGAAATATCGACGTGAACGACGCGAACGTCTGTGCCTATACATCGCTTGCCGATGGTTCGGATGTTGTTCTTCTTACGCTTGCTTTCAGCACCAGCACCAGCGGCAGCATTGGTGGCGGCAACAGCAGCAGTGGCAACAATCAAACAAGCGTACCAGTGGTCACTCCTGACCGGATCCAGATACAGAGTTCGTCGGGCTCCCAGGACGCACGGGTCGGTTCACGACCTGTCGTCACCCGGTCCTGGCGCCAGATCTTCCCCCGTGCCAACTGACCGCACACCCGGTTGATACGGAAATTTCACCATGTCCTCCTCAATCAAATTGCTCACCTGCACCGGATTCACACTCATCGAACTGATGATCGTGGTCGCCATCGTCGGCATACTCGCCGCAGTCGCTATGCCGACCCACTCCACTTATGTCGCGCGCGGGCACCGGGCCGCCGCTCGCGCGCAACTGCTGCAGGCCGCCCAGTACATGCAGCGCTTCTACTCCGCCAACGACCGCTATGACCAGGATCGCAACGGCGCCTCGGTCTGGTCCATCATGCCGCCCGGATTTCTGCGCTCGCCTGCCGAGGGGACGCAGCTATACGAATTGGTGACCACCGGCACCAACCCCAGCGCCGCCACAACAAGCACCTTCGCGCTGGTCATGACGCCCCTGGCAGGCCGGGCCATGACCAACGACAAATGCGGCGGCTTCACGATCACGCAGGCGGGCGCGAAAGGCCTGACCGCTGTTTCACCCAGCGCCGCATTGATCGCGGAATGCTGGCGCTGAAACCACGGCTTCCGGCTTCCGCCGGGGTATAAGGGAAAGCCTAGGCTAGCCTTCCTGCAGCGCATCGGTGGCTGGTGTACCCTAGCGCCAATGAGCCCCCTACCCGCCTCTACAAACGCATCCTCCCAGGCCCCCTCTTCCCTCGTCGACTCCCGCTATGCCGTGATGCGGCTGATGGTCACGCTGGCCATCATGACAGTGGGCGCTTGCGGCATGTATGTGGTGGCCGTGGTGTTGCCCGCGGTGCAGGCCGAGTTCGGCGTTTCGCGCGCCGATGCGTCCATTCCCTATACCTTGCTGATGATCGGTTTCGGCGTGGGCGGCGTGATGATGGGGCGCCTGGCCGACCGCTTCGGCGTGATGGTGCCCCTGCTGATTGGCGCGTGCGGGCTGGGCCTGGGTTTTGCGTTGGCGGCCATGGCCAGCAATGTGTGGATGTTCTCGCTGGCGCACGGCCTGCTGATCGGCTTTCTCGGTTCGGCCGCCACCTTCGCGCCGCTGCTGGCCGACACCTCCCTGTGGTTTGTGCGCCGCCGCGGCTTCGCTGTGGCGGTGTGCGCCAGCGGCAACTACCTGGGTGGTGCGATCTGGCCGCCTATCGTGCAGCACTTCGTGGAAAGCGTGGGCTGGCGGCACACCTACCTGGGCCTGGGCCTGTTCAGCTTTGTGGCCATGGCCTCGCTGGCCTTGCTGATGCGCAAGCGCCCACCAGTGGCTGTGGCCTCCAGCGTTGGCAACAGCGCCGTGGCGGCCACGACCAGCAGCATGCCTTTCGGCCTGACGCCCGGCTCGGCGCAAACACTGCTGTGCGTGGCCGGCGTGGCCTGCTGCGTGGCCATGGCCATGCCGCAGGTGCACATCGTGTCGTACTGCACCGACCTGGGCTACGGCGCGGCGCGCGGCGCCGAGATGCTTTCGCTGATGCTGGCCTGCGGCGTGGTCAGCCGCCTGGTGTCCGGCGCGATCTGCGACCGCATAGGCGGGCTGCGCACGCTGATGCTGGGCTCGGTGCTGCAAGGCATCGCGCTGCTGCTGTTTTTGCCCTTCGACGGGCTGGTGTCGCTTTACGTCATCGCCGCGCTGTTCGGCCTGTTCCAGGGCGGCCTCGTGCCGGCTTACGCCATCATCGTGCGCGAATACTTCGAGCCCGCCGAGGCCGGCGCGCGCGTGGGCACGGTGATCATGGCGTCCCTGCTGGGCATGGCGCTGGGCGGCTGGATGTCGGGCAAGGTGTTCGACCTGACCGGCTCCTACCACGCGGCTTTTATGAACGGCGTGGCCTGGAACCTGCTGAACTTCAGCATCGCCTTCTTCCTGCTGTGGCGGGTTCGGCGCATGGCGCGGGATGCGCGAGGCGCGCAGCCGGCCTGAGCGTTTGTCCGTCTTAAGCCAGGACCCTTAGCAACCACTTCTCGAGGTCGACGATCTCCTGCGGGCACACCGAGTGCTCCATCGCGTACTCATGCCATTCGACGGGATAGCCCATGGCCGTGAGCGCATCGCGCGTGGCGGTGGCGCGCGGCAGCACGACCACGCCGTCGCGCGAGCCGTGGGCCAGGAAAATCGGCACATCCTGGTTGGCGGCGCTGCGCTCGCCGGCGGTCTTGTCGGCCAGCGGCAGGTAACCCGAAAGCCCCGCAATGCCGGCGAGGCGCTCGCCGTGACGCAGGCCCGTCATCAGCGCCATGGCGCAGCCTTGCGAGAAGCCCGCGATCACGATGCGATGGGCGAGGATGCCGCGCGATGTTTCATGTGCGATCAGCGCCTCGATGTCGGCCTGCGATTTTCGCAGCCCGGCCTCGTCCTGCCGGGTCACGAGGTCGGCGCCCAGCAGGTCGTACCAGGCCGGCATGACGTAGCCGCCATTGATGGTGACGGGGATGGACGGCGCGCTCGGGAACAGGAAACGCACATCACCCACGCTGGAGAGATTGAGCTGCTCGGCGATCGGCAGGAAGTCGCGCCCGTCGGCCCCCAGGCCGTGCATGATGAGGATGGTGGCGGTGGGCTTGTCGCCGGTCTGGGCTTCAATGACTTCGAGGGACATGGGTGCGGGTCCAGGTGATTTAAGGAGCATGAGGTTTGAACACGGCGGGCTTGCGGCTGCAAACAAACCAGTCGGGATTTTAGGCGCGTCTTCCCGAGCCCTTTTTTCGCTTAAGGCCGGCCTAAGCCGACCCGCGAACAATGGTTTCCAGCGGCATGGAACACCCGGCGCGCAAAGCCTGATACGGTGTGATGACCCTTTTTGCGGAAGGAGCCTGTTGAAATGAAAACTTTGACACACAAGGCCACCTCTGCGGCCGTCTTCGGCGCGCTGGTGACCCTCGTAACGGGCGCTGTGCTGGCCCAGGCCGGCGCGCCCTTGCCGCCGGTGCAGACCAGCGGCCCGGTTGAATATTTAAGCGGCGGCATAGGCGCCGACGAATCGGCGGCGATCCGCAAGGCCAGCGGGCAATGGCCGCTGGTGCTTGAATTCGCCATCCAGGACAGGCAGCGCGCCGACTTCGCCGCTGACGTGAAGGTGCGGATACGCGACGCCCGGGGGCAGGAAGTTCTTCAAGCCACATCCGAAGGCCCCTTCCTGCTGGCGCGGCTGGCACCGGGCAGTTATGCCGTGGAGGCCACACTGGCCGGCCAGACCCTGCACCGGAAAGTGGACGTGAAGGCGGGTCAATCCTCCAGGGAAGTGTTTCTCTGGGCCGCGGGCGCGGATAAAACCAGGCCGTAAACACGCCGGATCGGACAGCACTGAAAAGCAAACCATGCGCACGCTCACCGAACTGATACGAGCCATTGACGACGGCAGCCTGCAGGACGCTGAGCGGCGGCACCTGCTGGCGGCCGCAACCGGCATCGCCGCCGGCGCCGGCCTGCTGGCCGCGGCCTACCCCTTCGCCGCCAGCCTTGCGCCCTCTGAAGCGGCGCGGGCCGAAGGCGGCCCGGTGCTGGTGGATATTTCCACCTTGGCGACGGGCGAGCTGCGCACCGTCGCCTGGCGCGGCAAACCCGTCTGGCTGATGCGCCGCAGCGAGGACATGGTGCGCGCGCTGCAACAGTCCAACCCGGCATTGGCGGACCCGCAGTCCAAGCGCTCCGAGCAACCGAAATCGTGCGCCAACCCGACCCGCTCCGAGCGCCCGGAAGTCCTGGTGGCGGTGGGGGTGTGCACGCACCTGGGCTGCTCCCCGACCCTGCGCCTGGACGACAGCGCGCTGAATGCCGAGCTGCATGCGCCCGGCGGATTTTTTTGCCCTTGCCACGGATCCCGATTCGACCTGGCCGGCCGCGTGGTGAAGAACGTGCCGGCACCGACCAACCTGGAAATTCCCGACTACCGTTTCATTGGCGATTCCCAACTGCAGATTGGCTAGCCGGCGCTGCGGGCAACTGCCCTTGTGAGCAGTCCCACGGCTTGCTAGTATCTGGCGTCAGCATCTTCTGACGCAGCCTGGAGATTCGCATGAAGCTCATCATTGCCGCCGTGGCGCTTGCCACTTCCTCACTGGCTTTTGCCCACAACTGTCCCAACGAGATGAAGGCCATAGACGCCAAGCTGATGACCAATCCCAAGCTGTCGCCCGCCGACATGAGCAAGGTCAAGGAACTGCGCGCCGACGGCGAGAAGTTCCACAAGGAAGGCAAGCACGACGACTCCATGAAGGCGCTGGGCGGCGCCAAGAAGATTCTCGGGATCTAAGAACCTGTTCACGGCATGGGCGTCCATGGCGGCGCCCCCGATAATTCCCCTGCCGACCGCCATCGCCGGGCGGTCCCCAGGAGAAACCAGCATGACATCTTTCCCGGGCCTGGGCTACTACCAGGTCGACGTGTTCACCCATGAGGCGCTGGCCGGCAACGGCCTGTCGGTCTTCCTGCCGGAAAGCCCGCTGCCGGCGCGCGCGATGCAGCGCCTGGCGGTGGAGATGCGGCAGTTCGAAAGCATTTTCATCACGCCCGACGGTCCCGGCAGCCGCTTCGAAGCGCGCATCTTCACGATGGAAGAAGAACTCGACTTCGCCGGCCACCCGCTGCTGGGCGCGGCCGGCCTGCTGCACCACCTGTATGCCGCCGGGCAGACGGCCGCCGACTGGACCCTGATGCTGGGCACGCGCGCGATCGCGCTGAGCACCACGCGGCTGGAGGGCACTGCTGCCACTTACGACGCCCGCATGAACCAGGGCAAGGCCACGTTGCAAGCCCCGCTGGGCCGCGCCGAAAGCCAGGCCTTTCTGGCCGCACTCAACCTCGAGGCCTCGCAGCTGGACATCCGCTTTCCGCTGCAGGTCGTGTCGACCGGCCTGCCCTACCTGCTGGTGCCCGCCGCGGGCGGCCTGGACCGCGCGCGCATCGTGCACCCGGCCTTCGAGGCATTGCTGGCCACGGTGGGCGCCAAGTTTGCTTATGTGCTGGACGTGGCGGCGCGCGAGGGCCGCACCTGGGACAACGCCGGGCTGGTGGAAGACATCGCCACCGGCAGCGCGGCCGGCCCCGTGGGTGCCTACCTGCTGCAGCACGGCGCGGCAACGCCGGGCGAGCTCATCACGCTGAAGCAGGGCCGCTTTGTCGGGCGCCCCAGCAAGATCACGGTGCAGGCCAACGCGGCTGGTGAGATCATGGTCAGCGGCGGCGTCGTAGTATTGGCGCGCGGGCAGCTCCTGTAGCCGCAGTGCCCGGCCGGGGACGGCATCCGCCGCGCTGCCGGCTGCGTACTTTCAGGCAAGTTGCAGTTGCGGCATGATGGCATCGCTGGCCGACAACTGGACCATCCCAGGAGGAAAAACCATGAGCATCCGCATAAACCTTGCTTCAGCGCAGCTGCGCGGCCTGCTCGCCGCCGGAGCCGCGGCCTTGGCTCTGCTGCTCGGCGCCGCGCCGGCACAGGCCGCACCATTTACGGCGGCCGACGAAAAAAGCGTGCGCGGCGTGATCGAAAGCCAGCTGGCCGCATTTGCCAAAGACGATGCGGCCAAGGCATTTTCGTTCGCGGCACCCAATGTGCGTGAAGCCGTCGGCAACGCCGCCGGCTTCATGGCAATGGTGCGCAAGGACTACCCGGTGGTGTACCGCCCGGGCTCGGTGGCATTCCTGAAAGCCGAGGGCAAGGACGACCAGGCCATCCAGCGCGTGCAGATGACGGATGCCGGCGGCGCTTCGTGGCTGGCGGTCTACAGCCTGGAGCGGCAACGAAACAAAGCGTGGCGCATCACCGGCTGCGCGCTGGTCGAAAACCGGAACCGCATGGCCTGATGCACGGGGCGCCGGCATGGATCGGCGCCCAGGCAGGACCGCCGCGCCGTCGAAACTGCCGCCGCAGGACGGCTTCCTCGCGACAGGGAGTCGATACACGGTTTACAGCGGGTTACCCGCACGGACCCCGCCAGCGGCTAAGGTGGCCGGTACTGCTGCGTTGCGGCACTTCGGAAGCCACCATGAACATGCCTGCCAGCTCACTTGAACTCCCACGCCTGCCGGTTGAACCGGCCTCACCGTCCCGCAGGGAAGGCCTGCCAACGTCGCGGCAGGCGCCGCTTCAGGGCGTCACGCAGCCGGGCGAATCACCCCTGAAAACCAGGACCCGCTGCCCCGGCTGCCTTTCAGGCTCCCTGTCCCTGGTTTACCAGGAGCCGTATACCGGCGCGGGCATCCAGGCCTACCTGGCAAGACACTATGAAGGCCATGCGTCCAGGGCGGCCGACGTGGGCGTCTATGCCCTCGCCCGCTGCGACCATTGCGGCCTCGTCTTTCAGCAACAGGTGCCCAACGACCCCTTGCTCGGTGAAATCTACAACGACTGGGTCCCGGGCACCGAGCTGGAGCGTGAACACCGCAACTACAGCCTTGACGAATACCGTTACCTCGCCGAGCAGGTCCAGTTCATCATCCAGCACTTCGGGCTGCCGCCGGGTGAGCTGGACATGCTGGACTTCGGCTTTGGCTGGGCGCACTGGTCGAAGATGGCCATGGGCTTCGGCTGCAATGTGTGGGGCGTTGAGCTGTCCGAGGAACGCGCCCGCCATGGCCGGTCCGTCGGGTTGCGGGTCGTCGGCCTGGGCGACCTGCCGGCCAGGAGGTTCCGTTTCATCAATACCGAGCAGGTCTTCGAACACCTGACGGAGCCCCGGCTGGTGCTCGAAAAGCTGCGCGACGCGCTGTCGGGCGACGGGGTCATCAAGATCAGCGTTCCCGATGCGGCGGCCGCGCTGAAAAAAATCAGCCAGGGGAAAAATTTCGGCGCACTTTCGGCCGGCGACCAGATGCCGATCGCCCCGCTGGAGCACATCAACGCGTTCAGCCACGATTCGCTGGTGGCCTTCGGCAAGGAGTTCGGCCTCAAGCCGCTGCATCCCAGCTTTTACCGGCTCTACAACAGCGCCTCCGGGATGCTGCAACCCAAAAACCTGGCGCGGGTGCTTGCCCGCCCGCTCTACCGGCACGTCTTCCCGCAGACCACCTTCGTCTATTTCGTTCGGGCTTAAGGCTTATTTAGTTACATATAGAAACACTCAAGAGATCGGCGCGCCTGGAGCGCAAACACAGCGCGAGTCCTTCGACCCGAACGGATCGCCGGGACTTGCACTTCGGGAGATGCGGAGCTTTCCCCTCTGAAAATTCAAACCTGATGCCAACAGAAAGGCGTCGTCCAATTCACATTTTCATGAAAAAGTTCCGGTTTTAAAGGAGTAGCGGCTTGACTCGGAGGCCGGGTTCGTCGACATTGTTAACACCTTGTAACATATGACGCCGACCACTGGACCCCAGCGTGAAGCACGCCCTGCCAGCCGTCCGGCGCCGCAACACGATGCCCGCTCATCATGAAACTCAACCAGCTCTTTGGAACGAAAAACGAGCCTGCAAGGACTTCGGGCGCGAGCCTTCCTGAATCGGAGGGATCTCTTCCCCCTGGCGAAGAGAATTCCGCCCTTGGCTTGCGACGGCAACTGATCCAGGTGCTGTTGCGGGACACCGCCCGGCGGGCGGGCATTCCGGCGCAGTGGCTGGACTGCCAGATGTTGCTGACCTCCAGCCGCCACGGTGAAGGCATGCACGTGCGCATCATCATGAAACACTGGGACCAGCGCCTGCTGACCTACGCGGTGGCGTTCGAGAAAGCCCTGATGGCCGACCTCAAGCGTTTTGAGCCGCATGCCGACGACTGGCTGCATGGCATTTCATGGCAGCTCGACGGAAGCCCCAATTGCCCCCACCAGAAGCTGCCTGACCCCAGCCTGTGGCAAGCGCCCGCGCGGCAGCCCGGCGCTGGGATGCCGCACACCCCGGCGACACCCGGGACACTTGCGCAGGCACAAAGCCCGGCAACGCACTAGCCCAGGCGGGCAACCAGCACCCGGCAGGGGCGCCGGCATGGATTCAATAGCTCTTCAATCGCTCAATAGCTTCCGATGTAGTCCTTCTTGCCCACTTCCACGCCGTTGTGGCGCAGGATGGCGTATGCCGTGGTGGTGTGGAAGAAGAAATGCGGCAAGCCATAGTTGAGCAGGTAGGACTGGCCCGTGAAGCGCTTTTCCTTGGGCGTGCCGGCCTGCGTGACGATCTCGCGCGTGGCGGCTTCGTCAAACTTTGCCGCGCCCAAACCCTCGATGAAGGCCAGTATGGTGTCTATGCGCGCCTGCAGTTCGGCGAACGTGGTTTCCTTGTCTTCGATTTTGGGCACTTCCACGCCGGCCAGCCGGGCCGACACGCTCTTGGCGAAGTCGCTGGCCACCTGCACCTGGCGCAGCAGGGGAAACATGTCGGGGAAAAGGCGCGCCTGCAGCAGCGCGTTGGGGTCGATGTTCTTCGCTGCCGCGTGGGTCTCGGCCTTGGCCAGGACGCCCTTGAGGCCGCCCAGCATCTGCTTGAAAACGGGAATGGAGGTGGTGTAGATGCTGCTGGTCATGGGGAAATGCTTTCTGTGAGGAGTAAATGGCCGGGCGGCGCAATGCCGCGAGACGCATTCTCGCCGGGTTCAGCCGCAGCCGCTTCTGGGTCGCCGGGTACCCGCAAATGCCGCCAACGTTTTGCGCGTGGTTTTACATCCGGGTACCGGACAGCGCTTTTATGCTCATAAAGACGTAGGACGCTATCGCGACACGCACTCTGCGTACGCAGAAACTCCTAATATCAATATCAGTAAGCCATGGCTGCACCCCGCAGTGAGGTACCCCATCATGTTCACCATCTCCAAAACCCTTGTAGCCCTGGCGGCCAGCAGCGCCATCCTGCTGTGCGGCGGCCCCGCCTTCGCGCAAACCACCAGCAACCCCGAAGGCGCCCGGCTGGCCGCCAACTACAGCGCCTTCGCTGGTTCACCGGAAAACGCGCGCTCCATGGTCAATGGGCTGCGCACCGGCACCGCCATCACACTCGGGCCCAGCCTGACCGGCCCCAACGCCACGGCGCCCGCCGCCAGCCTGTCGCCGTCCACAGGCAAGATGGGCTACGGCAACGTCAACATCGCCATTTCGCTGGCTAAAACCTCGCTGGCCCAGCAAGGCATCAGCAATCCGACGCCGGGGCAGCTTTCGGCCGCACTGGGCGGCGTGCTCGGGCAAAGAAGCGAGGGCATGGGCTGGGGGCAGATCGCCAAAGGCATGGGTGTGACGCTGGGCTCGGTCGTCAGCGCTTCACACACCGACAAGAGCGGCAAGGCATCCAGCCATTCCGCCAAGGCAGACAGCGTTGCAAAAGCCGACATCGCGGGCAAGGGCCTGGGCACCGGCAAGGACGCCGGCCATGGCGGCGGCAAGGGTAGCGGTAGCGGTAACGGTAACGGTAACGGCGGCGGCAATGGCGGCGGCAATGGCGGAGGCAACGGAGGCGGCAACGGTGGTGGCGGCGGCGGCGGCGGCGGGAAAAAATAAGACTGCCGGCAAGCGCTCACACGTTCCCAGCCACTCCAGGCTGCACAACGCCGCTGGATCACCCGATCCGGCGGCTTTTTTTTGCCCGGGCGTAGCCGCCGGCCCGGACAGGATGACGCGCGCGCAAAATAGTATGCTGTCATACAATTTTCCGGCAATGCCCTCGCCCCTCGCCCCTCGCCCCTCGCCCCTCGCTATTCCTTCGGCCGCCGCCGTTCTGAAACGACGGCGCCACGCCGTACCACAAAGGCCCACCATGAATGCCCCTCTTCCCAACGCCACCCGCAGCGCCGTGCAGGCCGCCGACCTTGCCGCCTTGCCGCTGATTGAAAAATGGGTGTCCTTTGCCTCCGTCTCCCGCGACAGCAACCTGCCCCTACTCGACTGGACCCAGGCGAAGCTTGAAGCTCTGGGCATTGAATGCCGCCGCACCTATGACGACAGCGGCAAGAAGGCCAACCTCTGGGCCACACTGCCCGCCGAAAACGGCGAAACCAAAGTTGGCGGCCTGGTGCTGTCGGGCCACACCGACGTGGTGCCGGTCGACGGCCAGCCCTGGGACACCGACCCGTTCGCGGCGCAGGTCATCGGCGACAAGCTCTACGGCCGCGGCGTGACCGACATGAAGAGCTACGGCGCCACCGCGCTGATGATGGTGCCCGAGCTGCTCAAGCGCAAACTCAAGCGCCCGGTGCACCTGGCCTTCAGCTACGACGAGGAGGTCGGCTGCATAGGCGTGCGCCGCATGATCGCCGACATGGTGGACCAGGGCTACAAGCCAGCCGGCTGCATCGTCGGCGAGCCCACCGGCATGCAGGTGGTGATCGCGCACAAGGGCAAGCACGCCTACAAGACCTCGGTGCGCGGCTTCGAGGCGCACTCCTCGCTGACGCCGCTGGGTGTCAACGCGGTAGAGATCGCGTGCGAATTCGTCGCCCACCTCAAGTCCATGCACCGCCGCCTGGTGGCCGAGGGCCCCTTCGATCCGATCTACGACGTGCCGCACACCACCATCCACACCGGCGTGATCGCCGGCGGCACGGCGCTCAACATCATCCCGCGCGACTGCGACGTGACCTGGGAGATTCGCCACCATCACATGAATTCGCCGGTCGAATTGTTCAACGAAGCCAAGGCCTTTGCCGACAGCCTGGTCCCGGCCATGCAGGCCGTGGCGGCCGATACCGGCATCAGCCACAAGCTCAACTCGGTGCTGCCCGGCTTCGCGACGGAAGCCGACAGCGAAATCGCCCGGCTGTGCTTCAAGTGCGCCGATGTCGATGCCAACTCGGGCGCCGGCAAGGTGTCGTTTGGCACGGAAGCTGCATTGTTCCATCAGGTCGGTGTGCCGACCATCGTGTGCGGCCCCGGCCACATCGCGCAGGCACACCAGCCCAACGAATGGGTCACACTCGACCAACTCGCCTGGTGCGAGCGCTTCATGCGCCGCCTGGCCGATGAAATCTGCGTGAACTGAAAACGTGATCCGAGCCGCAACCACCCTTTACCCGAAAGAACCCATTCCATGATGCAACGCCGAGATTTCCTGGGCACCGGCCTGGCCCTTGCCGCAGGCGGCGCCCTCGCCCAGTCCAATGCCAAGATCGCGCGCATCGTGGTGCCTTTTGCGCCGGGCGGCGTGCAGGACTTGCTGGCGCGCGCCATGTCCACCGAGCTCGGCCTGGCGCTGGGCCAGACCGTCATCATTGAAAACCGGCCCGGCGCCGGCGGCACCGTGGGCACGGCCTATGTCGCCAAGTCGGCGCCCGACAGCGGCGCCATGGTGCTGGGCGCGGCCAGCCACAACATCGCCGGCACGCTCTATACCAAGCTCAGCTACGACCCGCAAAAAGACTTCGCCCCCATGGCCCACATCGGCACCGCCGACTATGTGCTGATGATCCACCCCGACGTGCCGGCGAAAACCGCCGCCGAGTACATCCGCTACGCCAAGGCCAATCCCGGCAAGCTCAACTACGCCACCGCCGGCGTCGGCAGCGCCACGCACCTTTCGATGGCCTACTTCAACGGCCTGGCCGGCATCGATGTGGTGCACGTGCCGCTCAAGGCCACGGGCGAGGCGATCAACGAAGTGATCTCGGGCCGCGCCCATGCCGTGATCGCCGCCAGCATAGGCGCGCTGGCCTTTGCCAAAGACAGCCGCATACGCCTGATCGGCGTGACCTCGCCCAAGCGCTCCAAGTATTTGCCCGATGTCCCCACCATCGCCGAAAGCGGCCTGCCCGGCTACCAGTTCGATTCATGGTTCGGCCTGCTGGGCCCCGCCGCCACACCGGCGGCCGAGGTCAGCCGCGTCAACGCGGCCATGGCCAAGGTCCTCAAGGACCCGGTGGTGCTGGAGCGTCTGGACAAACAGGGCATCGAGCCACTGGCCATGAGCAACGCCGACTTCGCGAAGCTGCTGGCGGTCGATTACAAGCGCATGGCGGAAGTCGTCAGGGCCTCGGGCGCCAAGGTCGAATAAACGGCGAAGCGGCGCCCTGGTCGGCGGGCACAGCCCGCCGAAGCATGGCATGATAAATGCGTCATCCATTAGCTATTTGAAAGTCGCTTCATGCGGCTTTTTGTTTGCGGGGAGCACGAGACGCCCGACCAAGGGCGCAGTTGCGATGAAAGTCTGATACATGACCTGGTCCCTCATCGCGCGCGATTCATCGGGCGCGTTTGGCGTGGCGGTTGCCAGCAAATTTTTTGCCGTGGGCGCGCTGTGCCCGCACGCCCGCAGCGGCGTCGGCGCGCTTGCCACGCAGGCGCTGGTCAACCCGCTGTATGCCGCGCCGGCGCTGGACGGCCTGGCCTTCGGCCAGTCTCCCGACTACATCATCAAGCGCCTGACCTCGGCCGACGAAGGCCGTGACCACCGCCAGCTGCACCTGATAGGCGCAAACGGCCAAGCCGCCGGCTACACCGGCAGCGCCTGCATAGACTGGTGCGGCCACACGGCGGGCATTGGCTATTCCGTCGCCGGCAACATGCTGGCCGGCCCGCAGGTGATTGAAGCCACGGCGCTGGCCTATGAGGCCAATGCCCAACTCCCTTTTGCCGAACGCCTGATCACCGCCCTCGCTGCCGGCGAAGCCGCGGGCGGCGACAAGCGCGGCAAGCAGGCCGCCGCACTTTTGATTTACACCACAGAAGATTACTGCGCACTGGACATCCGCGTGGACGACCACACCGACCCCATCCAGGAACTGCGCCGCCTTTACGACAAAAGCCTGGAGCGCTACCAGCCCTTCAGCACCTGCCTGCCTTCGCGCCGCAGCCCGGCGGGCATCACCGACCGCGCCGTGATCGAGGCCGAGATCACACGTTTTCACGCACTGCGCGGCGGGGCCGCCGAATGACGGCCTTGCTCGAGGTGAGCGGCCTGCGCACCAGCTTCAAGCTCGAAGGCGGCGGTGAATTCGCCGCGGTGGACGGCATCAGTTTTTCCGTGTCCTCCGGCCGCACGCTCGGTATCGTCGGTGAATCGGGCTGCGGCAAAAGCGTGACCTCGCTGTCCATCATGGGCCTGCTGCCCAAGGGCCAGGGGCGTGTTTCCGCAGGCGCCATCCGCTTTGAGGGCACCGACCTGGCCACGCTGGGTGTGGACGCGATGCGCGCATTGCGCGGCAACCGCATGGCCATGATCTTCCAGGAGCCCATGACCTCGCTGAACCCGGCCTTCACGATAGGCGACCAGCTGATTGAAGGCATACGCTGCCACCGCGACATCAGCGCGGCGCAGGCAAGGGAGCATGCCATCGCCATGCTGCGCCGCGTGCGCATTCCCTCGCCCGAGCAACGCATCGACGAATACCCGCACAAGCTCTCGGGCGGCATGCGCCAGCGCGTGATGATCGCCATGGCGCTGGCCTGCGAGCCGCAGTTGCTGATCGCCGACGAACCCACCACCGCGCTGGACGTCACCATCCAGGCCCAGGTGCTGGACCTGATGCGCACGCTGCGCGAGGAAACCGGCACCGCCATCATCCTGATCACGCACGACCTGGGCGTGATCGCCGAGCTGGCCGATGAGGTCGCCGTGATGTATTCCGGCAGGATCGTGGAGCGCGCGCCCGTAGCCCGGCTGTTCGCCGAGCCGCAGCACCCTTACACCATCGGCCTGCTGGGCTCCATCCCGAAACTGCACCTGGCGCAGGACCGCCTTAACGCCATCGAGGGCCAGGTGCCCACACCCATGACACGCATGGACGGCTGCCGCTTCGCGCCGCGCTGCCCCTTCGCCGTCGACAAATGCCGGCAGGAAGTGCCGCCGCTGACGGACATGGGCGACGGCCACGAAGCGGCTTGCTGGCGCGCGCCGCTGGACATCGGCATGGTGCCCGCTCGCGCCGTAGCCGCCCTACCCAGCGAGGTGACGCCGTGAGCGCATTGCTGAAAGTCGAAAACCTGGTCAAACATTTCCCGGTGCGCCCGCACCTGTTTAGCCGCTCCAAGGCTGTCGTGCATGCGGTCGACGGGCTCAACTTTGAACTGAACGCCGGAGAGACCATGGCGCTGGTCGGCGAATCGGGTTGCGGCAAATCCACAGTGGGGCGGCTGGTGCTGCGGCTGCTGGACGCGACCTCGGGCCAGGTCTGGTTTGACGGCGAGGACCTGATGGCCCTGCCGGCCGGCCGCCTCCGCGCCAAACGCCGCGAGCTGCAGATGATTTTCCAGGACCCATATTCCTCGCTGAACCCGCGCATGACGGTGGAGCAGGCGCTGACCGAGCCGCTGGCCCTGCACGGCCTGGCGCGCGGCCGGCACCGGGAGCGCGCCGCCGAGCTGCTGGACCTGGTGGGCCTGGCGCCGCAATACCTGCAGCGCTACCCGCACGAGTTTTCGGGCGGCCAGCGCCAGCGCATCGGCATTGCGCGCGCGCTGGCGGTGGAGCCGCGGCTCATCGTCTGCGACGAGGCGGTGTCGGCGCTGGACGTTTCCATCCAGGCGCAGGTCGTCAACCTGCTGCAGGATTTGCAGCGCCGCCTGGGACTGGCTTATGTCTTCATCGCGCACGACCTCGCGGTGGTCAAACACATCGCCTCGCACGTCGCAGTGATGTACCTCGGGCAGATCGTCGAGTACGCCGACAAACAAAGCCTGTTCGCGCAGCCCCGCCATCCGTACACGCAAGCCCTGCTGTCGGCGATTCCCGTGCCCGAACCCGGCCTCAAGCGCGAGCGCACGCTGCTGCAGGGCGACGTGCCCAACCCCATCACGCCGCCTTCGGGCTGCCGCTTCAGGACGCGCTGCCCCCACGCGCGCGAGCGCTGCGCCGAGGAAGTGCCCGCGCTGCGTTCGCAAGGCGGCCACGCCGTGGCCTGCCATTTTTGGGAAGAGATCAAGGCGCCGGCCGGCATCACGGGCGGCGCCGTCGTGAACGAGAGGCTGCTCCGGCTCCAGGCCGCCTTTCATGCGCAAGCGGCCTGATGGAGACCACGATGTTCATACCCGCCCACCGATCCCCGGCACAAGACGGCCATCCAAGCCAGCCATCATCGCAATCGACAACCGCAAAGGACAAACCATGAGCACCAAAATCCTGCTGGCCTTGACATTGGCCGCCACCGCCTGCGCCACCCAGGCCCAAACCCTGCGCATAGGCCTGGCCGAAGACCCGGACGTGCTGGACCCGACGCTGGCGCGCAGCTTCGTGAGCCGCATCGTGTTTTCCTCACTGTGCGACAAGCTGGTCGACATCGACGAAAAACTCAACATCGTGCCGCAACTGGCCACCTCCTACACCTGGTCGGCCGACAACAAGGCGCTGACCCTGAAGCTGCGTAGCGGCGTGACTTTCCATGACGGCGAAAAATTCGACGCCGCCGCCGTGAAGTTCAACATAGACCGCCATAAAACCCTCGCAGGCTCGAATCGCCGCGGCGAACTGGCGCCCGTGACCACGGTGGACGTCATCGACGACCTCACCGTGAAGATCAACCTGAGCGCACCCTTCTCTCCGCTGCTCAGCGTGCTGGCCGACCGCGCCGGCATGATGGTGTCGCCCAAGGCCGCGCAGGCCGCGCCCACCAACTTCGGCACCAGGCCGGTGTGCTCGGGCCCCTTCAAATTCACCGAACGCGTGGCGCAGGACCGCATCGTGCTGGAACGCTATACCGGCTACTGGGACAAGGCCAACATCCACTTCGACAAGGTCGTCTTCCAGCCCATCGTCGACGCCACCGTGCGCCTGGCCAACCTGCGCTCCGGCCAGCTCGACTTCATCGAGCGCGTGGCGCCTTCCGACATCGCATCCATCAAGGCCGACAAAAAACTGGCCTTCTCGCGCATCACCGAGCTGGGCTACCAGGGCATCACCATCAACACCGGCAAGAGCGACCAGGCGCAGAAGAATCCGCTGGGCCGCGACCCGCGCGTGCGCGAGGCTTTTGAGCTCTCGCTGGACCGCGCCGGCATCGTGCAGGTCGCCATGGACGGCGAGGCCACGCCGGGCAACCAGTGGGTGCCACCCGCCAACAGCTTCTACGCCAAGAACGTCCCCATTCCCAAGCGCGACATCGCGCGCGCCAAGCAGCTGCTGAAAGAAGCGGGTGTGCCCAACCCCGTTTTCACGCTGATGACGCCCACCACCTCTGATGCCCAGCGCGTGGCGCAGGTGGTGCAGGCCATGGCCAAGGAGGCCGGCTTTGACGTGAAGATCCAGTCCACCGAATTCGCCACCTCGCTGAACCTGGCCGACAAGGGCCAGTTCGACGCCTATGTGCTGGCCTGGAGCGGCCGCGCCGACCCGGACGGCAATCTCTTCAGCTTCTACGGCTGCAAGCAGCCGCTGAACTACAGCGGCGAATGCCGGCCGCAGTGGGACGAATTGCTGAACCGCTCGCGCAACACGCTGGACACCGCCGGGCGCATCAAGGTGTTTGCCACGCTGGCCGCTGAAGCCGACAAGGTCAAGCCCGTTGTTTACCTTTTCCACCGCAACTGGCTTTGGGCCTACAACAAGAAAATCACCGGCATGCGCACTGTGCCTGACGGGCTGGTGCGCATCCAGGGTTTGAAGATGTAAAAGCAGGCCGCGCCCAACTCACATGCTCCAGTACTTCCTCAAGCGGCTTGCCGCGATCATCCCGACCGTGTTCTTTGTCACGGTCATCATCTTCGGGCTGCAGCAACTGCTGCCCGGTGATGCCGCGTCGGTCCTGGCCGGGGAAAACCAGGACCCCGAGGTGATCGCCTACCTGCAAAAGAAGATGCACCTCGACGAGCCGCTGCCCATGCGCTACGCCTACTGGATCTCCGGCGTGTTCCACGGCGACCTGGGCGAATCCATGCGCATCCAGCAGCCGGTGCTGGACCTGCTCAAGGAAAAGCTGCCCGTCACGCTGCAGCTGGCGGCCATGGCCATGGCGATCGCGCTGCTGATCGGCATCCCGGCCGGCATCGTCTCGGCCGTCGGCAAGGACTCGGCCTGGGACTACCTGGCCAATGTGATCGCGCTGTGGGGCCTGTCCACGCCCAATTTCTGGCTGGGCATTTTGATGATCCTGGTGTTCTCGGTGCAGCTGGGCTGGTTGCCGGCATCAGGTTATGTCAGCCCCTTTGAGGATCTCGGGGCCAACCTGGCGGCCATGATCATGCCGGCCTTTGTGCTGGGCAATGCGATCGCGGCGGTGCTGATGCGCCACACGCGCAGCGCCATGCTGCAGGTGCTCAATGCCGACTACGTGCGCACCGCGCGCGCCAAGGGCCTGACCGAGCGCCGCGTGGTGCTCAAGCATGCGCTGCGCAATGCGCTCACGCCCATCATCACGCTGGGCGCGTTGGAGTTCGGCACGCTGCTGTCGGGTGCGGTATTGACCGAGCAGGTATTTTCGATTCCCGGTTTCGGCAAGCTGATCGTGGACGCTGTATTCAACCGCGACTACGCGGTCGTGCAGGGCGTGGTGCTCTTCACCTCCAGCGTCTACATTTTGCTGAACCTGCTGGCCGACCTGGCGTATTTTGTGGTCAATCCACGGCTGAGGGGCTGAGCATGAGCGCTGTCCTTCCCGTCATCATTCCGCGTGAGGCCACGCCGGCCCGCCGCGCGCTGCGCCGCCTGATGCGGCGCCGCGGCGCCATGCTGGGCCTGGCGATCGTGCTGATTTTTGTGACACTTGCGCTGTTTGCGCCGTGGATCGCGCCCTACGACCCGATCGCCACCAGCTGGAGCGCGGTGCGCAAGCCGCCCAGCATGCAGTACCTCTTCGGCACCGACGAGATAGGCCGCGACGTGCTCTCGCGTGTGCTGTGGGGCGCGCGCGCCTCGCTGCTGGCGGGCCTGGTGTCGGTCTGCATCTCGATGGTGCTGGGTGTGCCCATAGGCCTGCTGGCCGCCTACGTGGGCGGCTGGACGGACAGCTTGATCTCGCGCTTCACCGACGCCATGCTGGCCGTGCCGTTTTTGATCCTGGCCATCGCGCTGGCCGCCTTCCTGGGCCCCAGCCTCAGCAACGCAATGATCGCCATCGGCGTCTCGGCCACCCCCATCTTCATACGCCTGACGCGCGCCCAGGTGCTGGCCATGAAGGTGGAAGACTTTGTCGAGGCGGCGCGCGCCGTCGGCAACCCGCACTGGCGCATCGCGCTGCGCCACATCCTTCCCAATGTGCTGCCGCCGCTGATCGTGCAGGCCTCACTGGCGATTGCCGCCGCCATCATCGCCGAGGCCAGCCTGTCCTTCCTGGGCCTGGGCCAGCAGCCGCCGGCGCCCAGCTGGGGCAGCATGCTCAACACCGCCAAGAATTACGTCGACAATGCCCCCTGGATGGCGGTCTGGCCCGGCCTGTCCATCTTTTTGCTGGTGCTGTCCTTCAACCTGCTGGGCGACGGCCTGCGCGATGCGCTGGACCCCAAGCACAAATAAAATAGACCTGCACCAATACGGCGCGCTTTTCCATCATCCATCATGCCCACCTTTGACGCCCTCCACTACCCCTATGCCTCCCGCCGCAACGTGGTTTATGCCAACAAGGGCATGGTCGCCACCTCGCAGCCGCTGGCCGCGCAGGCGGGCCTGCAGGTGCTGCAGGCCGGCGGCAACGCGATTGACGCGGCGATTGCCACGGCGGCCGCGCTCACGGTAGTTGAGCCCAATGCCAACGGCATAGGCGGCGATGCCTTCGCACTGGTCTGGCACGGCGGCAAGCTGCACGGCCTCAACGCCAGCGGCCCGGCGCCGCGCGCCATCACCCTCGACAAACTGACCAGCCAGGGCCTGACCGAAGTGCCCAAGTACGGCCCGCTGCCCGTGACGGTGCCGGGCACGCCCGCCGCCTGGGCCGCTTTGGCGCAGCGCTTCGGCAAATTGCCACTCAAGACCTCGATGGCACGCGCCGTCGAACTGGCGCGTGAGGGCTTTCCGGTCTCGCCCACCGTGGCGTCGGCCTGGCAGCAGGCCACCGCGCTGTTCCGTGAAAAGTTCAAGGAACCGTATTACAAGTCCTGGTTCGACACCTTCGCGCCGGAACGCGCGCCGCAGCCGGGTGAGATCTGGCGCTCCGCCGCCCATGCCGACACACTGCAATCGATTGCCGACACAGGCGCCGAGAGTTTCTACCGTGGCCCGCTGGCCGAACGCATCGCGGCCTTTGTGCAGTCTGCCGGCGGCTACCTGGCCCAGGAAGACCTGGCCGCCTTCCAGGTCGATTGGTGCGACCCGATCAGCGCCAACTACCGTGGTTATGACGTCTGGGAGATTCCGCCCAACGGCCACGGCCTGGTGGCCCTGATGGCGCTCAACATCCTCAAGGGCTATGACTTCAGCGAACGCGACAGCCTGCGCACCCACCACCTGCAGATCGAGGCCATGAAACTGGCCTTTTCCGACGGCCTGGCGCACATCGCCGACCCCGCGCACATGCGCGTGTCCGTGGCCGACCTGCTGTCGGACGCCTATGCGGCTGAGCGCCGAGCGCTCATAGGCGAACGCGCCCTGCAGCCGATGCCGGGCCAGCCCTCACGCGGCGGCACGGTCTACCTGAGCACGGCCGACGGCGAGGGCAATATGGTTTCGCTGATCCAGAGCAACTACATGGGCTTCGGCTCAGGCATGGTGGTGCCGGGCACCGGCATCGCGTTGCACAACCGCGGCAACAATTTTTCACTCGACGCCAAGCACCCCAACTGCCTGGCGCCCGGCAAGCGGCCCTACCACACCATCATCCCGGGCTTCCTGACCCAGGGTGGCCGGGCCATAGGCCCCTTCGGCGTGATGGGCGGCTTCATGCAGCCACAAGGCCATGTGCAGATGGTGATGAACACCGTGGACTTCGGCCTGAACCCGCAGGCTTCGCTGGACGCGCCGCGCTGGGAATGGGAAAGCGGCAAGCGCGTGAGCATCGAGCACTCCACGCCCGAACACCTCTTCCACGGCCTCGCGGGCCTGGGCCATCAGGTAGCCTGGTCCGGCAACCGCATGGGCTTCGGCCGCGGGCAGATCATCTGGCGCAATGCCGAGGGCGTGCTCTGCGGCGGGACTGAGCCGCGCGCAGACGGCTCCATCGCCGCCTGGTAATTCCATTTCTACTTCAGCGCGATAGGTCGTTGCACCGCCTTGCCGTGCCGGGGCCAGCCAACGCCATTTATGCAAATGCGAATGGGGTGAAAACGGTGCCAATCAAGGCGCGCGACGAATCCCAGACCGGGAGTCTGGGTGAGGAGCGCAACGCGGAGTGGCGCCGTTTTCACCCCATTCCCTCCGGGTTGCGATCAAAAAGGCCTTGCGCGGCGTTGCAAAGCCTTGGCGGGGATTACCCCGCCCGCGTTTTGCGCCTTGCTCAAGGCTTTTTTGACTCGCAACGCATCTTGCATAAATGGCGTTGGCTGGCCCCAAGCACTGTCTGCGGCGGTGCGCCTACTCTCGCACTGAATTAGAAATGGAATAAGTACCGGCGCTCACCTGAGCGCCAAGCCTGCCGTGCTGGCCAGGTATTGCTCCAGCACGGCCAGCTCGGCCACGGTGGGCGCGCCCTTGCCCGCGATGACCGCGTACAGGTTTCCCCGGAAACCCTCACGTGGGTAATAGCTGATGTAGCCGCAGCCCATCAGCATCTGGGTGAAGGCGCTGGGCGCGAAGGTCGCGGCGCTGCTGCCGACCTCGGCCGAATTGAGGCGCAGTTTTTGCGCGCCGGCTACCGACGCCAGCGCCAGCACCGCCGGTGTGTTGACGGCGAGCCTGGCCGGCGCCAGCAACTGCACTGTCTGGCCTTTCGAGTCAATCCACCGGGCGCGCGGCTGGCCGTTCAGAAAACCCAGCTCCGAGGTCTGCGGGTCTTCCGTCTTGGAGGCCTGGAATACCACACCGGTGTTGGTGGCCGCCG
Organism: Polaromonas sp. P1_F2; assembly: GCF_056405735.1. Taxonomy (NCBI): domain Bacteria; kingdom Pseudomonadati; phylum Pseudomonadota; class Betaproteobacteria; order Burkholderiales; family Comamonadaceae; genus Polaromonas; species Polaromonas sp. P1_F2. The sequence goes on along the minus strand of NZ_JBFUBN010000009.1, from coordinate 79,100 downwards.
GAACGCTGAGGGCGGCGATGGCGAAATGCGCGTCTTCCAGGTTGTAGGGCACGCGGTTGCGCGGGTTGGGTTGCACGCCGGCCATGCGGCTGGATTTTTTGCACCAGAATCCGAAAGACTCGGGCACGCTGTGGTCGGAATTCTTTTTGCCGTTGGTCACGCGCATCACGGGCACCGACATCGGCCCCGCCGCGCCGCTGTCCTTGTTCATCCAGTTGATCATCTCCAAGGCATTGCCCGGGCTGGATCCATAACCTGAATCCGACACGGCGCGCACCACCTGGCCCGCCGCGGCCGGCGCGCCCAGCAGGTAGTCGGTGTAGCCGTCGGCCAGTTCCCATTTGCAGGCGCCGTACTTGGCGACGATGGCCAGCGCTGCGTCGGGCAGGCTTGTTGCGGCATAGCCTGCCGGGTCCGTCAGCGAAAACACCTTGCGCGGCGGCGGCACCTGGCCCGACAGCTGCCCGTCGCTGGTGTAGCTCAGGGTCGCGATCTGGTTGGCGGCGGGCGTGTAAGTGAAGCTGTCCTGCCCATTGGCACCCGCCGGAATGGTCAGGCGCGATTTGCTCAGTGTGCCGCCCTTGTTGGACGCCACCGTGAGCACCACCGGCTGGGCCAGGTTGCCGCGCGCGTAGACGGTGATCGTGATCGGGGTTCCCGCCGGCGCATAACCAGGCCCGTCATCGAACAGGCTTGCCTGCACAATGCCGGCCGCAGCCTTGAGCACGCTCGAAACCGACGACTCCAGCGTCTTGTTCTGGTGCCAGCCGGGCACATGGTTGATGGCGTAGTTGCGGATCGGCCAGTGGTTGCCGCCCATCCAGGTGTAGACCTCGCAACCCGACTGCGCGGCATAGACCGCCGTCTGCGCGAACATCGCCTCCCAGCGCGGGTCGTCAATCGGCATGCCAACCTCGGTGAGCGCCAGCTTCACACCTTTGGCCGCGGCCCAGTCGACCGCGAGCTTGAGCCTGTCCGCGCCAGTGGAAACCTTGATGGGGCCGCTGCCGAAACCGGCGCTGTAGTTCTTGGCAACCTCGGTGTCGTAGTCAAAAAAAGCTCCGTTGCTGAAGGCGTCCAGGTACACGTGCACTTCATAAATCAGGTTGCTCCCCGACAGCGGAAAGCCGGGGTTCTTGGTCGCCAAGGCCATGGCTGAGTCGTACTGGTTCCCCGCCACATAGATGGGGTTGACAGTGTCAACCGCGCGTATGGCCTGGATGGCCGCCTGCGCGAACGTGGGCCAGATCGTCAGGTCTTCGCCGCCCTTCACGGCTTCTTCATTCGATGCGATGACGCCGCCCGGCTTGGGCATGTCGTGCGGCTCGTTCATAAGGCCGTAACCGCCGAAGCCCGGGTGGTTCTTCCACTTGGTCGCCGCGCGAGTCCAGAAATCGGTGAAGTGCGCGATCTTGAGCGTCGCGCCCGGCGCCAATGAAAAAATCCGCGACTGGATTTGCACCGCATCGGTGGTGTAGGGTCTGAGCACACCGCCTGGCGGCACGGTCAGGCCTATCACCGAGCCGTCTGGCTGGAAGCGGAAATCCTGGTAGCGGCCGTAGTTGTGGTTGTCGATGATGCAGCGCGTGCCGGCGGCGGCATGGGCATCGAGCACGCCGGTGATGAAAGCCTCATAGCCCGCATGGAAGGCGCCCGGGTTGCCGATGGCCGCTTTCGCGGCCGCATTGGCCACCGTGTCGTGCAGCATGGGCTGCAGCAGCTCCCACTGGATGGGCAGCCGGTTCTTCATGAAACCGCAGGCGGCCAGGTAGGCCACGTCGGCCTTGCGCGGCACGGTGAAGTGCAGGTTGGGAGCCGAACTCGTGTTGGCCCGCAGGCCGGGCTTGGCCCATTCCATGCCCGAGAGATTGGTGCCCATGGCGGGCATACCGGCCGCGGCGCGCGCGACGGCGGCTTGCGCCTGCCGGCTCACGCCGAAGGGAAGGGCCGCCAGGGCGCCGGCTGCCAAAGCGGTTTTGGAAAATTCGCGTCTTTGCATCGGAAGGCTTCTCCTGTTGCGGTATGTCTTTGAAAGACTCAGGTTAAGCCCGGTATTTCCGCTTCATTACAGTTTGAAGCAACACAGCATCGTGCTTACATTTGGCCCCTGTCAAGGCTGACAGGTTTGGACCGTGCGAGCGAGAGAACGCGAGGTCGGTGACAATAGCGCCAGGTATTTTTTGCCGCCATGGCCCTACCCTGGCAGCTTTCACAACACCGATTTCGTGCAGGGGCCAAGAGCCCGCTGTCAATAGCACGAACGGCCTGATCCTTTTCCATTCATGACCAAAAGTTTCTTCCGGGCAGCCCTGGTGCTGGGTTTGCTGTCCGCCATCGGCCCTTTCGCCATCGACATGTACCTGCCCGCCCTGCCTTCCATCGGGCAAAGCCTGGGCGCGTCCATGGGCGCGGTGCAGGCCAGCCTGATGGCCTTCTTCATTTCGCTGGGCATAGGCCAGATTGTTTACGGCCCGGTGTCCGACATGGTGGGCCGCAAGGCGCCGCTCTACTTCGGCCTGCTGCTGTTCGCCGCGGGCAGCATAGGCTGCGCGCTGGCCCCTGACATCCATACGCTGGTGGTGCTGCGTTTCATCCAGGGCCTGGGCGCCTGTGCCGGCATGGTGGTGCCGCGCGCCATCGTGCGCGACCTGCACACCGGCCATGACGCGGCGCGGCTGATGTCGCTGCTGATGCTGGTCTTCAGCGTTTCGCCCATCCTGGCGCCGCTGGCCGGCAGCATTTTGATTGAGACCTTCGGATGGCGCAGTGTGTTCTGGGCCGTCACGGTAGCCGCCGCCGCAGGGCTGCTGCTGGTGGGTTTCACCCTGCCCGAGACACGCCCGCCCGAGCAGCGCGTGGACAGCAGCTTCGGCAGCGCGATCAAGGCCTACGGCGTGCTGCTGCGCGACCGCCACTTCATGGGCTTGGTCTTCATTGGGGCCTTCGGCATATCGAGCTTCTTCGCCTACCTGGCCAACTCCTCCTTTGTGCTGATAGACCACTACGGCCTCACGCCGCGCCAGTACAGCATCGCATTCGCGGTCAATGCGGCCTCCTTTATCGGCGCCTCGCAGTTCACCGGCAAGCTGGCCGCGCGCTTCGGCCTGGTGCCCATCGTGAAGGTGGCGGTCACCGGCTATGCCGCCGTGATGGCGCTGCTGCTGGTCGTGAACCTGGCCGGCATCGAACGCCTGGACGTGATGATCGCCCTGCTGCTGCTGGGCTACGGCTTTCTGGGCCTGGTGGTGCCTACCACCGCCGTGCTCGCGCTCGAAGAGCACGGCGCGATCGCCGGCACAGCCTCGGCCCTGATGGGCACACTGCAGTTCGTGACCGGTGCGGTGGTGATGGCGACGGTCGGCGTGTTTGCCGACGGAACCGCCCTGCCCATGGTGGCCGGCATTGCCGGCTGCGCCTTGCTGGCGTATGCGATGTCGCGCGGTACGCTGGGCGGTGTGCGCGCTGCAGTTCCTGTTTGTTAAGCCTGCATGCGCAAACGACGGGCCGCTTCCTCGGCGCGCGCGTCGTCAATCTCGCCCATCACCGCGCCCAGGTTGACCGGGCCGGTCTTGTGCGCGAAGTGGCCTGTCAACGCCGTCTCAGGCTGCAGTACGCCGCGCTGGTACAGGTCCCAGATCTCGCTGCCGAAATCCGTCTGCAGCAACTCGGGCGCGAAGCGGCCGAAAAAGCCGCGCAGGTTGGCCACGTCGCGCAGCAGCATGCGGCCCGCGTGGTTGTTGCCGGCGGCGTCCACCGCCTGCGGCAGGTCGATGATCACCGGGCCGGGCCGGCCGTCGGTCACACCCAGCAGGATGTTGAATTCCGACAGATCACCGTGCACCACACCGGCGCACAGCATGCGCACCACCTCCGTGAGCAGGGTCGCGTGGTGCAGGCGCGCGTCCTCGGCCGTGAATTCGACGTCGTTCAAACGCGGGGCGGCATCGCCGTGCTCGTCCGTCACCAGTTCCATCAGCAACACACCGTCGCAAAAGTTGTGCGGTTTGGGCACGCGCACACCGGCCGCGGCCAGACGGTAGAGCGCATCGACCTCGGCGCTTTGCCAGGCCGCCTCGGTCGCCTGCCGGCCGAAACGCGTGCCCTTGGCCATGGCGCGCGCCTGGCGCGTGTTCTTGACCTTTCGGTTTTCGGTGTAATCCACCGCCTGGCGGAAGCTGCGCTCGGTCGCATCCTTGTAGACCTTGGCGCAGCGCGTGTCGTCGCCGCAGCGCACCACGTAGACCATGGCTTCCTTGCCGCTCATGAGCTGGCGCACGACGCTGTCGATCAGACCCTCTTCGAGCAGGGACTGCAATCTCTGGGGTGTTTTCATGAAGGCCTTTTCAGCGAGTGGTTTTCGAAAAATTCAAGCCACTTCTGGCAAAGGCCGGCGCACGGCGGCTGGTTCAAGCACGCAGTCCTGCAGCGCCTGCACCAGCCAGGCCTCGACCAGCACCGGGTCGTTGACCGTCTTGATCGCCTGGTAGGCCGCTTCCGCCTCGGGGAAACGCCGCCGCAAAAAATTCAGCCATTGCTTGAGCCGCCCGGCCCGCGCGCGCGCGTCAATCCGCGAACACACGATGCGCCAGAAATCTTCAATCAGCGGCAGCAAGGCGGGCCAGCTGACATCCGCCTGCGCGCCTCGCCTGTCGGCCTTGATCGCCAGGCCCAGGCCCGGGTCGCGCACCGCGCCGCGGCCAATCATCAAGGTGTCGCAGCCTGAGAGTTCGCGGCAGCGCCGCGCGTCCTCCACCGTCCAGATCTCGCCGTTGGCCACGACCGGTATCTTCACCGCCGCGCGTATGTCGGCAATGCGCTCCCAGTAAGCCGGCGGCCTGTAGGCCTGGGCCTTGGTGCGGCCGTGCACCACCAGTTCACCGGCGCCGCCCGCCTCGATCGCAAGCGCGCATTCGACGGCCCGCGAATCGTCGTCATAACCCAGCCGCATTTTGGCCGACACGGGCATGGAAGCCGGCACCGCGCGGCGCACGGCGCCGACCACAGCCGTCAGCGTTTCAGGCTCCCTGAGAAGCGAGGCCCCACCGCCATGGCGATTGACGACCGCGGCCGGGCAGCCAAAGTTGAGGTCTATGCCGTCCGGCCCCAGGCCCGCGAGCCGCGCGGCGTTGTCTGCCATGCAGTTGGGGTCGGAGCCCAGCAGTTGCGCGCGCACCGGCACGCCGGCCAAGGTGCGGCCGCCGTGGTGCAGCTCAGGCACGATGCGATAGAACACGCGCTCGGGCAGCAGCTGGTCGGTGATGCGGATGAACTCGGAGACACAGCGGTCTATGCCGCCGACCCGCGTGAGGATGTCGCGCAGCACAAAGTCCAGCAGCCCTTCCATGGGGGCCAGCAGGACGGTGGCGTGTGCTTCAGCTTTCATCGCGCCTTCCATCGCATCCAAAGGCTACTTGGCGCCCAATCGCCACAACGAGGTCACCTCGGCCGCGCGCGCCGCATGCAGCGCGTCGCCGGCGTCCGAGGCTTTGGGATGCTGCGGCTGCGCGTCGAGGCGGTCTATGACCTTGAGCCCCGCGGCATCGATGGCGGCCAGCAGCCAAGCGCGCGTGCGCAAGCCCAGGTGCTCGGCAAAATCCGACAGGATCAGCCAGCCTTCGCCCTTGGGCTCGAGGTGCGCGGCCAGGCCGTTGAGGAAACCCAGCAGCATGCGGCTGTCTTCGTCATACACCGCGTGCTCGACCGGCGAGCCGGGGCGCGCGGGCAGCCAGGGCGGGTTGCAGACAATGATGTGGGCGCGGCCTTCGGGAAACAGGTTGGCCTCGCGCACCTCAATCTGCGGAAAACCCAGGCGCTTGAGGTTGTCGCGCGCGCAAGCCAGCGCGCGCTGATCCTGGTCGGTCGCAATGACACGCTGAACGCCGCTGCGCAGGGCCAGCACGGCGGCCAGCACGCCGGTACCGGTGCCGATGTCGAAGCCCAGCAGGTCGGCCGTGCCTTCAGGCACGGGTGCCTGGGCCACCAGGTCTATGTATTCACCGCGCACCGGCGAGAACACGCCGTAATGCGGATGGATGCGGTTGTGCGGCCCGTCCTCGCCCAAAGCGGGAATCGGCACGCCTTTGCGGCGCCACTCGTGCGCGCTGATGAAGCCCATGAGTTCACGCAAGGAAGCGACCGAGGACCCGTTAGCCTCCTTCGCGGGGCCCCAGGCTTCAGCGCAGGCCTTCTTGGCATCCGGCGCGCGGCGCAACGGAATGCTGTAGTCCGCATCAAATGGGATGAGCACCATGGACAGCACACGGGCGCGCTGCGCCTGTGCCTGGCGGTGCAGGTGGAAAGCTTCGGGGAATACCGGCGCTGGCGCTTCGACCGGGGCGGTGGCCTGCGCGGCCTCCCCGGTATCTCCAGCCTTTTGCGCCTTGACGCGCTTGTCGCGCTTGGGTTTGGCCGGTTTGTCGACACGTCGCGCCAGGGCTTGCACCAGCATGCGGGCATTCTGGAAGTCGCCGCGCCACAGCAGGCCCGTGCCCTCGCAGGCCAGGCGATAGGCGGCGTCGGCGCTCAGGCTGTCGTCGGCGATGACCACACGCTTGGGCGGCGCGGCGCCGCGCTCGGAACGCCAGCGCGCGGAACGGGCTTCGCCGCCTTCCGTCCAGTGAATGAGCGCGGGCGCGGAAGATGAAGAGGCGGGAACGGCAGGGGAAGCAGGTGAAACAGGCATCGGGGACAAACACAGCAAAGGGAGCCAAGTGTTTTAACAGATGCGGCCTCGTGTTTGGGCTGAATGCCCCTAAAACGGCCTGCCAAAGCTGGAAATCACCGTTTTTCGCCGAAACGCCCGTAGAAGCTCAAGGCTGAAACGCAAAGGCAATCACGATCTGCTCGGGGGTTTGCTTGAATTCCGCAATGACCGCCTGCTTTGACTTCGCCGAAATCTCGGCAAGCGTCACATTGGCGGGAATACCCTCAAACCTTACGTTGACGGATGTCAGCGAGCCGTTGTTCCAGTTGAAACCGACGAGCGATTTCAGCCCCAATGATTTTTCCAGCTCCTTGGATACCGCCTCCGAGTGCGCAAAACCTTCCCGCATGGTGTCGAACGGTCCACAGGCGCAAAGAGAGATCGCCAGCGCGACACTTGTTGCCAAACGCAGAAACATGGGAATTCCGTTCTTTTCGTGAGAGCGCTGGCGGCCAGGCCGCAAAGCAGCCCCCGGTCCTTGCATGTTCAGGTTGGGCACCCCGTGATCTGGTTTGTTCATACGCGTCCGGCATTGGAGGGAAAGCATGCATCGTATCGAAGTTGCAACTGAGGCAGCGCATGCCGTACCTAACGCCGACCCGCCGGCCGGTCGTGTTGCAGCCATCGGGATGCCCAGGTTTCAGCCGACCTTCGCAACACCTCACAACATTCGCTCCTATTTTCAGAAATCCACCTTCAATGTTCCGCGAGCGGACATTCAGCGTGAATGGCTGCCGTCAAAGCTCCTAAGGTGCGGCTTCTGGAGGGAATACGCCGCTGTCAGGCGTATCAAAAAACCATGCCATTTGAAATCAAACCGATTGACCAGCAGACTTTTGACGCGGTCTTCACGCCAAGGCTCACGAACCAGCTGAGCGGCTTTATTCACCCGACACGGGACTGGTTTGACCTGAGCCGCCGGTGGTGGATGGTGGAAGAGGCCCGGGACATCTACTTCCTGGAAGCCAGCCTTGCCGGCCACATGGACTGGGCCTTCAGCTATGTGCTGATCCAGAACGGCGATTTTGCCCTGGTCCGGACGGAAGACGACTTCCATTACTCTTTCATGAAAGTCTCCGCGGGCTTTTTTCTCCGCATCGACGAGATCAAAGACCTGGTCGCGCAAGCGCTGCGTGTGGGAGGGATCTTCCTGGACGGCTGCTACGACCTGCCTCCCGGCTTCGGCATGAACCTGCCCAACATCAATGCCGTACCCCGTGCGGAATTCGTTCCTCACAAAATGCGCAAGGCGTAATAAGAGCGCCCTCTTCCCCAGCGGGGGCGCGGAACTGGCTTAGCCAGGCCGCAAGCGCCCGTCCCCTGCAAGGGGAAAAGGCACTACACGAAGTGAGTGCCGATAGGGGTGTTCAGCCCGTCCAGCCGCCACCCAAAGCCCGTATCAAACCCACCGTGGCCAGGTACTGCGCGGTCTTCACCTGCAAAGCCTGGCGGCGGTTGCGCAGTTCGCTGCGCTGGGCGTCCAGCAGCTCGAGCTGGCTGACAAAGCCGTTGCGGTAGCGTGAATCCGACAGCACCGTTGCGCGCGTGGCCGAGGCTACCGAGCGCGACTGCGCTTCAGACTGTTCGGCCAGCAGGCGCAGGGCCGAGAGCTGGTCTTCCACGTCCTTGAAGGCGACGAGAATCTGCTCGCGGTAGTTGGCCAGCGCGATGTCGAGTTCGGCATTCGCGTTCTGCACGCCAGCCTGGCGGCGGCCGCCGTCAAAAATCGGCAGCGACAGCAGCGCGCCCACACCCCAGGCCTGGCTCGAGACCTTGAACAGGTCCTTGATCTCGGGCGCGGCATAACCGCCGTTGGCCGTCAGCGAGAAGGTCGGGAACCAGGCGGCCTTGGCCACACCCACACGGGCCTGCGCGGCCTGCATGCTGCTCTGCGCGGCCGAGACGTCGGGGCGGCGTTCCAGCACCGTGCTGGGCACGCCGGCCGGGATGACGGGCAAGGCGGTCGACCACTCGGCAGGCGCGACCGCAAAATTCGAAGCCACTTCACCGACCAGCACGGCCAGCGCATGTTCCAGAGCGGCACGGCGCTGGTCCAGCGCCAGCGCGTCGGATTCGGTCGAGGCAACCTCGGCGCGCACGCGGGCGACGTCGAGTTCGGCCACGTCGCCCTCACGGAAGCGCACTTCCGTCAGGCGCAGCGTGTTGCCGTACGCCTTCAGGGTGTCGCGCACCAGCGTGCGCTCGGTGTCCAGCGCGCGCAGGTTGAGGTAGGCCTGCGCCACGTCGGCCTGCACCAGCAGCTGGGTGCTGCGCAGCAGGGCTTCGCGCGACTGGGCGTCGAGCGATGCGGCATCCGAGTTCAGCGAGAGCTTGCCGATCAGGTCGACTTCATACGAAAAATTGGCTGCGGCCGTGACCGTGGTCTGCGCCACGCGGTTGGTCGTGATGTTGCTCTGGCGCACTGCGCCGCCGCTTAAGCCCACTTGCGGCAGGCGGTCGGCATCGGTATTGCGCAGGATCGCCCTGGCCTGGGCCAGCCGGCCCGCGGCCACCTTGACGCTGTTGTTGTTGGCGGCCGCCCGCTCGACCAGCTGGTCGAGCACCGGGTCGGAAAATACCTTCCACCAGGCGCCCTGCGATTGCGGGGCCGTGGCGGTGCTTGCCGTGGCGGCATTCTCTTTATAGGCCGCGGGTGCGGCGGGAATGCTGGCGGGGTCAACCGACGCGCTGGTGGCGCAGCCGGCCAGCACCAGGGCAGCCAGCAGAGGCAGCAGCGCGGTGCGCAGTTTTGACGATGTGTGGTTCATGATGAACTCCTTGACGTGATGCTTGTTGTTATTCGTGAAGCTTGACGGGTGCCGCCGGCTGCGCATGCGTTCCCGCACCGCCGCTGCCCGCGAAGGCCTCGATGTGCGGCACTTCGCCGTGCAGCTTGAGCGGGCGGTTGCCCGTGAGGCGGCGCAGGGTGACATAGAACACCGGCGTGAGGAACAGGCCGAAAGCCGTCACGCCAATCATTCCCGAGAACACCGCGACACCCATGGCATGGCGCATTTCGGCGCCGGCGCCGGTCGACAGCACCAGGGGCAGCACGCCCATGATGAAGGCCAGCGAGGTCATCAGGATGGGGCGCAAGCGCAGGCGGCTGGCTTCGATCGCAGCCTGCAAAGGCGTGCGCCCGGCAAACTCGAGTTCGCGCGCAAACTCCACGATCAGGATGGCGTTCTTCGCCGACAGCCCCACCAGCACGATCAATCCGATCTGCGTGAAGATGTTGTTGTCGCCGCCGGTGAGTTTCACGCCCAGCATGGCGGCCAAGAGGCCCATGGGCACGATCAGCACGATGGCGATCGGCAGGGTCAGGCTTTCATACTGCGCGGCCAGCACCAGGAAAACCAGCAGCAGCGCCAGCGGGAACACCCACATGGCCGAATTGCCGGCGATGATTTCCTGGTAGGTCAGGTCGGTCCACTCGTAGCTGATGCCGGGCGGCAGGGTCTCTGCCGCGATGCGGGCGACCGCGTCCTGCGCCTGGCCTGACGAATAGCCGGGGGCGGCGCCGCCGTTGATGTCAGCCGACAGGAAGCCGTTGTAGCGCATGGCGCGTTCCGGGCCGAAGCTGGGCGTGACCTTCATCAGCGCCGACAGCGGCACCATCTCGCCGGTGGCCGAGCGCACCTTGAGCAGGCCGACATCCTCGGCGCGGGCGCGATAAGGCGCGTCGGCCTGGACCCGCACGGAGTAGGTGCGGCCGAACTTGTTGAAGTCATTGGCGTACAGGCTGCCCAGGTAGATCTGCATGGTGTCGAACACGTCTGTCACCGGCACGCCGAGCTGGCGCGCCTTGGTGCGGTCAATGTCGGCATACAGCTGCGGCACGTTGACCTGGAAGCTCGAGAACATCCCCGCCAGTTCAGGCGTCTGGTAAGCCTTGCCCATGAAATCCTTGGTGGCCTTGTCCAGCGCGGCATAACCGAGCGAGCCGCGGTCTTCCAGCTGCAGCTTGAAGCCGCCGGTGGTGCCCAGGCCCTGCACGGGCGGCGGCGGGAACATCGCGATGAAGGCTTCCTGGATGCCGCCGAATTTTCCGTTCAGCTGGCCGGCGATGGCACCCGCGCTCAGGTCCGCGCTCCTGCGCTGATCGAAGGGCTTGAGCGAGAGAAACACGATGCCCGAGTTGGAGCTGTTGGTGAAACCATTGATCGACAGGCCCGGGAAGGCAATCGCGTGTTCCACGCCGGGTTGCTTCATGGCGATGTCGCTGATCTTGCGGATCACGTCTTCGGTGCGGTCCAGCGTGGCGCCGTCCGGCAGCTGCGCAAAGCCGATCAGGTACTGCTTGTCCTGGCCGGGCACGAAGCCGCTGGGCACGGCCTTGAACAGGCCGGTGGTGGCCAGCACCAGCACCAGGTAGACGCCCAGCATCACGGCCTTGCGCGAGATCGCGCCCTTGACGCCGCGGCTGTAGTTCTCGGAGCCACGGCTGAACGCCTTGTTGAAGGCGCCGAAGAAGCGGCCGAAGATTTTGTCCATGCCGCGGGTCAGCGCGTCCTTGGGCGCATCGTGGCCCTTGAGCAACAAGGCGGCCAGCGCGGGCGACAGCGTCAGCGAGTTGATCGCCGAAATCACGGTCGAGATGGCGATGGTCAGCGCGAACTGCTTGTAGAACTGGCCCGACAAACCGGTGATGAAGGCCAGCGGCACGAACACGGCGATCAGCACCAGGGCAATCGCGATGATGGGCCCGGACACCTCGCGCATGGCGCGGTAGGTAGCGTCGCGCGGACTCAGGCCCGCCTCGATGTTGCGCTCGACGTTCTCCACCACCACGATGGCGTCGTCGACCACGATACCGATGGCCAGCACCAGCCCGAACAAGCTGAGCGCGTTGATCGAAAAGCCGAAGAGGTGCATCACCGCGAAAGTGCCGATGACGGAAATGGGCACGGCCAGCAGCGGGATGACCGAAGCGCGCCAGGTCTGCAGGAAGATGATCACGACCAGCACCACCAGGGCCACGGCCTCGAGCAGCGTGTGCACCACGGCCTCGATGGACGAGCGCACGAACTGCGTGGTGTCGTAGACGATCTCGTAGTCCACGCCTTCGGGCATGCTCTTCTTGAGCTCTTTCATCACGGCCTGCACGTCATCCGAAATCTGGATGGCGTTGGAGCCCGGCGCGGCGAACACCGGCACGGCCACGGCCTGCTTGTTGTCCAGCAGCGAACGCAGCGCGTAGTCCGACGCGCCCAGCTCCAGGCGCGAGATGTCGCGCAGGCGCGTCACGGCGCCGCCCCTGTCGGTCTTGACGATGATGTCGCCGAACTCTTCCTCGCTCTGCAGGCGGCCCTGGGCGTTGATGGACAGTTGCATGTCGACGCCGGGCAGGCCGGGCGAAGCGCCCACCACGCCGGCGGCGGCCTGGATGTTCTGCTCGCGGATGGCGCGCACCACGTCGCCGGCGGACAAGCCGCGTTCAGCAACCTTCTGCGGGTCCAGCCAGACGCGCATCGAGTAGTCGCCCGAACCGAAGAGCTGCACCTGGCCCACGCCGTTGATGCGCGCCAGGCGGTCCTTGACGTTGAGCACCGCGTAGTTGCGCAGGTAGGTCATGTCGTAGCGGTCGTTGGGCGAGAGCAAGTGCACCACCATGGTGAGGTCGGGTGAGCTCTTGATGGTGGTGATGCCCAGGCGGCGCACTTCCTCGGGCAGGCGCGGCTCGGCTTGGGAGACGCGGTTCTGCACGAGTTGCTGCGCCTTGTCGGGGTCGGTGCCCAGCTTGAAGGTCACATTGAGCGTCATCAGGCCGTCGGTGGTGGCCTGGCTGCTCATGTAGAGCATGCCGTCGACGCCGTTGATGGCTTCCTCGAGCGGCGTGGCCACGGTTTCGGCGATCACCTTGGGGTTGGCGCCCGGATAGTTGGCGCGCACCACCACGGTGGGCGGCACGACGTCGGGGTACTCGGCGATCGGCAGCGAGCGCAGCGCGATCAGTCCGGCGATGAACATCAGCAGCGACAGCACGCCGGCAAAGATGGGCCGGTCAATAAAAAACTTGGATAGATTCATGGCGATTCTTCTTGTTCAGGTGTCAAGGCGGGCTCAGGACTTGGCCGCGACCTTCACGGCTTTTTCGGTGAGTTCGGCCTTGGCGGACATTTCCACCGCTTGCGGCGCGACCAGCGCGCCGGGGCGGATGCGCTGCAGGCCGTTGACGACGATGCGTTCATTGGCGGCCAGGCCGCCCTTGACCACGCGCAGGCCGTTGACGGCGGCGCCCAGCGTGACTTCGCGGTAGACCGCCTTGTTGTCGGCGCCCACCACCAGCACGAACTTCTTGTTCTGGTCGGTGCCGACCGCGCGTTCGTTGATCAGCAGCGCCGTGCCCTTGGTGGCCTGGCCCATGCGGATGCGCGCGAACTGGCCGGGCATCAGCTGGCCGTCCTTGTTGTCGAACACGGCGCGGGCGCGCACGGTGCCGCTGCGGGCATCGACCTGGTTGTCGACGAGTTGCAGCTTGCCTTCAAACGGCGTGTCGGTGCTGGCGGCGGTGCCCATCTGCACGGGAATTCGCTCCAGGCTGCGGCTGGCCGGGCCGCCGTTGCCGCCCACGTCTTTCAGGGCCTTGGCCACGACCTGCTCGTCAGCATCGAAGCTCGCGTAGATGGGGCTCACCGACACCAGCGTGGTCAGCACTGGCGCGCCGGGGCCGGCGGCCACCAGGTTGCCCACCGTCACTTCGAGCTTGCCGACGCGGCCGGAGACCGGCGCGCGCACCTGGGTGTAGCCCAGGCTCAGCTGCGCCGTCTGCAGGGCCGCATGCGCGGCGCGCAGATTGGCGTCGGCTTCGCCCTTGCCGTTGGTGCGCTCGTCAAATTCACGCTTGGAGATGGCCTGCTCGCTCCACAGGCGCTGCGAACGTTCCTGCTCGCCTTTGGCCTGGGTGACCCGGGCCTGGGCGGCCGCGACCTGCGCATCGGCGCGTTCCACGTCGGCGGCGTACGGCGCCGGGTCTATGGTCAGCAGCAGGTCGCCCTTCTTCACGAGCGCGCCCTCGCGAAAGTGCACGGACTGGATGGTGCCGGCCACGCGTGAGCGGATGTCCACGCGTTCGACCGCTTCCAGCCGGCCCGAGAACTCGTCCCAGGCGGACACGTCGCTCTGCACGACGGTAGCCACCGACACGGGCGTGGCTTGCGGCGCGGCGGGACCGGACTGGGCGCGGGTGCCGGAGGTGCCGAACACGGCGGCGGCGATGCCGGTCACGGCGAGCACGGCGAGGGCCACGGCCAGCAGGCGGCGTTTGGGGGTATGCAGTTGTATGGATGGCATGTCAATTCTCTCGATGATTGGATTTATGAAACTGATGAACTGGAAACGGATGAGGTGAAGGAAACAAATCGGCGACTGTAGAACCTCAACCTAGGTTGAGGTCAAGCGCACGACGCGCAAACACGGTGCGCCGCAAGGGCTATCAACCCGCCGCTGCTTTGCCGCGCGGCGCTTGTCGGTACCTGGATGAATCAGTGGCATGGTGAACTCCCTCAAAGAAAAAATTGAACGTCTAAAACTTCAGGACACCGCGCTGTGCGCGGCGGTCCGCGCATCCAGCGCGGTGGCAAAGAAACGGCCGAAGCGCTCATGGATCAGCAGCGCCCAGGCTTCCTGATGGTTCGCCGGCTCCAGGTAGCTGCAGGGCCAGCCCGTGGGAACGGGCAGCACCGTGTCGATCGCGACCAGGCCGGCGGCGCGCAGGCGCGCGGCATAGGCGAGCGTCTCGTCACGCAGCGGGTCGTCCTGCGCCGTGATCAGCAGCGTTGGCGGCAGGCCGGCCAGGCGAAAGGCCGAACCGGGCGCGGCGTAAGGATGGCTGGCGTCTTCCAGGCGCGGCAGGTAGTTGTGCCAGCCGTCGGCCCAGGTGCAGCCCACCGGGCCGGCTTCGGCGTCGCGCAGCGAAGCCGTGGCCAGGCAAGGGTCCAGCATGGGCGACAGCAGGATTTGCCCGGCCAGGGCCGGCTCCTGCAGGTCGCGCGCCATCAGCGCCACGGCCGCGGCGATATTGCCGCCGGCTTCCTCGCCGGCCACAAACACCGGCGCACCCGCGCCGGCCAGCTTGTGGCGGGCCTTGAAAGCCCACTCCAGGGCGGCGTAGCCCATTTCCACGGCGCTCGGAAACGGGTGCTCCGGGGCCAGCGGATAGTCCAGCGACATCACCACCGCGCCGGCGTCGGCCAGCAGCCCGGCAACGCAGGAACCGCCTTCCAGCGAGCCGCCCACAAAGGCGCCAGCATGGAAGTGCACGACCAGCGGCGACACGTCCGTGCCGCTGCGGCGGCCGTAGAAACGCACATCCAGCGGCTTTTTCAGCGCCAACTGGATCTGCTTCTCGACCCACGGGGGGCTGGTTTTGTCGGCGCCTGTGAGGGCGGGCTGCTGGCTTTTCATCGTCGTGACCGCGTAGGGCCTCCGGTTTGTTGCAATGCAGCAGAAGATACGCGCGGGGCATCACTTAATAAATAGCCATTCTGTTTATTCTTTATTTCACCAATGCAACAATCGGGGGGATGACCAGGCCGCACATGCTCAGCTACCGGGCAAATTGCCGCGCAAGCCCCTGCCTGCCTCATCGCCTGCTTTTGTGCATCAGGGCGCGAAGTGTGGACCTTGCCTCCGGGGCAAGGTCAAAGAAGCAAGGGAAAACCCGGACACCGCCAAGGGCTATTTGGGGCCACCCGCAGGAAGCCGCCATGATGGTCACAATCGCCCCTCGCATCCCCCACATAAGCCGCCGTTCGCGGATCTCCCCGACTTTCCCCCGGACCCCAGCGGCCACCCGCCGCCGGGGAACGAGGCAGCAGGCCCACCCGCCCGCGACGCCTCAAGTGCATTGACAGCCCCTTACCAGGACACAGGACAGGACTTCTCATGGACAAGTTTTCCGCAATGCAGGCTTTTGTGCGGGTCGTGGAAGCCGGCACTTTCACCAAGGCCGCCGATTCGATGGGCATGCCCAAGCCGACCGTGACGCGGCTGATCCAGACGCTGGAGCAGTCGCTGGACACCAAGCTGCTTAACCGCACCACGCGCAAGGTCACGGTCACGGCCGACGGGGCGGCTTATTACGAACGCGCCGGCCGCCTGCTGGGCGAGATGGAAGAACTCGAATCGAGCATGTCGCGCGCCAAGGCCAGCCCGCGCGGCCGGCTCAAGGTGGACATCCCTTCTTCCCTGGGCATGGCAGTGGTGATCCCGGCCCTGCCGGATTTTTATGCGCGCTACCCCGACATCCAGCTGGAACTCGGCGTGAGCGACCGGCCCATCGACATCCTGGCCGAGAACGTGGACTGCGTGATCCGCGGCGGCGAGATCACCGACCAGTCGCTGGTGGCACGCCGCATCGGCGAGTTCTATCTGATGTCCTGCGCGTCGCCGGCCTACCTCAAACGCCACGGCGTGCCCCAGCACCCGCAGGAATTGGCGCACGGACACAGGCTGATCCGCTATGTTTCACCGCGCGACGGCAAGCTCTACAGCGTCACGCTGCACAAGGACGGGCAGGCGGTGGAGGTCGAGGGCCACCACCAGCTCTCGGTCAATGACTCGAATGCCGGCGTGGCGGCGGCGCTGGCCGGCCTGGGCGTGCTGCAGACCTTGACCTTCCTGGTCCAGCACCACATCAGCAGCGGCGCGCTGGAGCCGTTGTTCAACGGCTGGTGCTCCGAGGCCAAGCCCATCCACGTGGTCTACCCGCCGAACCGCCACCTGAGCAACAAGGTGCGTGTCTTTGTCGACTGGATCGCGGAGCTGTTCGCCAAGCATGACCTGATCCAGCGCAAGAGCACGCTGCCGGGACGCATCGTGCGCGCCCAGCCCGCTGCCGAAGCGCTCGCCGAGTAACAGCGTCCCCGGCCTCTCCTACAGGCGGCGTCACTGACAGCCTACAGGGTATGCGGTGCGGGAAGGTTAAGGTTGGCGTCTGCCTGATGCCGTCCTGTCCTTCATCCTCCCATCCTGTTTGCGAAAGAGCCTCCATGCCAAGATTGAAAGCACCTGCGCCCGATGCCGAAAGCCGCAGGGCACTTGAGCAGCGGGCCCGGGAAGCCGCCCTGCCCTCGCCACCCCAGCAAAAGGGGCGCTGGCCGTTCCCCGTGCCGGACGAGCAGCCCGCCGGGGAAGCCCGGGAGCACAAGAACGAATCACCGGAAAAACCTGCCCGCCCGGGCAAGTCGGACGCTTCTTAAGCGCTCGGCCGCAGCCGCCTGGCCAGGCTGACCAGCAGCAGCACCAGCGCGCCCGCCACCAGGCCCACCACCGCGTCCATCAACAGCGGCGTGAGCCCGGCCAAAAAAGCGCCCGCACCGGTCGCCACCTGCTGCGTGAGCGATTCAATGAAGTGGTGCAGGGGCGCGAAGCCGTGCGTGAGTATTCCCCCGCCCACCAGGAACATCGCGGCCGTGCCGGCCACCGACAGCCCTTTCATGAGCCAGGGTGCGGCCCACAGGATGGCCCGGCCCAGGCCGCGCTGAAAAGCAGGCCAGGCGCCTTCGCCCGCGCGCTGGTTCAGGTAGAGCCCGCCGTCGTCGAGCTTGACGATGCCGGCCACCAGGCCGTACACCCCCACCGTCATGAGCAGTGCGATGCCGCAAAGCACCGCGACCTGCGTGATGAAGGGGCTGGCCTGCACCGTCCCCAGCGTGATCGCGATGATCTCGGCCGAGAGAATGAAGTCGGTGCGCACCGCGCCCTTGATCTTGTCTTTTTCCAGCGCCACCAGGTCCACCGCGGGATTGGACAGTGCGGCCGTCAGCGCTTCGTGCTCGGCGGCCTGCTCGTGCGCGCTGTGCATGAACTTGTGCGCGAGTTTTTCAAAACCCTCGTAGCAG
The DNA here is from genome assembly GCF_056405735.1 of Polaromonas sp. P1_F2. Classification (NCBI taxonomy): domain Bacteria; kingdom Pseudomonadati; phylum Pseudomonadota; class Betaproteobacteria; order Burkholderiales; family Comamonadaceae; genus Polaromonas; species Polaromonas sp. P1_F2. The sequence continues at coordinate 61,553 of NZ_JBFUBN010000009.1, read as the reverse complement.
AGAAAGGCGCCACCCACCATCAGCAGCGGCGTCACCGCCCAGGGTATGAAAGCGCTGATGGCCAGCGCCGCCGGCACCAGGATGGCCTTGTTGATGAAAGAGCCCCGGGCCACGGCCCAGACCACCGGCAGTTCGCGGTCGGCCTTGACGCCCGAAACCTGCTGGGCATTGAGCGCCAGGTCGTCGCCCAGCACACCGGCGGTCTTTTTGGCGGCGACTTTGGAAAGCAGCGCCACGTCGTCCAGCACGGTGGCGATGTCGTCAATCAGTGCGAGCAGGCTGCTGGCCATAGGTATTCTTTTTCGTCAGGGCCGCGGCAACGCCGCAGTAGTGTGGAAAGAGCCACCCGGCGCATGGTGTTGTACTTGTGGCGCACCGAGAAAGAGCCGCCCACTTTACCCAAGTTCTTACCCAAATTCCGCTACGCAAAAGAAAAGCCGCCCGCAGGCGGCTTGGCTTCAGTTGCAGGCGAGACTCAGCGCGCGGTCAGCCGCCCCAGGATAAAGCCAATCGCCAGGGCAGCACCCACGGCTTCCAGCGGCCTTTCCTGCACCCAGGATTTCGAAACTTCCAGCGCATGCGCCGGCGCTTCGCTGATGCGGCGCGTCTGGTCGGCAAAGCGGTCGGCCACATTGCTGGCGGTGCCCGCCAGCTTGTCGACGCCTTGATGCGCCGCCGAGGAAGCACGGTCCACCGCGCTGCGCGCCGGATCGGCCACCTTGTCGATGCCGCTGTGGAGGGCCGCGCCGGCGGACTCGACGCCGCGCTGGATGGGATTGCCGTTGGCGGAGGATGCTGTGGTTTTGTCCATGATGCTTCTTTCAAAAAAATTCCACACAATAGGCAGAAGGCGCAAGAGAGAACTAAGAGAGAACTGCTTGATTGATAGGCCATGCACGCGGGCCGTCGCCGTCTCTTTCGACTGTAGGCAGGCGCGCGGCAACAAGCTGTGCGCCGGAAGACAGGCCGGGTGTAGGACAACAGAGTGTTACGGCAGTGCACGGCTTGTCGGCTTGCACTGACAGAGAAACAGCCGCTTGGCTTGGCGGGCCGCGCCGCCCGTTCGCGCATCATCGCGCCAAGCGTCTAGAGGCGTCGCCCAACCAGAGCCAAAGGAGAAGATCATGCCCAGGATAGCCAGACCCGCATTGAGAACCGGCTCGGCCGACAACGGCCAGCCGCGCCACGGCCCGCCCGAAGAGGCGCCGGACGATGACGATGCACTGGAATTGCCGGTGGAGCCGGATGAGGGGACGCCCCTCATTCCGGATGATGAACGGGTTGTGAATGTTCCTTCTTGAGGCCGGGTCTGGAGGCCGGGTCTTGCGCCGGCCTTGCGCGCTCCCCTGTTCTCGTTGCTTAGTTCTGCTGGCCGGGGGTTGCCCGGCAGCAAGTAACTTTCTTTTGCTTCGCCAAAAGAAAGTCACCAAAGAAAAGGCGACCCGCAGTCTGGGTCCCTACGCTTCGCTGCGGGCAACCTGCGGTGCTCGACTACGGCGGGGTCTCGCGCAAACTCGCTTCGCTCAGACAAGCGCGATCCCTGATCCGCCTACGTCTGCGCTCCTCGGCCCAGCCAGGACGGGGCAAGCGGGATCGGGAGCGGGGACAAATACAAGAAGAACAAGAAGACAAATACCAACAAGGACTCGCCGTGGCGAGTCCTTGTTTCTTAGGTATCGGTATTCCTTCCCCACCCCTTGTGGATGCGCCGAGGAGCGCAGGTTCAGGCGGATCAGGGATCGCGTTGTTTGAGCGAAGCGCAGCGTAGCGAGTTTAGCGAGACCCCGCCTGAACCGAGCACCGCAGGTTGCCCGCAGCGAAGCGGAGGGACGCAGCAACCAGGGTCGCCTTTTCTTTTGCTTACTTTTCTTTTGGCGAAGCAAAAGAAAAGTGAGTAGCCGCCGGGCTACCCCCGGCCAGCAACACTAAGCAGAGGGCACTCCGTCGGAAAAAACCAACCTAACCCAAAGTCTTGAACATCACAAAAGCATCCACCAACCCCAACTTCAAATGCCGAAAAGCCCGAGGCAAAGTCGCCACCACCTCAAACCCCAATCTTCGCCATAACCGAACCGCCCGTTCGTTGGTCGACACCACCAGGTTGAACTGCATCGCCAAGAAACCCATGGCCAGCGCCTCGCGCTGCGAGTGTTCGCACATCGCCGACGCCAGGCCCTGACCCTGGGCCTCGGGCGCGACCACATAACCGCAGTTGCAGACATGCGAACCCAGGCCGGGCTGGTTGGCTTTGATGAAATAGGTGCCCAACACGGGGCCTTGGCCGTCGCGCACCACATAGGTCGCCCGGGGCGCCTCCATCCATACGGCATGTATCTCTGCTTCGGTGCTGTCCGGCGAAAAAGCGTAGGTGTCGCCGGCTTCGAAGGTGGCGCGCAGCAGCGGCCAGACGGCCGGCCAGTCGGCTTCTTCGCAGCGGCGAATCTGTATCGGGCTCATGGCTTGGGGGCGTCCACCACTTCGGCGGCCGTGCGAAAGGCCTCGACCGCGGCGGGCAGGCCGCAGTAGATGCTGGCGTGCAGCAGCACCTCCTGGAGCTGCTCCGGCGTCACGCCGTTGTTCAAGGCGCCCCGCACATGGCCCTTGAGTTCATGCTGCTTGCCCAGGGCTGTCAGCATGGCCACGGTGATCAGGCTGCGCGTCTTCAGGTCCAGCCCCGGCCGCTGCCACACGTCGCCCCAGGCGTTGCGCGTGATGTAGTGCTGGATGGGCAGGGAAAAGTCGGTCGCCTTGCCAAAGGCATTGGCCACAAAGTCTTCACCCATCACCTGCTTGCGGGTGGCCAGGCCCTTGTCGAAGTCGCTGGAAGATGTCGAGGTCACGTGAGCTCCTTGGAAAAAATCCTCAAAGCCCAAGCGTAGTGGAAAACAAAAAAGCCCGCCCGGGCTTTCACCGGAGCGGGCAGGGATCAACGCCGTTCAGGTCAGGCCAGGTCGTAACGGTCCAGGTTCATGACCTTGGTCCAGGCGGCCACAAAGTCGCGCACGAACACCTGTTGCGAATCGCTGGACCCATAGACTTCCGCGATGGCGCGCAACTGGGAGTTCGAGCCGAAGACGAGGTCGGTCACCGTCGCCGTCCACTTGAGCTTGCCGGTGGTCCGGTCACGTCCCTCGAGCACGCCTTCGGATTCGGCGGACTTTTGCCACTTGGTGCGCATGTCGAGCAGGTTCACGAAGAAGTCGTTGCTCAATGTCCCCGGCCGTTTGGTGAAAACACCATGTTGGGCCTGCCCGGCATTGGCATTCAAGGCGCGCATGCCGCCGACCAGCACCGTCATCTCGGGGGCGGTCAGCGTCATCAGGTTGGCGCGGTCGACCAGCTGCTCGGCGGCACGCTGTTCCTGCCCCTTGCGGCCGTAGTTGCGAAAGCCGTCCGCGGTCGGCTCCAGCACGGCGAACGACGCCGCATCGGTCTGCTCCTGCGAAGCATCGGTGCGCCCTGGCGAAAAAGGCACTTTCACGTCGTGGCCGGCCTTCTTGGCGGCCGCCTCGACGGCCGCGCAGCCGCCGAGAACGATCAGGTCGGCCATCGACACCTTCTTGCCGCCGGACTGCGCGCCATTAAAACCGGCCTGGATGGACTCCAGCACTTTCAGGACTTTCGCCAGCTCCGCCGGCTGGTTGGCGTCCCAGTCTTTTTGGGGTGCGAGGCGGATGCGCGCCCCGTTCGCACCGCCGCGCTTGTCGCTGCCGCGGAAGGTCGCGGCGGACGCCCAGGCCGTCGTGACGAGCTGGGAGACGGACAGTCCGGAGGCGAGGACCATGGCCTTGAGGGCCGCGATGTCCTGCTCATTGACCAGCGGGTGGTCGACAGCGGGAAGCGGGTCCTGCCAGATCAATTCTTCCTTCGGCACCAGCGGGCCCAGGTAGCGCGCGGCCGGACCCATGTCGCGGTGCGTCAGCTTGTACCAGGCGCGGGCGAAGGCATCCGCGAACTCCTGCGGGTTGGCCATGAAGCGCCGCGAGATCTTCTCGTAGGCCGGGTCCATGCGCATGGCCATGTCGGCCGTGGTCATCATCGGGGCATGGCGCAGCGCGGGATCATGGGCATCCGGCACGGTGGTCGCGGCGGCCGGATCCTTGGGTTTCCACTGGTGCGCGCCGGCGGGGCTTTTCGTCAGTTCCCACTCGTAGCCGAACAGGTTCTCGAAGTAGCCGTTGTCCCACTTGGTGGGGTTCTTGGTCCAGGCTCCTTCGATACCGCTGGTGATGGTGTGGACACCGTGGCCGGCGCCGAACTTGTTGATCCAGCCAAAGCCCTGGTCCTCGATGCTGCCGCCCTCGGGCTCGGGGCCGACATGCTCGCCGGGATTGGCCGCGCCATGGGATTTGCCGAAGGTGTGCCCGCCGGCGGTCAGCGCGACGGTCTCCTCGTCGTTCATGGCCATGCGGGCGAAGGTCTCGCGGATGTCGCGTGCCGAGCCCAGCGGATCCGGCTTGCCGTTCGGGCCTTCGGGGTTCACGTAAATCAGGCCCATCTGGACCGCACCGAGGGGGTTTTCGAGTTCGCGATCGCCGGTGTAACGCTTGTCGCCCATCCACTCGGACTCAGGTCCCCAGTAAATCTCTTCCGGCTCCCAGACGTCGGGACGTCCGCCGGCAAAACCGAAGGTCTTCAATCCCATCGATTCCATGGCCACGGTACCGGCCAGGACCATCAGGTCGGCCCAGGAGATTTTCCGGCCGTACTTCTGCTTGATCGGCCACAACAGGCGGCGCGCCTTGTCGAGGTTCCCGTTGTCGGGCCAGCTGTTCAGCGGCGCGAAGCGCTGCGTGCCGGAACCGGCGCCGCCGCGGCCGTCTGCGATGCGGTAAGTGCCTGCGCTGTGCCAGGCCATGCGGATCAAAAACGGGCCGTAATGGCCGTAGTCCGCGGGCCACCAGTCCTGCGAATCCGTCATCAGCGCATGGAGGTCCTTGACGACGGCATGCAGGTCCAGGGTCTTGAATTCCTCGGCATAGTTGAACGCCAGGCCCATCGGGTCGGACAGCGGGGAGTTCTGGTGAAGAATCTTGAGGTTGAGCTGCTCGGGCCACCAGGCGGCATTGGTTGCGGCGCCAGCCAGTGCGTGTTTGCGGGCGCCGCCCGAGAATGGGCAGGAGGCTTCGCTTTGCGTGTTGTGATCGGCCATGATGGGTTACCTTCTATGAGTAAGTGGCGCCGTGTAAGGGCTTGGAGGGCTTGGGCTTGCCAGGCGGTTGGCCTGTGAAGCACAGTCTAGGTTTCGCAGCAAAATAATCAAAGGTAATTAAAAGTATTTATCTCATAGTTTTTATTAATTGCACGCCCACCGCCCGGCTTCCACGCCGCCGAACCTGCCCTCTTGCTTTACGCTTGAAGCCGGGCCACCTATAAATAAAGCCCTTGAAGGAGACCCTGATGACCAGCCCCAAAACCTCCGGCGCGGCACCCCGCTATCCCGCGCCCGAACTGAAAGACCTGCCACAAGACATCCAGGCCAAGATCCTGGAAGTACAGGAAAAAGCCGGCTTTGTGCCCAATGTCTTCCTGGCGCTGGCGCGCCGCCCCGCCGAGTGGCGCGCCTTCTTTGCGTACCACGATGCGCTTATGCTCAAGGAAGAGGGCTCCAACCCCAGCGGCACGCTGACCAAGGGCGAACGCGAGATGATCGTCACCACCACCAGCGCGGCCAACAACTGCCTGTACTGCGTGGTGGCGCATGGGGCCATCCTGCGGATTTATGAAAAGAAGCCGCTGGTGGCCGACCAGGTGGCCGTCAACTACCGCAAGGCCGACATCACGCCGCGCCAGCGCGCCATGCTGGACTTCGCCATGAAGGTCTGCCTGCAGGCCGACCGGATTGAAGACGCCGACTTCGAGGCGCTGTACGGCCACGGCTTTGACGACGAGGACGCCTGGGACATCGCGGCGATCACGGCTTTCTTCGGCCTCTCGAACCGCATGGCGAGCTTCAGCGACATGCAGCCCAACCCCGAGTTCTACCTGATGGGCCGCGTGCCCAAACAGCCCAAGCCGGCCTGAGGATTTCATGACTTCGACCGCCACCGCTTCTCCCGTCGCCCCGGCCGCGCCCAATCCCGCATCGGCCAACCCCTCCGGCCTGACCGTGCGCAAGCTCGAGGTCGACCTGGGCCAGGGCTTTGACCGCCACTGGTATGGCGGCGACGCCTTCCTGAGCCAGTACCACAATGCCCTGTCGATGAGCTTTCCGGTCGGCGAGCAATCCTTTATCGACTCCGTGCGCGACTGCGCGAAGCTGCTGCCGCAGACGCCCGAGCATGCCCTGCTGCACGAAGCCGCGGCGCAGTTCATAGGCCAGGAGGCCACGCACCGCCACATCCACGCGCTCTACAACGCGCACCTGGAAACGCAGGGCCTGGTCAACCGCTGGCAGCACTGGGCCACGGCGCGCATCGACTATGCGAAGAAAAGAGGCATCGCGCCGCGCCACTTCCTGGCGGTGACGGCCGCCTACGAACACCTCACCGCCGTGCTGGCCGACTACCTGCTGCGCCACAACGACACGCTGGACAGCGCCGACCCGAGAATGCAAACCCTCTGGCGCTGGCACGCCGCCGAGGAAACCGAGCACCGCGCCGTCGCCTATGACCTTTACCAGGCCGTGCAGGGCAACTACGCCTGGCGCATACGCTGGTACATCTACGCGGTGCTGCTGTTCACCTTCGACTCAGGGCGGCAGACGGTGCTTAACCTCTGGCACGACGGCACGCTGTTCAAGCCCGGAACCTGGTGGAGCGCAGCCAAATTTTTCTGGGGCCGCAAGGGCGCGATGTGGTACACCACGGGCCCGCTGCTGGCCTACTTCAGGCGCGGCTTCCACCCGGACCAGGAAGCGTCTGCGGAGCCCGGGCAGCAGACACGGACCCTGGCCCAGCGCTGGCTTAAAGAGAACGAGGACAGCTTTCGCGTTGTGCGCTGAGCCGAACCGTCCACAAAACCCTCCTGGCGTTGTTGCGTCGCCTTGCCGTGCCTTTAGCACTGTCTGCGGCGACGCGCCTAGCCAGGACCGCTTCGCTGGGTTTTGTGAACGGCTCTTATTCCTCGACGATTTTGCGCATCCAGTCCGGCAAGGGTCTGGATTTCTGCGCCGGAAAATCCACCCAGATGGTGGTGGCGCCGCCCGCGGCGCAGACCACGCCCGGCGCATCGCTGCGTTCCATGGTGGCCCAGCTTTCAAAGGTGCTGCGGCCCGGGTCGCTGACATACATCTTCATCAGCACGTCGCCCGGGTATTCGAGCTGCTTGTAGAAATTGCAAAAGGCGTTAACGATGACGGGACCCTCGCCCAACGGATCGGGTTTGCAGCCGATGCCGTACATCCAGTCTATGCGTATGGTTTCCAGGTAACGGAAGTAGCTGCCGTTGTTGAGGTGGCCCATGGCATCCATGTCGCCCCATCGGATCGGGATGACCATTTCATGCACCAGTTTTTTCTTCTCGGGGATTTCAATCTTCATGGTGGCCATCGCACCTAGCGGTGCGCCCGTATGGAGGCAAGAATGCCCAGCGTGAACAGCACGCAGGCGGTGAGCTGCACCAGGGTCGGCCAGCGGCCGTCCCAGGCAAAGGAATACAGCAGCGCAAAAATCGTTTCACTGACGATCAGCTGGCCGCACAGGCTGGCGCTGAGCCGCTGGCTGGCCATGTTCCAGAGGATGGTGGCCAGCCAGGTCGATCCCACACCCGCGACCACGCACAGCAGCACAAACATCCATCGGTCTTCACGCGCGGCCAGCACGCCGGCATCCGAGCCCGCCACGCCCCACATCAGCAGCGCGCCCAGGCCGGTGGCCACGCCCAGCCAGTTGGCCCAGTCGGTGGCGTTGACTTCAGGGTGGCGCTTGAGCCAGGCGGAATTAAGGATGGCGAAAGCCGTCCAGCAGACCAGCGAGGCCGTCACGAACAGCATGCCGCGCCAGAAATGCGTCGCCGTGCCCTGGCCGGCTTCGTGCGTGGACCCCATCATGAGCGCCAGCCCGGCCAGCGTGAGCGCCAGCCCCGGCAGCAGCGCCGCCCAGCGCAAACCCTGCGGCTTGCCCAGCAGCATGACCCAGATCGGAATGGTGCCGATGACGAGCGAAGGCACTTCGGTACCCGCGTCGCGTATCGCCAGCACCAGCAGCAGGTAATAGCCGCTGAATCCGAGGATGCTCATGACCAGCGCGGCCCAGGCCTGCCGCAGCGTGGGCAGGCGGCGGCTGCGCATACCCGCCAGCATCACCCCAGCGGCCAGCACACCGTAGACGGCAAAGCGCCCAGCTGTCAGGTCGATCGAGGAATAGCCGCCCGAGCCCATTTCGAGCATGCGCGGCGCCACAAACACCAGGCCCCACAGCGCACCCGCCGCGAGCCCGGCCAGAATGCCGGTCAGCATCTATCAGACATCAGGCGGTGTGCGCGGTGGCCACCAGGCGCAGTCCGAGCAAGCCCATGGCGCCGGCGGCCGTGCGGTCCACCACGGCCTTGCTGCGCAGGTAGGCGGCGCGCGGCACCGACGAAGACAGCACCACCGCCACCACGGCATACCAGCCTGTTTCCATCACGAGCACACCGGCCAGCACCAGCAAGGCAGCCGGCAGGGGAAACTGCGCGGGCAGCAGCGCCGCGAACACGCTGCTGTAGACCACCACGATCTTGGGATTGCTCAGCTGCGTGACAAGGCCCTGGCGGAACGATTGCAGCACCGTGCGGCGCGAGGCGCCCTTTTCGGCGCCGCCCATCTCGAGCGGCTGGTGCGCGCCGCGCCAGATCTGGACGGCGATCCACATCAGGTACAGGCCGCCGACAACCTTGAGCGCCATGTAGACGCCAGGCAAAGCCGCCAGCAGCGCCTGCAACCCGGCCAGTGCCAGCATGGCAAACACCAGCGCGCCCAGTCCCATGCCCAGCGCGGCGGCCAGCCCGTCGGCGCGCGAACGCGACACCGCGATGCGTGCGACCTGCACAAAGCTGGGGCCGGGGCTGACCACGCCCGCGAGCAAGGCCAGGAAGATCAGGCCTATCGGGCCGAGGTAAGGCACTACGGAATCCATCATGTTGATCTCTCTCTCCGTGAATTGATTGATGTTGTGAATCGGTTCAGACGCCAAAACCATCGTCAGCGGCAATGACGGCACCATTGACAAAATGGCTCTCGCCGCTCGCCAGCATCACCAGCAGCGCGTCCAGGTCCTGCGGCTTGCCGATGCGCTTGCGCGGCAGCATCTGGACCAGCTTCTTGCCCTGCTCGGTCTCCCAGTGGTGGTGGTTGATCTCGGTATCAATATAGCCGGGGCAGATCGCGTTGACGTTGATGCCGAACTTGCCCCACTCCAGCGCCATGGCTTTGGTCATCTGCACCACGGCGGCCTTGCTCATGCAATACACGCCGATCTGCGGCAGCACGCGCAGCCCGGCCATGGAGGCGATGTTGATGATGCGCCCGCCGGCATAGTTGCCGGGCCCGGCGCCGCGCGAACGGGCCAGCATGCGCTTGCCGACTTCCTGCGCCACGAAGAAGGCACCCTTCACATTGGTGTTGAAGACGAAGTCGTAGTCTTCCTCATCCACGTCCTGGATGCGCTGCGTGTTGCTCACGCCCGAGTTGTTGACCAGGATGTCGATGGGGCCGACTTCGGTTTCGGCATGGGCCACGCCGGCTTTGATGCTGGCGTGGTCGGTCACGTCGAGCTCGACCACGTGCGCGTCGCCGCCGGCCGCCTCGATCTGCGCGCGCAGGTCCTTGAGTTTGTCCAGCCTGCGGCTGGCCAGCACCACCGCCGCGCCGGCGCGGCTCAGTGTTTTGGCGAACTGGGCGCCCAGGCCGCCCGAGGCGCCGGTCACGAGGGCGACACGCCCCGTCAGATCAATGCTGTAAGCCATTAGAGGCTCCTCTCTCAATTTAAACCGCACAAAAGAGAACGACCGTTCGCATCGCGGCATTCGCGACATAAAATCCAACGCGAGACCGACAATCCTTCCTGAAAATCATTATCAGCGAGTCCCCGATGAATACCCAAGAAATTCTGGCCCAGTTCGGCCCCCGTGAGGCGATGGAATACGACGTGGTCGTGGTGGGCGGCGGCCCCGGCGGCCTCGCCACCGCGATTCGGCTCAAACAACTCGCGGCCGAAAAAGGCAAGGACATCTCCGTCGTGGTACTCGAAAAGGGATCGGAGCCCGGCGCCCACATCCTCTCGGGCGCCGTGATGGACCCGAAAGCACTGACCGAACTGCTGCCCGACTGGAAAGCCCAGGGCGCACCCTTGAACCAGCCCGTCACCGCCGACGAGGTGCTCTTCCTCAGCGAAAAAAGCGCGATCAAGACACCGGCGTTTTTTGTGCCGGACTGCTTTCACAACGAAGGCAACTACGTCATCAGCCTGGGCAATGTGGTGCGTTGGCTGGCGCAGCAGGCCGAGGCGCTGGGCGTTGAAATCTTCCCGGGCTTCGCGGCGGCCGAAGTACTCTACAACGACGATGGTTCCGTCAAGGGCGTGGCCACCGGCAACCTCGGCATCGGCAAGGACGGCCAGCCCACTGACAACTTCCAGCTCGGCATGGAACTGCACGGCAAATACACCGTGTTCGCCGAAGGCGCGCGCGGCCACCTGGGCCGCCAGCTGATCAGCCGTTTCAAGCTCGACGCAGGCCGCGACCCGCAGGGCTACGCGCTCGGCGTCAAAGAGCTGTGGGAAATCGACCCGGCCAAACACAAGCCGGGCCTGGTCATCCACACCGCCGGCTGGCCCATGGACAGCCAGACCTACGGCGGCGGCTTCATGTACCACCTCGAGGACAACAAGGCCACGCTGGGCATGGTCACCGGCCTGGACTACAGCAACCCTTACCTGAGCCCGTTTGAAGAAATGCAGCGCTGGAAGACGCATCCCAGCATCAAGCAGTACCTTGAAGGCGGCAAGCGCATCAGCTACGGCGCGCGCGCCATCACCGCGGGCGGCGCGTTGAGCCTGCCCAAGACCGTGTTCCCGGGCGGCGCGCTGATCGGCTGCGAAGCCGGCTACCTCAATGCGGCCCGTATCAAGGGCAGCCACGCGGCCATCAAGTCCGGCATGCTGGCCGCCGAAGCCGCCTATGACGCCGTCACCGCCGGCCGCCAGCACGACGAGCTGGCAGCCTACCCCGAGGCCTATGCCAAGAGCTGGCTGGCCGCGGAATTGAACCAGTCGCGCAACTTCAAGTCCTGGTTCAAGAAGGGCCTTTACGTCGGCGCCTTCATGACCGGCATCGAACATTGGCTGTTGCCCAAGCTGGGTTTCAAGTCGCCGCCCTGGACCATCCACAACAGCATCCCCGACTACGCCAAGCTCAAGCCGGCGGCCGAATGCACGCCCATCGTGTACCCCAAGCCCGACAACAAGATCACCTTCGATCGCCTGAGCTCTGTCTTTGTGTCGAACACCAACCACGAAGAACACCAGCCCGCGCACCTGACGCTGAAAGACGCGAGCGTGCCGGTCAACATCAACCTGGCCAAATACGCCGGCCCGGAAAGCCGCTACTGCCCGGCCGGCGTCTACGAGTTCGTGAAGAACCCCGACAACTCCGACCGCCTGCAGATCAATGCGCAGAACTGCGTGCATTGCAAGACCTGCGACATCAAGGACCCGACGCAGAACATCGTCTGGGTTACGCCCGAAGGCGGCGGCGGACCCAATTACGCGGGCATGTAAATCCACCGCAACCCAAATCGGAACGCTCCCATCGAAAAGCCCTTCTCATTTTGAGAAGGGCTTTTTCTTTTGTCCCGGTTTTGTCTCGGGTATCTAGCGGCGCGGCGCGGCAGCCATCAAGGCCTGTCCCGCCGTCACGAGTGAGTTCGCAGGCCCCTTCTTGCCGAGCAGCGGGCCGTTCATATAAGCGCCGTCGATCAGCAGCACAAGCTGGCCTGCCAGATCGTCGGGCTTGCGAACCCTCATCCTCTTTGCCATCACGGCCAGGCGGCGCAGCAGTTCCGTCTTGTTGCGCATGGAAACCGCGCGGGCGGGATGGCTTGGTTCCGGGAACTCGGTCGCCACATTGAGGAAGGGGCAGCCGCGGTACCTGGGCGCGGCGATGTGCTCGGCGATCCAGCGCAGGTGCGCCTGCAGTTCCGCCTCGGCATCGTCCGGCTCGTTCGCCGCGACGCTTTCCCAGTCCTCCCAGTATTCGGCATCCTCGCGCTCAAGGAATGCCACCACCAGATCGTCCTTGGTCGCGAAGTGCCGGTACAAGCTGGTCTTGGCGACGCCTGAGCGTTCCACCACCAGATCGACGCCGACAGCCCTGACGCCCTCCCGGTAGAACAGCGTTGCCGCGGTCTCCAGCACGCGGTCACGCACGCTTAGTGGGCCACGTTCGTCCGCCACCGGAGTGGCTGTCTCGGTATTTTTTTTCATCGAATTTCTCCACACAATTGACACGCTACAGATCTGTACTGTACATTATCCAAAACGATACCGATCTGTAGCGTTTTGAAGAAAACAACTCAACAAACAACTTCAACAAAGGGAATTCGTGATGACATCAAACAAGACAGTGACCGTCTACGGCGCTTATGGACACACCGGGCGCTTCGTGGTTTCAGAATTGCGCCGGCGCGGCTGGACGCCCATCCTCAGCGGACGCGATGCCGAAAAATTGCAGGCCTTTGGCGCCGGGCACCCCGGGCTCCAACTGCGGCCCGCATCGGTCGACGACCCTGCCGCGCTAGATCGCGCGCTGACGGGCGCCGCGGCGGTCATCAACTGCGCCGGCCCCTTTGCCAGCACCGCCGCACCGCTGATCGAAGCCGCCATGCGCGCGCGGATTCCCTACCTGGATGTCGCGGCCGAAATAGAAGCCAACATCGACACCTTCAATCTCTTCGCGGATCGCGCACGCGAAGCCGGCATCGTTGTGGTGCACGCGATGGCCTTCTACGGTGGCCTCGGCGACCTGCTGGCAACCGCAGCCATGGGCGACTGGACTTCAGCGGACGAAATTTCCATCGCCTACGGGCTTGACAGCTGGCGGCCAACACCGGGGACCCTGATCGCCGGCCAAGTATCAAAGCAGCGCCGGGACGGCCGCCGGGTCGCTTTTGCAAATGGAAAAATCGGCTACACCACCGAAGCCGCACCGGCCGCTGAATGGACCTTTGCCGAGCCGCTGGGAAAACAACCGGTCATCGCGGAATTCACCATGGCGGACACGGTGACGATCTCGCGCCACCTCAAGGTTCCCGAGATCCGTTCCTACATGACGGCCACGGCTGTCAAGGACCTGACCGATCCAAACCCGCAAGCGCCCGTGGCCGGTGACGACAGCGGGCTGTCGACGCAAACCTTTGTGGTGGAAGTGCTCGCGCGCCGTGGTGGCGAGGAACGCCGCGCCATCGCCCGCGGGCGGGACATCTACGGCTTCACCGCGCCGCTCGTGGTCGAGGCCATGGCACGCGTCATCGGCGGCCAGGTCAAAACCACCGGTGTCCTGACCGCCGGTGAAGCATTCGACGCTCCGGACTTCCTGGCATCGCTGAGCCCCACGCATCTTTCTCTCGAGATGCGATAGCGATAGGTCTGACAGGCCTTCTTCCGGCTCTCTGCCAAACCAGAAGAACCCGGAAGAATCCGGAAGAACCCGCGCGATTTTCCAAAGGCCGCATCCCGCATGCGGCCTTTATCTTTCAGTCGCGTGCACGCCACAGATACGCGGCACAAGCCTGGAAACCTTTGTGACTTTCTGTCGGCGCGGCAAAACGCGCCCTGCAGCGAGCGCACGGCAAACGCCCCCCGTCCGCACACGGTTTGCGTGCGCCATTCACAAGTGCTTACCGAACGATTCGACACGCTTTAGGGCCTGTGTCCGGGCATCCGACGCAGGCTTGCGGCTTACGCTGACACGCCTTCCACCATCGCCACAAAGACACTGGAGTCATCCCAGGTACGGGATGTGGCCGCGCCAATCACCGGCGGCCAGGCCGTTGTGTCAGCGTTTTTTTTGGCGCATCCACCCGCTGCCCGTCAGCTTCTTATCCATTGATCCAATGACAAAAAACATCCCCAGCGTGCTGCTGACCGGCGGCGCAGGTTATATCGGAAGCCACACCTTTGTGGCTCTGGTGGAGGCCGGCTTGCAGCCGGTCATCCTCGATGATTTTTCGAACAGCCACCCGGCCGTGCTGGAGCGGCTGGCGCAATTGACGGGCCGGAGCGTTCCCTGCGAACAAGGCAACGTGCTGGACACCGCCTTTGTGGCCGAGGTGCTGCGGCGCCACCGCTGTGTCGCCGCCGTGCACTTCGCCGGCTTCAAGGCCGTTGGCGAAAGCGTGCAGCAGCCCCTGATGTACTACCGCAACAACGTGAGCGGCCTGGTCAGCCTGCTGGAGGCCATGGCCACCACCGCCGCCTGCCGCTCCGTGGTGTTTTCCTCGAGCGCCACGGTCTACGGAGACCCGGCCAGCGTGCCGATAGATGAACGCTTCCCCTGCGCACCCGAGAGCCCCTATGCCGAGAGCAAGCTCATGTGTGAAAACATCCTGGCTTCGCTGCGCGCGTCGGATCCGTCATGGCGCACCGGCGTGCTGCGCTACTTCAACCCGGTGGGTGCGCACCCCAGCGGCCTGATCGGCGAAGACCCGAACGGCATCCCCAACAACCTGATGCCTTTTGTGACCCAGGTGGCCGTGGGCAAGCGGGCCCGCCTTCAGGTCTTCGGCAGCGACTACCCGACGCCCGACGGCACCGGCGTGCGAGACTACCTGCACGTGTCCGACCTGGCCGCCGGCCATGTGGCCGCCGTGCAGGCGCTGCTGGCCAAAGGCGAGAGCTTCACAGTGAACCTGGGCACCGGTGAAGGCACCAGCGTGCTGGGCGTGGTGCGCGCCTTCGAGCGCGCCAGCGGCCAGCCCATCCCGTTTGAATTCGCGCCGCGGCGCGCGGGCGACGTGGCGCAGTATTTTGCCGACGTATCGTTGGCCCGCAGCGTGCTGGGCTGGCGTGCCATGCGCAACATCGACGACATGTGCCGCGATTCCTGGCACTGGCAGCAACGCAACCCCGACGGCTACCGGACCTTGCCCTCCGGCAGCCCCGCCACGCATGCCCCGGCCCCTGTGCGCAATAGCCCGAACGGCCCCATCCGCCCAGCGGTCAGCGTGTGATTCGCCACGGCGCAAGACAGGTGCCCCATGCGCACAAAACACATCTGCTTTCACCAGCACAAAACAGGCCATGAGCCGTTCGGACTATTGCCGATTGCTGCACTGCACAAGACACTCATCTCCTGCTTTGACAGAGGAGAAATTCATGCTTAAAGCGCTTATTACCGCCATGACCGCCGCCGTTCTGGCCACCTGGATGGCTCCAGCATCGGCCTACTCCGATTCTTCCGACCAGCCGCCACCACAGGCGCTCCCCGCCAAGGCAAGCGCCGCAAAAAACACGCCCATGAAGTTGCAGGCCGACGCCGATACGGTCAAGGTCCGCGCCGTCTACAGCCCGGACATACGCCCACGCCCCAACCCGCCACAGGCCTTCGCGGCCGATGACGAACCGGAGGCCGGGGAATCCGGCTGGCGCTCCTACGGCATGCTGCTGGCCACCCTGGTGCTGATGGGCGTGATCGCCGTGCGGCGCTTCAAGGAGGGAAGGCATTGAGCGTGAGCGGACTCGGCCGGCCCGGCGTCGCAGCGGTCAAATGGAGCGCGGCGTCCACGGTTGCCCGCTTCGCGCTGCAGCTGATGGCCCAGGTCGTCCTGGCCCGCACGCTGGGCCCGGACATCTTCGGTGTGTTCGCCATCGGTATGGTGGTGCTGACCTTTGCCACCTTTGTGTCCGGCTTCGGTTTCAGCTGGAGCCTGCTGCAGCGCGAAAAACTCAGCGACGAGGACGTGCGCTTTGCCTGGACCTGGCAGCTCATCGTGGGCCTGGCGACCACGCTGGCCGTCTACCTGCTGGCGCCCTTGCTGGCCGCCTATTTCCGCGAGCCGCGCGCGCTGGCCGTCATTGAATGGCTTTCGCTGGCCTGTCTGCTGGGCGCCGCCGCGCAGCCGGCCACCTACCTGCTGCAGCGCGACCTCAACTTCCGCGCCGTAGGCCTGGTACAGGTGGGCAGCTACGCGGCGGGTTATATCGCGGTGGGCCTGCCGATGGCGCTGACGGGCCAGGGCGAGGCCTCGCTGGTGGCGGCCTGGCTGGTCCAAGTGGCGGTGCAGCTGGCAGCCAGCTATGCGCTCAAGCCGCACGCGGTACGCCCGCTGCTCTGGTATGCCGATGCGCGCTCGGCCGTGGGCACCGGGCACACCGTGTTCTTCACCAACATCGTCAACTGGGTGCTCAACAACCTGGACCGCGTGCTGATAGGGCGCCTGCTCAACGCGCAGGCGCTGGGCCTCTACAACGTCGCCTACAACCTGGCGACCATGCCCAACACCTTGCTGCTGGGTGCGCTGCAGCCGGCCTTCCTGGCGGCCGGCGCGCGCCTGCAAAACGATTTGCCGCGGCTGGGCCGCGCCTACCTGCAGATGCTGGCCACCATCGTGGTGCTGGGCCTGCCGGCTTTTGTGACGCTGGCGTTTATTTCGCGCGACATCGTGCGCGTGCTCTACGGGCCGGCCTGGAGCGACGCGGCCTGGGTGCTGGGCGCGCTGTTCCTGTGCATGCCGGCCTATGTCATCTGGGGCCTGTCGACGCCGGTGCTGTGGAACACCGGCCGCAAACGTTATGAGTCCATGCTGCAGCTGCCGCTGGTCGCCGCCGGCGCGCTGGGCTTTTACCTGCTGGCCGGCCAGGGCATCCATGTCGCCGCGGCCGTGGCGGGCGGGCTGCTGGTGCTGCGCGCGGCCGTCATCACCACCGCGGCCTTCCGCGCGCTGGACCTGCGCGCAAGCGCCTTGCTGCCGCACGCCTGGCGCGGCCTGCTGCTGAGCGCGCTCTGCGTCGGCGGCGCGCTGGCTGGGCAGCACGCCGTGGCGACATTCAACACGCCGCTGATTTCGCTGGCCGCCGGCGCGCTCGCGGCCGGCGTGCTGCCGGCGCTGTTGCTGCTGCTGCGGCCGCAGGTGCTGGGCCCGGACGCCTCCGACATGGTGATCCGTTTCCTGCCCGGCGCGGCGAAATTCCTGCGCCGACCCGCGGCCGCTTCCGCCCTGCCCGCGTCCCTGGGCGAACAGCATCCTTAAGGCGGCTCACCATGGACCAGCCCATCGTCATTTCAGTCCTCGTCGCCGGCGCCATCCTGGCGGCGCTCACCGCCGCGCTGGGCATGGCGGGCGCGGTCCACGTGACCTCGCGCCGGGCGCACGGTTATATGCACTTCATCTTCTACGCCATCCTGCTGATGGTGGCCATGGCCAATCTTCTTTCAGGCCGCGACCTCTCCAGCAGCAACATGAAGTTCGACGAAGTGGCCGTGGTGGTGCGCCACCCGCTGGTGTCGCTGATGCAGCCCCTGGCCTCGCTGCTGCTGCTCACGCTGGCCGGCGAACGCGTGATCACGCACTGGATACGCCGCGGCAAGGCCGCGCAGGCACCTTCCGCTTTACCGGTGGCCTTTCTACTTTTCTGGCTCGGCACCGTGGCCGCGCCGGCCCTGCTGGGCGCGCACCCGCAGCTGTCGCACGACTATGTGTACCCCCTGGTGATAGGCTTCGCGGCGGTGCTGGCGACGGCCACCGAACGCGACCTGGCCTTTGGCGCGGCACGCAATGCCCTGCTGCTCTTCATCGCCGCCGGGCTGCTGCTGGTTCCTTTCAAGCCCAGCCTGGTGCTGGACGCCTCTTACACCCAAGGCCTGCTGCCGGGCGTGCCGCGCCTGGCGGGCCTGGCTCCCCATGCCGTGTCCTTGGGCATGCTGGCGCAACTGGGCCTCTTGTGCCTGCTCGCGCGCCCCTTGCAGCGCGTGTGGCTCAACCGCCTGGCCTGGGCCATGGGCCTGTTCGTGCTGTTCCTCGCGCAATCCAAGACCGCGTGGATTTCCTTCACGCTGTGCTCCGCCTGCATCCTCATCGTTCGCCAGGGCCCCGGCTTCATGCGCCGTGTGGGCGACCCGGTGCGGCCGGAGTTCGGCATCGTCTCGCTGCTGGCGTTCATGGCCGCCGTCGTCGGCCTTGCCGCCCTGCTGATGTTCGGCGACATCGACGCGCGCCTGAGCAGTTTTTTCGACAGCGCCCAGGGCGCGCAGCTGGCGTCCATGACGGGGCGCGACCAGATCTGGGCCATCGCTTATGACGAATGGCAGCGCAACCCGGTGTTCGGTTATGGGCCGACCCTGTGGGACGCGACCTTTCGCGAAGCCATAGGCATGCCCAACGCGACCCATGCGCACAACCAGTTCATGGACACGCTGTCGCGCTCGGGAACGGTGGGCGCGGCGGCGCTGGTGCTGTATGCGCTGGTGCTGCTGGTGCTGTCCATCCGCTACGCCCGCGCCAGCGGCGGCCTCACGCTGGCGTTGTTCGTGGCACTGGTGCTGCGCGCCATCAGCGAGGTGCCGCTGCTGCTCTTCGGCTACGGCCCTGAATTGATTGCCCATGTATTGCTGCTGATGACGCTGGCCGCCGCCGTGCGCGAAGCCCGCGAGCGCAAACGCCGGCCGGCGGACAGGCCGCCGGTGCCGCGCGCCGCATCGGCTTTTTCCCCGGGCCCCAGATCTCCTCAACCTCCCCTGGCCGCCGCGCGGCTGCACCGATGAAGCCATGAAATTTTCCATCGTCATCCCGCTTTACAACAAGGCGCCTTACATCAGCGGTACGCTCGCGTCGGTGCTCGCGCAGACCTTCACCGACTTCGAAGTGATCGTGGTGGACGACGGCTCCACCGACGGCGGCGCGGAGCTCGTGAGCTTCGTCACCGACCCGCGCGTGCGCCTGGTGCGCCAGGCCAACGCAGGCGTCTCGGCGGCGCGCAACCACGGCATCGCGCTGGCGCGCGGCGAGTGGGTGGCCTTTCTCGACGCCGACGACTGGCACCACCCCGACTACCTCGCCACGCTGGTGTGGACCCAGGCGCGCTGCCCCCAGGCCGACACCGTGGCCACCGACTACCTTCCGGTGCCCGACACCCTGGACATGTGGCCACCGCGCTGGCCCGCGATGGACAGCAACCCGGACATAGAGGTCGTCACCGACCTGCCGCGGCGCTGGATGGCCTCGCCGACGCTGTGCACCAGTGCCGTCTCGGTGCGGCGCACGCGGCTGCTGGCTATGCAGCCCTGCTTTCCCCCCGGTGAATCGCATGGCGAAGACGTGGACCTGTGGTTCCGCCTCGCGGAGCAGGCGCCGGTGGCGCTGGCCCACACGCCGCTAATGGCCTACCGGCTCGCCGTGGAAGGCGGCCTCAGCAGCGGGCATGCGCCGCTGGCCATGCCGCCTTTTCTCGAGCGCATGGAGCAGCGCGCGCTTTCCGGCGCCATGCCACCCGCGCGGCGCGGCTCGGCACTGTGGCTGGTGGCCCAGTACCAGCTCACGCTGGCGCGGCAGGCGCTGGCCGTCGGCAATCGTCGCGAAGGCTGGGCCTGGCTAATCAAGGCGCACCGCGCGGCCGGCGGAAAGCGCTGGTGGCTGACAGCCGCCATGGCGCTCTTCATGCCGGGCCCGCTGGTCAGGAACTGGCAGCGCTGGCGGGTGCGCCGCACCGTACCTGCGGCCAGCCCCGCCGAAGCAGGATAAAAGCATGAACCAAAAATTACCTCGCAAAATGGCACCCCTCTGGCATTCGTGCCGGGTCTCCGTGGTCATCAAGGCCCTGAACGAGGAACAACGCATTCGGGCGACCATCGAAAGTGCACTGCGTGCCGTCTCTGCCGTTGGCGGAGAAGTCATCCTGGCCGACTCCTGCTCGACGGACCGCACGGTGGAGCTGGCTTGCACGTATCCCATACGCATCGTCCAGCTGGCTAATCCCAATGAGCGCTGCTGCGGCGTCGGTCCGCAGCTCGGCTACCAGCATTCGCATGGCGACTTCATTTATATCCTCGATGGCGACATGCAGATGCAGGAGGGCTTTCTGGAGAAAGCCCTCGCCTTCCTGGAGGCCCATGAGGATGTTGCAGGCGTGGGCGGACGGGTGGTGGAGCAAAACACCGAGAGCCTCGAGTACATGGCGCGTGGTGAACGGGACTCCCCGCACCTGCGGCCGGGCAACGTGGACCGGCTCGACGGCGGTGGGCTTTACCGCCGCAGCGCCATCGAGGCGGCAGGCTATCTTTCCGATCGAAATCTTCACAGCTACGAAGAATTTGACCTGGCCATCAGGCTGCGCGCCCTCGGCTGGCGCCTCTGGCGCCTGCCGGTGGATGCCGTCAATCACTTCGGGCACGACGCGCCACCCTATCGCCTTTTGATGCGGCGCTGGCGCACCCGGTATATCTGCGGGCTGGGTGAACTTGTCCGCGCGGCAGCGGGCAAGCCGCGCCTGCATCTGGCTTTGGAGGGATTGCGGGAATTGCGCCTGTACCTGGCAGTGCTCGGCTGGTGGGCGATCATGGCGAGCCTGGTGTTCTGGCCGGTTTCTGCATCCTTGCGCCTGGCATTCTTCTGCATCATCGCCACGGCGCCGGTGTTGCTGATGACCTGGCGAAAACGGTCCGCAACCAAGGCACTTTATTCAGTGGTTTCCTGGTGCTTCAATGCCGCAGGCCTCATACGCGGCCTGCTTCGCCCGCAACGGCCGGCCCGCGAGGCCATCGCAAGCCGGATTGTCAAGGACTCGGCAATGACGCATCACCCCGCAATCCAGGGGGCTGCCCATTGAAAGGCGAAACCCAGCAATTTACCGGCGTGCAGGTGCTGCGCTTCGCCGCGGCCATGCTGGTCGTGGTGATGCACATCACCCAGGCCATCTCCATGCACATCAGCGGGACCGGGCCCAGCCACTACTGGGGAGCGGGCTCGGCGGGGGTGGACATCTTTTTTGTGATCAGCGGCTTCGTCATGGCCATGTCGACCGCCTCGCTGCCGGCGGATGGGCCCGCGCGCATGGACGCGGCCTGGGTCTTCATGCGCCGCCGCCTGGTCAGGATCGCGCCGCTCTACTGGTTCTACACCCTGCTCAAGGTGGCCCTGCTGCTGGCCATGCCGGCGCTGGCCGCGCGCTCCTCGGTGGAGCCCGGCCACCTCGCGGCCTCGCTGCTCTTCATCCCCAGCATGAGCCCCTGGGGCCTGGTGCAGCCCACGCTGCCGGTCGGCTGGACCCTGAATTTTGAAATGCTGTTTTATGCGGTGTTCGCCGTGGCCATCGCCCTGGGCGCGCCGCGCATCCGGTTTTGCCTGGCGGCCTTTGTATTGATCTTCGCGGCGGGCTACCTGCTGCCGGAATCGGTCGCGCTGAACTTCTACGCCCAGACCATCGTGTTCGAGTTCATCCTCGGCGTCTGCATCGCCCATGCCTTTCTGCACTTCCGCCGCCCCGGGCCGCTGGCGGGCCTGGTGGCGATGGCGGCCGGCGCACTGTACATGTTCGCGCCCGACTGGGGGCATTCGGCCGACCGCTTCGCCACCTGGGGCTGCGGCGCCGCGCTCATCGTGCTGGGGGCCGTCTGGATGGAACCCTGGACCGTGCGCGCGCCGCTGGCTTCGCGCCTGTCCTTCCTGGGCGACGCCTCGTATTCGATCTACCTGTCGCACACCTTTGTGGTGCCGGCCGGCGTGCAGGCGCTCAAGCGCCTGGGCGTGCAGGACAGCCTGGCCATCATGCTGGCCGTCGGCCTGGCCGTGGCCGTGACGGGCTGCCTCTCCTATGTGTGGCTGGAGCGGCCCATGACCGCCTTCTTCAAGCGCGCCCTGCTCGGCGCGCCCAAGCTCTCTTACCAAACTCCCGGAAAGTAATCACCTCCATGCGAACCGAATCGCTGCCACGTACCGCCATCCGCGAACGCGAAGGCCGCTACATTTACATCGCCTGCCCCTGGACGCCGCTGGGCGGCGGCATGTTCAAGGTGGCGGATTACCTGATCCAGGCCCAGGCCTCTTCGGCCAGCCTCGCCTCGGCGGAAGCCGCCGAACTGCGGCCGCTGGACACGCGCGGCGGCGCCAACGCTTTTTACTCCTTCTGGGTGCTCGCCACCGCGCTGGCCCGCATCGCGCGCGGCAGGCTCAGCGGCCGGCTGGCCGGCGTGCACGTCAACATGGCCGAGCGGCTGAGCCTGTTCCGCAAGGGCGCCGTCATCGCCACCTGCCGCGCCCTGGGCGTTCCGGTGGTGCTGCACCTGCATGCCGCGCAGTTGCACCATTTTTACCAGTCGCTGCCGCGCCCGCTGCGGGCGCTGACGCGCTGGGTGTTCTCGCTGCCGGCCAGTGTCGTGGTGCTGGGCTCGGCCGCGCGGCGCTTTGTCATCGAGGAGCTGGGCGTGGCGCCCGAGCGCGTGGACATCGTCATCAACGGTGTGCCCGAGCCCACCCATGCGCGCCGCGTCGCCGGCGATTCCGCCATGCAGCGCCTGCTGTTCGTGGGCAACCTGTCGGAGCGCAAGGGCGTGACCGACCTGCTGCAGGCGCTGGCCCTGCCCGGCCTTGACACGGCCCGCCTGGAAGTGACCCTGGCCGGCGGCGGCGACGTCGAAGCTTATGAGGCCAAAGCCCGGCAGTTGCGCATAGACAGCTTTGTGCGTTTTGCCGGATGGTCGGACCAGCAGCAGGTGGCCCGGCTGATGGCGCGCGCCGACGTGCTGGTCCTGCCCTCTTACGATGAAGGCCTGCCGCTGGTGATCCTGGAGGCGCTGGCCAACGGTGTCGCGGTGGTGTGCAGCCCCGTCGGGGAGATACCGACGGTGCTCAGCGACGGCGTCAATGCCTGCTTTGTGCAGCCCGGCGACGTGGCCGGCATCGCGGCCGGCTTGCGCCGCGTGCTGCAGGATGCAGAACTGCGCGCCGCGCTGGAACGCAACGGCAGGGCGCTGTACGAGCAGACCTTTTCCATCGCCCATTTTTTCTCCAGCGTGGCCCATATCCACCAGCGCGATTTCGGCGTGGCCGGACGACTGCTGCGCCCTGCCGCAGCTTCACGGGAAGGCGCGGCATGATCCGCGACGCCGGCACCATCCCCAACGGCAGCCGCCTGGAGGCGGACGTCTGCGTGGTCGGCAGCGGCCCGGCGGGCATCGCGTTGGCACTGTCGCTCAGCGACCAGGGGCACGCCGTGCTGCTGCTCGAGTCGGGCCTGTTGCAGGCGCATGCCCCCACGCAAGACCTGTACGAAGGCGAGGTCGCCGACGAACAGCTGCACAGCCCGCCCGGCAAATACCGGCAGCGGCGGCTGGGCGGATCCTCGGCGATCTGGGGCGGGCGCTGCATGCCTTTCGACCCCATCGACTTTGAAACCCGCGCCCATATTCCGCACAGCGGCTGGCCGCTGTCTTACGGCGACCTGCTGCCCTGGTACCCGCGCGCCAACGCCCTGGCCGAGGCCGGGCGCTTCCTGTATGACGCGCATGAGGCCCTGGAGCCGGGGACCGGTCCCCTGATCGCCGGTTTCGACAGCCCGCGCGTGCTCAGCAACGGGCTCGAGCGCTTTTCCTGCCCCACGCATTTCGGCAGCCGCTATGCCAAACGGCTGGCGCTGGCGCCCACGCTCGAGGTGCTGACGGGCGCCAACTGCACCGCGCTGCGGCTGCAGGCCGACGGCCGGGCGCTGCGTGAACTCGAAGTGCGCACGCTGGCCGGCACGCAATTTACCGTCGCCGCGCGCAACACGGTGCTGGCCGCGGGCGGGCTTGAGACCGCGCGGCTGCTGCTGGCCTCGCGCGACGTGGCGCCGCAGGGCGTGGGCAATGCGCACGACGTGGTCGGCCGCTATTACATGTGCCACATCGCCGGCAACGTCGGCATGCTGACGGTGCACGGGCCGACGCGCGACGTGCGGCACGGCTATGAGGTCTCGCCGGAAGGCATTTACTGCCGGCGCCGCCTCTCGGTCGCGGCAAGCGAACAGCAACGCCTGGGACTGGCCAACGCGGTGGCGCGCCTGCACTTCCCGCGCATCACCGACCCGGCGCACCGCAGCGGCGTGCTGTCAGGCCTGTTCCTGGCGCGCAAGATGATCAGCTACGAATACAGCAAGCGCCTCAAGGACGGTGCGCCGCCGACGGCCGGTATCTATGCACGCCACCTGCTCAACGTCGTCGCCGACCCGCTGGACACGACGGCCTTCCTGGCGCACTGGCTGGCAAAGCGCACCCTGGCGGAGCGCAAATTTCCCTCGGTGATCCTGCGCAACCGCAGCAACCGCTTCAGCCTGGAAGTGCACGGCGAGCAGATCCCCCAGGCCCACAGCCGGGTCACGCTGGCCGGCGGCGTCGATGCATTGGGCATGCCCCGCCTCAAGGTCGACTGGCGCTACAGCCGCGCCGACATCGACTCCGTGGGCGCGACCCTGGATGTGATGGCCCAGGAATTCGAGCGCAGCGGCAAGGCCCGCTTCGACTACAACCGCCACACGCTGGAAGAAGACCTGATGCGCTTCGGCGCCTACGGCGGCCACCACATCGGCACGGCGCGCATGGGCACGGACCCGCGCAGCAGCGTGGTCGACGCGGATTGCCGCGTGCATTCGGTGCGCAACCTGTTTGTTGCCGGCAGCGCGGTCTTCCCGACTTCCAGCCAGGCCAACCCGACGCTGACGCTGATCGCCCTGTCGCTGCGGCTGGGTGACTTCCTGTCGCGGCAGCTGCGCGCCGAGCGCTCGCCGCTGCAGATGAAGGAGGCCGCATGAAAGTCCTGGTACTGGGCGCATCCGGCCACATAGGCGCGCGCCTGCTCGAGATGCTGCACGCCACGCCCTGGGCCGTGGCCACGGGTGCGTCCCGGCACATGAAAAACACCGCGAGCTGGCTGGAACTGGACAGCCGCGACCCGCGTGAGCTGGCATCAGCGCTGAAAGGTTTTGATGCAGTAGTCAACTGCGTGGCGGGCGATGCGGCCTCGATCGCCGGCGGCGCGCGCGCGCTGGTGCAGGCCGCGCTGCAAGCCGACTGCCGGCGCATCGTGCACCTGAGCACCATGTCGGTCTACGGGCCCGCCGAAGGCAATGTGCGTGAGGACGCACCGCTGGACCCAGGCCTGGGCTGGTATGGCAAGGCCAAATGCGAGGCCGAGGCCGCCATGCGCGACTTCGTGCAGCACGGCGGCGAGGCGGTCCTGCTGCGCCCCGGCTGCGTCTTCGGCCCCGGCAGCCAATTGTGGGTAGGACGCATAGGCCGCTGGCTGCAGGCCGGCCGCCTGGGCGACCTGGGCATCGCGGGCGACGGCTGGGCCAACCTGGTCCACGTCGACGACGTCTGCCAGGCCCTGTTGCTGGCGCTGCGACTGCCGGCGGCGCAGGGCGAGATGCCGGTGTTCAACCTGGCGGCGCCCGACAGCCCGCGCTGGAACGAGTATTTTGTGGACCTGGCCCTGGAGATCAAAGCAACGCCCGTGCGCCGCCTGGGCCGGCGCCGGCTCCAGCTTGATGCCTGGCTCTGCGGCCCTCCGCTCAAGGCGGCCGAGCTGGCCCTGAAGCGGCTGGGCGGACACGGCCTGAAACTGCCCGACGCCCTGCCGCCCGGCCTGCTGGGCCTGTGGTCGCAACACATACACCTGGACACGCAAGCGGCCACTGAGCAGCTGGGCGTGCAATGGACCTCTTATGCCGACGGCCTGCGCGACTCCGCCTTGTGGTTCTGCGCACCCGCCGCCAGCCAACCCGCGATGGACAACATGATATGCACGCCCTGAGAGCCGACACTTACCGAAAGTCCGGGCAGACCGATGCCCGGTCCACCCTCAAGGCCGCGCTGCTGGACCCGGCGTTTCGCGTGCTCGCCTGCCTGCGCTTGTGCCAGGCCGCGCAGCAACTGCCGCCCAGCTGGCGCCTGCTGGCTGTGCTGCCCGCGCGGCTGCTCTACCGCCTGGTGAGCCAGCTGGCCGGCATCGAGATTCCCTGGCGCACCGACATCGCCCCTGGGCTGGCGCTCACGCACGGGCGCGGCATCGTCGTCAACGCCGGCGCGCGCATAGGCCGCAACGTCACGCTGTTCCACGGCGTCACGCTGGGCCAGCGCGACCATATTGACGCGCAGGGCCGCAGGCACACCCTGTACCCGGTGATCGAAGACGAGGTCTGGATAGGCCCGCACGCCATCATCGTGGGCGGCGTCACCGTGGGCAAAGGCAGCCGCGTTGCCGGCGGCGCCTATGTGTTCGAAGACGTGCCGCCCTATTCAGTGGTGCTCGGCAATCCCGGGCAGATCGTCAGGCGCGATTGCACGCCCGACGTGGACAACCGGTACGACGAGGAAGACATTCCTGTGGCCCAGGCCGCCCATTCGACGGCAGCGGGTGACGCCCACATCAATGCTGGTTAGAGCTGCCAACTAACAGAATCCGCCGAAGCCGCGCAATCGATGCACGATGCGCTCCCGGTTATTTTCTTAATCTGCGTAAATCTGCGTAATCTGCGGATAAAGAATTCATCCACAGATTTCGCAGATTTACGCAGATCGAAAAACCAAGTGCCAGCAATTACAGGCTGCGCACTCACTTTAAAGACCTGCGGATATTAACGCCGATTGATGGACGCCAGCCGCAGCGCCCTTGTGAGAAACAAAGGATTGCCAACCACATAGCGCTGGAACAGCCGGCGCGGCTCGAGCGCGAGGCGGAACACCCACTCCAGTCCGGCCTTGCGCATCCACATCGGCGCGCGCGGTGTCTTGCCGCCCAGGAAATCGATGATGGCGCCGCCGCAGACGATCAGGCAGGGAAAGCCCAGCACGCCGCGCAGCTGGGCCGCGACTTCTTCCTGCCGCGGCATGCCCATGCCCAGCACAATCAGTGTCGGCCGGTGCTCAGCCGCCAACAGGGCGTAGACACGCACGTCGAGAAAGCCGTGGGCGCATATGACCTCGCTGTGCGGGGCGAACTCCTCGCGCACGCGCTGCCGGGCTTTGTCGAGGTAGGGCTCGCGCGTGCCGAACAGCGCGATGCCACGGCCGTCGAAAGCACGTATGAGTTTCGGAATCAGGTCGGTCCCATTGAGGTTGAGGCCGGGCTCCATGCGCAGCAGCTTGAACAAGGTGGCCATGCCGGAGCCGTCCCTGAGCACCCTGTCAGCCGACTGCATCGCGTCAAAAAAAGGCGCCGACACCGCCATGGAATTCATCGCGTGCGCGTTCGCGAACGCCAGCACCAAGGGCGCGCGAGGCTGGCTCAATTCGGCCAGCAAGGCCTGCCCCTGGGCTGGGCTTTGCACACGCTCTATCTTCTCCAGCAGCAGCGACCAGCGCCCACGCCAGTCGGTCGGGCTGTCGACAGCGGGATTCAGCATGAAACTCTCCGCTCGCGGGACCACACCGTGAGAAAATCGGGCCCATGGCCAAAGCACTTTCCCTTGAAAATTTCCAGCGCACCGTGCGCATCCTCGCGGCGCTGACGGTCGCCATGAGCGCTGCGGTGCTGTACGTGGGCGGCGCCCAGCCGGTGGCCGTGGGACTCTTTCCCGCGCCCTGGGACAAGCTGGCCCACCTGCTGACCTTTGCCGTGGTCGGCATGGCCGCCGGGCTGGCCGGCGGCATGCGCGGCTGGCGCATGGCCTTGTGCTGCCTCGCGGGCGCCCTCCTTGTCGGCGGCATGGACGAGTTGCACCAGATGTTCCTGCCGGGCCGCAGCGCGAGCTGGGCCGACCTGGCCGCCGACGCGGCCGGCGGCCTGCTGGGCGCGGCGGTGCTGGCTGCGGCGGACCGCCTCTCGGGCGGACGCCTCCTGCATCGCCTCACGCATCGTTAAGCACCGAACCCACCATCGCGACGCCGAACTCGCGCAGGCTGTGCGTGAAGCGCGTCATCTGCGGCACCGAACTGGTGTTCTGCCGCGCCACCACCAGCGCGGCGCCAGCGCGCACCGCCACCGTGTGGGCGTCGGCGCACTCGCTGGCGGGCGGCGTGTCGATGATGATGATGTCGAAATCCTGTCCCAGCGACTGCAGCAGCCGGGAAAACTCCTGCCGGCCCAGCAATTCCTGCGGATTCGGCGGGATGACACCAGCCGGCAGCACCGACAGGTCCTGCAGCGCAGCGACGCTGACCACGGCCTCCAGCCCGGCGCGTCCAGCCAGCATGTCCGACAGGCCCGCACCCTTGCCGAGGTTGAACAGCAGGTGCTGGCGCGGCGCCCGCATGTCGGCGTCGATCAGCAGGGTGCGCAGGCCCAGCTGCGAAAACACGATGGCCAGGTTGGCCGAGATATAGCTGCGCCCTTCCCGTGAGCCGGCGCTGACGATGGCCAGGCCGCGGCGGTCCGGCCCGGTGTCGAACCAGCGCAGCATCAGCTGGCTGCGCAGCGCGCGCAGTTGCTCAACAGGCTGGCTGTTCGGGTGGTGGGCCGCCACCAGTTCTCGGCTCAAATTGCTTTCGCGAGCCAGGTAGGGATAGTCGAACTGCACCGACAGCGCATAACGCACGTCGTCGTCGGTCAGCAGCCCCAGTGCCTTGCCGGAGTCACCGAAGCGGGCGCCGCGGTCCTTCTGGAAATGCACGATGCGCTCGGCATCGAGCGGCGAGAGCCGCCCGGCATCGACCAGGATGGCGCCTATGGAGCGGGCCGAGCCGGTGGCCGGCTTGCTGGGCACCGTCAGGGGAACGGAGCGCGCCGCCGTTGCGTTGTTGTTTCGGTTCATGTCTATCCTCCCATACCGAGCGCCAGCCGGCGCGGACCGCTGAGCCGGGTGTTGCCCGTGCTCGAAGAAATGCTGGCCAGCACCGGCAGGTCCAGCATCTGCACCAGGTCCTCGGCGGAGCGCACGCGGCGGTTGGCGAGCTCCAGCAGCAAGGCGCAGGCGATGCCCAGCAGCGTCCCGCCGAACGCGGCGACCAGCAGGTTGACCAGCAACCTCGGGCTGGACGGCAGGATGGGCGGTGTCGCCACATTGAGTCGCACCACATTGGTCTGGTTGGTCAGGCTCTGCAGGCGCGTCTGCGAGGCGCTCTGGCTCACGGTTTCGTAAGCGCGCTGGGCCGACTCGACGTCGCGGCGGTAGACGTTGAGTTCGTCGCGCTGCTTGTTGATGGCCAGCACGCGGGCTTTTTGCGCGCCGACGGCACCCTGCAGTTCGCGTTCGCGGTCCTTGCCGACGCGGTAGGTGGTTTCGATGG
The DNA here is from genome assembly GCF_056405735.1 of Polaromonas sp. P1_F2. NCBI lineage: Bacteria > Pseudomonadati > Pseudomonadota > Betaproteobacteria > Burkholderiales > Comamonadaceae > Polaromonas > Polaromonas sp. P1_F2. The sequence goes on along the minus strand of NZ_JBFUBN010000009.1, from coordinate 32,450 downwards.
AGGCATTGATGCGCCCGGTTTCGCTGGCCAGCCGGCTCTTGAGCGCGGCCAGTTCGGATTCGGCGCGCTGGCGCTCGGGATGGTTCTCCCCGAGGCGCACACCGATCTCCTGCACCTTGGCTTCCTGCCGCGCCACGTCGGCTTTCAGGCCGTTGATCAGCGGGCTTTGCATCACCTCGGCGATGGTGTCGCCGCGCGAGCCGCGCTTGCTCTGGCTGTCGGTGGTGTCGCCCTGCACCGTGGTGAGCTGCGAGGACAGCTCCGCCAGCTTGGTGGTTTCATAGTCGACGCGCTCGTCGCTGCTGACGATGCCGGCCTTTTGCTGGTATTCGGACAGGCGGGCCTGGGCCTCCTCGAGCTTGGCGCGCGAGGCCTTGGTCTGCTCGTCAAACCATTCCGCGTAGATGCGCGCGGGTTCGGTCTTCAGCGCCAGGTTGATGTCGAGGTAGGCCTGGGCAAAGGCGTTGGCGACGTTCGCGGCCTCTTCGGGCTCGCTGCCCTTGTAGGTGATGTTGATCACATTGCTTTCGCGCGCGGGCCGCACGTCCAGGCGCTTCTGCAGCGAGTCCGCGATCCAGCCTTCCAGCGTGCCGCGGCCTTCCGTCGCTTCCAGCCAGCGCTCTTTGGTGCGCGGGTTTTCATCGAGCTTGAGCGCCTTCACGACGCGCTGGGCCACGCGGTCGCCGCCGATGATGTCGACCTGCGTGGCCATGTAGCTGGGCGCCACCAGGCCCTGTATGGGCGCGCTGCCGGCCCCGGCCACCGGGTCGGGAGAGCGTACGTCGACGAGCACGGCGGTCTGCGCCGTGTATTTTTTCGGCAGCACCAGGCTGACCGCCAAAGCCGCCGAGATGGCCAGCAGAATCACCAGCAGGGCCACGCCGTAGCGGGCCCGCAGGATCAGTAAAAATTGATGGAGTGTCATGGCTTTCCAGTCATGGCTGTTTAGAAAAGGCTTTCACGGACGTAGATCACGTCCTCGGGGCGTACCGGGTCATTCAGGTTTGGCGTGGTTTCCACCACCTTGCCCGAGGCGTCGCGGCGATGCAGCTTCAGGCGATTCTGGCTGCCGCGCACCGTGGGGCCGCCGCCCTGGGCCAGCGCCTGCATCACCGTCATGCCGCGCTCGATGCGGTAGGGGCCGGGGCGCTGTGCCTCGCCGTAGATGTAGAACATGGGCGCCTTGTTGACGTACAGCGTGTCGCCGCCGGTCACCACAATGTCCTCGTCCGACTTGGCGTTAAGAAACAGCCCCGGGATGTCGATGACCTTGCGGAAGGGCTTGCCGTCGCGCTGGCCGGTAACGATCAGCACGTCGTCACCGGTGGGGGTGGTGCCGCCGGCCGCGGCCAGCATGTCGCTGACACGGGTGTTGAAGGTCTCCAGCGGGAAGCGGCCGGGCCGGCTCACCTGCCCCAGCACCGCCACCTGGTTGCCGCGCACCTGGCGCAGCACGATGTTGACCTGCGGCACCTTGACGAAGCCGCCGCTGCGCAGCGCGTCGCCGATCTTCTTCTCGGCCTCGGCGATGGTCAGCCCGCCGAGCTGCACACTGCCCACCAGCGGGTAGCTGATCACACCGCTTTCGGAAACACGCGCATCGATGGAAAGATCCGGGCTCTGGTAGACCTGCACACCGATGGCGTCGCCGGCGCCCAGCCGGTAGTCCTGGCTGTTGGGCAGGCTGGGCGTGGCCGCCACCGACGACGGCGCCACAGGTGTCGTTGTCGCCGCGGCCTGCACGGCAGGAGGTGCCGCGGGCGGCGGCGGGGCCGCCGGGGCGGTTTGAGCCCACAGCGGCGCGGCCAGCGCGCACAACAACGGGGCCAGGAGGTATCGGGTCATGGATTTCAGCATCAGCGGGTTCATCTTGTGGCCTCTCGGGAAAGCGTGGATTCAGGAAAATTCAAAAGCAGGAAAGGGCCGGCCATGGGAAGCTCTCATCAAAAACTTGCGTCGGCTGACAGACCGAAGGAATTGCTCTTGTAGTCAAAACCCGGCTCATTCGATTTGCGCCTGTCGCTCTGCATCGATGCCGTCAACTTGAGCGCGCGCATGGCCTGCCATTCCAGCGCCAGCGACAGCAGGTTGGTGGTATCGCGGCGGTTGGTCGCCGCGAAGCCCGGAAGGGGGCCCTTGAAGTCGCGCGCGCCGTGGTCGTAGCGCAGGCGCACCGCGGTTTTTTCGGTGGGCTTCCAGGTCGGGGCGATGAAGAAGCGGTAGCCCTCGTAGTAGCTGGCGGTGGTGGTCTGGTAGCTGGCCAGTTCGCGCACCAGGCCGCCGGCCAGGGTGGTTTTGGGCGTGATGAACCAGGCCGCGTCGAGCTGGCCGGTCACGCCGGAAAAGTCGCGCGCGCCCAGGCCGTCGTGGTTGCGGTCCAGGTGCGCGACCTTGGCCCGCAATGTGGTCTTGGCGGTGGGCGCCCACTCAACACGGAACTCATGCTCACGGTCGGTGAAATCGCCCCCAACCCCCGGCGCCAGGAAGCGGCCCGGGTATTCGCCCTTGCCCTCCCTGAAGCGGTAGGCCATGGAAGTACCGGATGGATACACATAACGCACGCCGGCCTCGGCGCCGTGGATCCTGGTGTCGCCTTCGAAAGTGTTGGGCTGGCTGTTGGTACTGGTGCGCTCGAACAATCCGCCCACCACGCGCCAGGCGCCGTCGAGCTCATATTCCGCGTCAAAAATAGTCGAGCGGTTGGTCCGGCGGTTGATCTGCCCGGCGCCCTGCACGTCGGCGTAGGTGTCGACGTACTCGCGGCTGTCGCTCGTCAGGTTGCCGTGCAGGGCCGGCGTGAAGCTCCAGCGCCAGGCGGCCGCGTAGTTCACCGCCGTGAAATCCAGGTAGGAAAAGCGGCTGTAGTGATGGTCCTCGATATTGGCGTCGAACTCGAAACGCTGCAACCCGAAGGGCTTGTTGATCTTGAAGCCCGCCGTCGTCACCGACACATTGTCGTCGCGCTCCGGCCTTCCGAGCAGCGCCTGCGTGTTGGCGGAATCGGACAGGCGGAACACATTGCTGTCGTGCGTGATGCTTTGCCCCAGCCGGAACTGCAGCGTGTCCAGTTCGTCGGCCTGCCCGGCGAGCGGGAACAGGCCCAGCAGCAGGAAGGGAATCGGAAGGAGTTTGCGATGGGGACTCAAGGAATGGGGGCCCTCCGCGCCGGAAGCGGCAAGACTGGGAATCGTGGGGTGCCCGCGATCGCCGCATGGAGTGGGAGCCGCGGGGGGATGAGATGAAGATAGCGGATTCATGATGGGGAGGCGATAGTCCTTTTGTCCTAATGGGTTGGCAAGGCCACGCCTTTTTTCCTTTCTTTTTTTGGTTATTCCGGTTTCAACAAACTTCAACGAACTTCAACGAACTCAACAAACTTCGGCGAACCCGAATCTCTCAACACCGAATCTCAATAAGCCGCGCCATCCTTGAAGACCAGGCGAATGGTTTTCAGGATGATGAAAAAATCCAGCTGCAGCGACCAGTTGCGCAGGTAGTCCAGGTCGCAGTCGATGCGCGACTGCATCTTGTCCAGCGTGTCGGTCTCGCCGCGCTGGCCGTTGACCTGGGCCCAACCCGTGATGCCGGGCCTGACCTTGTGGCGCACCATGTAGCCCTTGATGAGCGAGCGGTACATCTCGTTGTGCGCCACGGCGTGTGGGCGCGGGCCGACAATGCTCATGCGGCCCTGCAGCACGTTGATGAACTGCGGCAGTTCGTCGAGCGAGGTCTTGCGCAGGATGGCGCCGAGGCGGGTGACGCGCATGTCGTTTTTGCTGGCCTGGCGTATCGCGGCGCCGTCCTCGGTGACGGCCATGGAGCGGAATTTGTAGACCAGGATCTGCTCGCCGTCCAGGCCGTAGCGGCGCTGCTTGAAGATGACGGGGCCCGGCGAGTCCAGCTTCACCAGCAGGGCGATGACCAGCATCACGGGAAAGATCAGCAGCAGGATCAGCAGCGACAGCACGATGTCGCTGGCCCGCTTGAGGAAGCCGTTGACGCCGCGGAAGGGCGTGTCGCAGACCGAGATCACCGTGACGCCGCACACCGTGTCGCTACGGCCCTGGATCAGGTCGGTGATGAACATGTCCGGCACGAAGTAGATCGAGGCGGTGGTGTCCTTGAGGCCGTCGAGCACCTGCAGGATGCGCGGCCGCGAGGCCATGGGCAGCGACAGGTAGATGAACTGGATGCGGTGCTGCTTGACGTAGGCCGGCAGGTCGTCGATTTTCCCGACCAGCCGGTGCTCGTCCTGGGCTTCCCGGCGCTCCTCGCCGCGGTCGTCGAAAAAGCCCTTCAGTTCAATGCCCGAGTAGGCCGAGCCGGCGATGTGCCTGGCCAGCGAAACACCCTGCTCGTTCATGCCGACGATCACCGCGCCGCGCGCCGGCCCTTGGAGTTTCAGCAGTTGCGGCGCCGCGGCCCTGAGCGCCAGGTGCGCGCCGGCCTGGGCCACGGGCGCGACCCACAGCCAGTGCATCAGCACGGTCATGGAAAATTTGTGGAAGTACTCCGTCACATAGCCGGTCAGCAGCAGCAGGCCGGCGATCCATATCCAGTGAAAGGCGATGGTCGAGAACACCTTCCACACCGGCAGGCGCAACTGGGAGCTGCCCGGAAACGTCAGCGAGAACACGATCACGGACAGGATCAGGTAGGCGGGCCGCACCGAGCCCTCAAAATAAAACGCCAGCGCCCACAGCGAGAACACCAGCACCAGCGGGTCCAGCCCGGCTTCGACGGCGGTGAACAGGTGGCTGCGCCCCAGGCCCATGGAGCGGGGCTCGCGCTGGTTGAGCCAGGCGGACGCGGATTGGAGCTGGTTGGCTTCAGCCATAGATACTGACCCTCGTCACTTTGGAAACCGCCTGCGCGCGGTTAAAGACATTGAGCTTCTGGAAGATGCGCTGCATGTGGTTCTTCACGGTGAAGCCGCTGATGTTCAGGATGGCGCCTATCTCGGAATTGGTTTTCCCCATGGCCACCCAGGCCATGATCTGCGTCTCGCGCTCGCTGAGGCCGCAGGCGTCCTCGGCTACGCCCCGCGCAGCCGGCGCAGGGCGGCGCTGCTGCGGCAGGGGCGCCAGCTGGCGCAGCACGGCGTCCATGCTGGGCATCAGCATGCGCATGGCCGTGCGTGCCGGTTCCATGGGAATTTGCTGGGCGCACATCAAGACATAAAGGCAGTCCTGTTGCGCCCGCTCATCCTGCAACCCATGAATCAGCACCGAGCGCATGCCGCGCAGGCTGTCGCTGAAAGAGCCCGGCAGGCTCGCCTGGCCCAGCAGGTATTCGAATTCACGGAAGTCCAGGCTGCAGGGCTGGCGACCGGCGGCCAGCCAACATTCGTGGAACTTTCCCAAAAGAAAAGGCAGGCCGTCCGTGCCAGGGGCATAGGAGCGCGCGCCCGGCAAGCTGGACACCACGTCGTGCTGCACAGCGCCCTCCTGGAAATTCCCCCAGCCCGCCAGCAGGATGTCGTGGGGAAGGCACTGCTGCATGTCGCCCTGCAGCCAGGCCAGCAGTTCGGCATGCCGTGTGATGGCCGCGCTTTGCCCGACCAGCGCCGCATAGCGCGCGGAATCTTCGCTTGAAAGCGGAGTCTGAAAATTCATATCTGGAGGTCACTTCCTGTATTTGTTCCACGAGCTCGCCTGTGTAAGGGGGCGCTACTGAACGGCTGATTGAGGATCGAACAAATCGCCGGGAGGCGCCATGCGCCAAGCGAGACAGTTGATGTAGGAGACGAGCCCAGTTTAGGGTTTTCCCGATTGATTCATTTGACGAAAAGGTTGCGCATTCGTTGCAACAACGTAACAGCTGTTTGCTTGATGAGGGATGCCGCATAAAACGATACGGCTTGCAACAGTTTGCTTTTTTCCGGGCCTGAAGTTGCCGCCTTGCTTGATTACGCTCTAGGCATTCCAACGCAGACATGCGCGCAGAGACACGCGCTCACACGACCCCGCGATCCGGGTGTCGGGATATTTTGCGCACCATCAAGAGAGGAACCCGCATCCGATGACCGGCCAGAAAATGAAACGCAGCCTTGAGGTGGATACGCTCAGAGGCATTGCCTGCGTCCTGCTGGTCCTGTTCCATGTGGTGGGAGACACCCCCACCACCGGATTGAGAATCCCGGAAGGGCACTGGCTGCAGGTCTTCAATGAAGCGCTGGCCTACATCCGCATGCCGCTGTTCTCGTTTATCTCGGGCTACGTCTACGCCTTTCGTCCCTACCAGGGCCGCCCGCTCGGCTTTATCAAGGGCAAGGTGCGCAGGCTGCTGCTTCCGCTGGTCACGGTGGGAACCCTTTTTGCGGTCGTACAGGCGTTCACGCCGGGCGCCAACAACGCCGTCGACCGCTGGTGGCTGCTGCACATCGTGCCGGTGGGGCACTTCTGGTTTCTGGAGGCCTTGTTCATCGTCTTCCTGGTTGTCATCCTGCTGGAGCACCTGAAAGCGCTTTCCACGCCGGCCGGCTTCGCGCTGGTCTGGGCCTTGAGCGCGGTGCTGTTCGATTACTTCAGCCCGCCGAACTATTTTGCCGCCCAGGGCGCTGTCTACCTGCTGCCGTTTTTTCTCGCGGGCCTGGCCTGCAAGCGCTTCGAGATAGGCGGCCCGGCCGCGCGCGGCATCGCGGCAGCTGTCTTCATCTGCGCCGCCACCGCGGCCATGCTGCTTCCGCAGTTCTCCGAACAGGGCACCTCCATACCCGCGCTCGGGCTCGGTGTTTGCAGCGCCTTTTTGTTGTTGCGCAGCGGATGGAGCTCTCCCCGTATGGCCTACGTCGGCTCCTATTCATTCGCGATCTACCTGCTGCACGTGTTCTTCACCGCGGCAAGCCGCATCCTCCTGAAGAAGATAGGTGTCACGGACACCTATGTGCTGATGATGGCCGGGCTGGCCGCGGGCCTTGCCGGCCCCATTGTTTCGGCGCTGCTCATCAGCCGGCATGCGGGCCTCAACCTCTGGCTGCTGGGCACGACCGGTTCCAGGTCCAAACCAAAAGAAACGAAAACAGCACCCGCCTGACACGCCTTTGATGAGCGCAATGAGGCGGCGGCGCTTCCGGCTTCATCCTTCGCGTTACTCCGCGTGAGGAAAGTAACAGCTTTGCGTTATAAAGGTACAACCTTTTACAGGACTCTTCCCTGTGCGCATGGCGAAGTTATACCAACGCAAATGGCTGTGGATCCGGTTCCCGATCGTCCTCACAGCCGCCGCCACGGCCACCGGTTTGTGGATGTTCGCCTACCCCATGCCGCCCGACCGGCTGAGCATCAGCACCGCCGCCGCGGACGGCGTCTATTACCTTCACGCCCAGCGCTACGCCGAAAAATTCGCGGACCACGGCATCACGCTGGAGATCCAGACCTCGGCCGGTTCGCAGCAAAACCTTGAACGCCTTCGCCGCGCCGGCAATCCCACCGACCTGGCTCTGATGCAAGGCGGCTTCGGCTACCTGGGCACCTCGCTGGAAAGGCGCGACCGCAGCCGCGTCGAGACCCTGGTCAATGTGGACGTGGAGCCGGTGTGGATTTTCACGCGCGGCCGCGAGATCGATTCGCTCAACCAGTTGCAAGGCCTGCGCGTGGCCATAGGCCCCGAAGGCAGCGGCACCCGCAAGGTGGCGCTCAGGCTGCTGGAGCAGGCCAGGGTAGAGGCCAAGGACCTGACACTTTCGCCGCTGACCAGCAGCCCGGCCGTGCAGGCGCTGCGGCAGGGAGCGATCGACGTGGTCTTCCTGGTCGCGGCGCCAGAGTCCTTTGTTGTGCAAAACATGCTGAGCCTGCCGGGCATCCACCTGGCGAACATCCGCAAGTCCGCCGCCATCACCGAGCGCAACCCCTACCTTGAGCCGCGCCTGCTGGCGCAGGGCACGCTGGACGCGCGGCTTCCCCCGCGCGACATCACGCTGCTGACCACTTCGGCCAGCCTGGTGGCGCGCGAGGGCCTGCACCCCGCCCTCAAGCGCCTGGCCATCGCGGTGGCCATGGATGTGCACGCCGGCGGCGGGCTGTTTCACCGCACCGGCGATTTCCCTTCGCTGCGGCGCATCGACTTTCCCACCGCGCCGCAGGCGCGCGAGACCCTGACGCACGGCCTGCCCTGGCTGGAGCGCCTGCTGCCCTTCTGGTGGGCGCAGGTCGCCGAACGCATCCTGCTGATCGTGCTGCCGCTGGCATTGCTGGCCCTGTGGCTGATGCGGCTGGTCCCGGCCTATCTGCGCTGGGTTCTGGAAAGCCGGGTCAACCGCTGGTATGGCGAACTGAAATTTATTGAGAACGACCTGGGCCAGGAATCGCTCTCGGGACTGGACCTGACGCGCTTCCTGATCCGCCTGAACGGCATCGACAAGGCCATGATGGCTTTCGCCACGCCGCGCGACCTGATGGCGCGCTGCTACACGCTGCACCAGCACATCGAGTTCGTGCGCCAGCGGCTTTACCGGATGAGGGGGCGGTAAGCGATGAAGCTGCTGCTGCTTTACCGCCGGCGCTGGTGGCTGTTCTACGTACCCGTGCTGCTGTGCGCGGCGCTGGCCTTGTGGTGGTCAGCCACCCAATGGAAGGTGCTGCCGCCCGCCGAAGTGGTGATAAGTGCAGGCTCGCCGCAAGACGGTTATTCGATGCTGGCGCAGCGCTACGCCGAGCAGCTCGAGCGCACAGGCGTGCGTGCCGAGGTCGTGTATTCGGACACGCAGAAAGGCTCGCTGGACCGGCTGACGCGGACGAGTGAGACCACCAGCATAGGCTTTGCCCACGGCATCTACGCGAACGCCGACACCCCCGTGCAGGCGCTGGCCGTCGTCGGCCAGGAGCCGGTGTGGATTTTTTCCACCACAGGCGGGCCCTCGTCGCTGGCGCAGGCCAGGGGCCTGCACATCGCGGCGGGGCCGGCTTCGTCCTCGTCCTCCATCGCGGCCAAGCTCATGCTGGCGCACGCCGGCGTGCGGCCCGCGGACGTCCAGTTCGACAATGCCACCGGCGTAGCCGCCGCCAATGCGCTAATGGACGGCAAGGTCGACCTGGTGTTCCAGGCGGCCGGTGACGACTCGCAGGCCGTGCAGCTGCTGACACGCAGCAGCGGCATCCTGCTGCTGGGCGCCGAACACGCCGGCGCGCTGGCCGCCCAGAACCCGCGCCTGCAGCCGCTGCTGCTGCCGCAAGGCGCGATCGAGCTGCGCGGCGACATCCCGCCCAAAGACCTCACGCTGATGAGCCTGCAAACCCACCTGCTGGTGCGGCCCGACGTGCACCCGGCCCTGCAGCGCGCCCTGCTCGACGCCGCCGTCGAGATCCACGAGATACCGAACTTCCTGCAGCGCCACGGCCAGTTCCCGAGCTTTCGCGGCAGCGATTTTCCGCTGTCGCCCACGGCTCGCGCCTACAGCCTGGGCGCGCGCCCCTGGATGGAAACCCTGCTGCCCTACCGCACGGCGCAGTACGCGGAACTGGTGTTCTATGCCATCGGACCCATCCTGGCCATCGCCCTGCTGATGCTGGCGTGGATTCCCAAGCTGTTCGACTGGCGCATCAGCTCGGCGCTGAACCATTTCTACGGCGACCTGAAGTTTCTGGAAAACGACATGGACGAAGTCGCCGCCGACAATCCGATGGCGCTGCGGCAGTTGCTGGAGCGGCTGGACAACATCGAGCGCCAGGTGGTGGCGCTGGACCTGCCTGATGAATTCTCCGAACGCTGGTATACCTTGCGCGAGCACCTGGCGGCCGCGCGTGATCGGTTGCTCAAGCTCAGGTCGCGCTAACGGTACGCCAAAGCGCTGTTCGCACTAAACTGCGGAACACACCGAGGCAGCGGGCTGCGGCGAACAACAAACAACAGAGACAGAGACAAAACACACATGAACATCGTCATCACCGGCGGCGCCGGATTTCTGGGTGCCAGACTGGCCCGCCAACTGCTTGAACAGGGAAAATTTTCCCTTGCGGGTGGCGCGCCGCAAACCATCCAGACCATCACACTGGTCGATCGAGTGGCACCGCCCACATCGCTGGCAGCGGACCCAAGGATTCGCGCGGTGGTCGGCGACCTTAACCAACTTCTCGAAGCCAGCGATACAACATCACAGGTCGTACGCGCTGACGACGCACTCGTGTTCCATCTGGCCGCCGCCGTCAGCGGCGAATGCGAAGCCGACTTCGACCTCGGCATGCGCAGCAACGTCGACGCCACGCGCGCGCTGCTGCAGGCCTGCCGCAGGCTGGGAAGCTCGCCCACCGTGGTGTTCGCGAGTTCGCTCGCGGTGTTCGGAAATTCGCCCGTGCAGCCCCTGCCGCCGGTGATCGACGACAGGACGCTGCCCACGCCGCAAAACAGCTACGGCATCCAGAAGTTCATCGGCGAACAACTGGTGGCCGACTACGCGCGCAAGGGTTTCATACGCGGGCGCAACGTGCGGTTGATGACGGTCAGCGTGCGCCCCGGCAAGCCCAACGGCGCGGCCTCGAGCTTTTTGAGCGGCATGATCCGCGAGCCGCTGGCGGGCCAGCGCGCCGCATGCCCGGTGCCGCGCGAAACGGCCGTGGCCTTGGCCTCCCCGGCGCGAACGATTGAAGGGCTGGTACGCGCGGCGGAGGCCGGTGATGCCGAATGGGGTGCGCGTACGGCGATCAACCTGCCCGCTTTAAAAACCACCGTCGGAGAGATGGCCGCGGCATTGGAGCGCGTAGCGGGCAAAGAGGCCGCCGGCCTGATCGACTGGACGCCGGACCCGGCCATCGCCAACATCGTGGCCAACTGGCCGGCGGTCATAGACGCGGCCCGGGCCCGGGGCCTGGGGCTTCTGCCCGACCCGGATTTCGACAGCATTATTGCGGCCTATTTAAGCGAAAACCCGCGCACCACGCCCTCAGCAGCGACGCAATAATAGGTGTGCATACGGCCGCATGCCGTAGTCGCGGATTTTCTGAACAACGATTATTTTGGAGACACCATGAAAATTTCAAAACTGCTGATCGGCATGGCTTTGGGCCTGGGATTCATAGGGGCGGCGAACGCACAGACCACCATGCGGATCAGCATTTCCACGGCGCAGAATTCACACCAGGGCGTTGCCATCGACACCTTTGCCAGGGAAGTCGAAAAACGCACGGCTGGCCGCTACAAGGTCCAGACCTTTTACAACGGCGCACTGGGCGGCGAACGCGAATCGATTGAAGCCGTGCAGCTGGGAACCCAGGAGCTGGCTTTCTCGTCCACCGGCCCGGTGCCCAACTTCGTGCCCGAGACCAAAATCCTCGACGTACCCTTCCTGTTTCGCGACAAGGCGCATGCACGGGCGGTGCTCGACGGCCCCATCGGCCAGGATCTGCTGATCAAGTTCGACGCCAAGGGCTTCAAGGCGCTGGCCTGGGCCGAAAACGGCTTTCGCCACATGACCAACAGCAAACGCGACGTGAAGCTGCCCGAAGACCTCAAGGGCCTGAAGATGCGCACCATGGAAAACCCCGTGCACATCGCGGCCTACAAGGGCCTGGGCATCATCACCACGCCGATGGCCTTCCCTGAGGTGTTCACCGCGCTGCAGCAAGGCACGGTCGACGGCCAGGAGAACCCGCTGTCCGTGATCATGTCCGCCAAGTTCGACCAGGTGCAAAAACACCTGTCGCTGACCGGCCACGTTTATTCGCCCTGCATTTTTGTGATGAACAAGGCGTCCTTCGACAAGCTCAGCGCCGCCGACAAGACCGCCTTCGTCGATGCGGCCAAGGAGGCCACCAAGGCCAACCGCGCGCGCGTCGACCAGGACGATGCCAACGGCGTGGCCGAGCTGCGCGCCAAGGGCATGACCGTGATCGAGAACGTCGACAAGTCCAAATTCGTGGCCATGCTGGCGCCCGTCAATGCCGATTTCGAGAAGCAGTTCGGCAAGGCGAACATCGACGCCATCCGGAACTACAAGTAAGTGCAAGGCACGCGGGCCGCCGGCCTCCTGCCCGGCCTGTGCGCCTTTTTTCACCGAACGCGCCCGCAGGCATCACACCGGCGGGCGCTTTCCATGTACCGGCTCTTCCCTCTTCCCCCTTCTCCATCGCGCCCCATGAAACAAGCCTTCCTCACATTTGAACGCTGGACCACCGGCTTCTCCATGCTGGTGGCCTGCCTGATGCTGGTCATCGCTTCGGCGCTCGGCATGTTCCAGATCGTCACCCGCTTCGTGCTGGAACAGCCCGCCGAGTGGAGCGAAATCCTGATCCGCCTGAGCCTGATCTGGATGGTGTTCATGGGCATCCCCATGGCCTTCCGGCAGGGCGCCATGGTCAGCGTGGACGTGCTCTACCGCTGGAGCCCGCCGCGCATCCGGCGTGTGCTGGACTGGTTTGTCTGCCTGGCCGCCCTGGCGCTGGTCGCCGTGATCGTCTGGTGGGGCTGGGACTATTCGCTGCGCGGCCGCGTGCAGTCCATGGCCGGCCTGGAGTCGGTCTCGATGTTCTGGGGCTATGTGGCCATGCCCGTGGGCGGCATGTTCTGCGTGATCGGCATCATCGGCAACCTGCTGGATCCGCAACGCAACGAACTGGAGACGGCTCAATGACGGGAGTAATGATTTCAACGATGGTGCTGTGCTTTGCGCTCACCGTCTCGGTGGCCGTGTCCATCGGCCTGGCCTCCATCTTCGGCATCCAGGCGTCCAATGCCAACATGCTGATCTCCGTCAAGGAGATGTTCTCCTCGATCAACAAATTCCCGCTGGCCGCCATCCCCTTCTTCATCCTGGCCGGCAACCTGATGGAAACCGGCGGCATCTCGCGCCGGCTGGTCGAGTTCGCCAAAAGCATCGTGGGCGGCGTGCAGGGCGGCCTGCCCATGACTTGCGTGCTGACCTGCATGATTTTCGCGGCCGTCTCCGGCTCGTCCGTGGCCACCACCTTCGCCATAGGCGCCATCCTGATACCGGCGCTCATCAAGCACGGCTACCCCACGGCCTACGCCGCGGCCCTGCAGGCCACCAGCGCGGAGCTGGGCGTGATCATTCCGCCATCCATCCCCATGATCCTCTACGGCGTGAGCGCCGAGGTCTCCATCGGTGAACTTTTCATCGCCGGCTTCGGCCCCGGGCTGCTGATAGGCTTCGCGCTGATGCTGTTCGTGCACCTGTACTGCCGCTGGAAGGGTTGGGGCAAACAGGATGGCGACGGACGCCTGAGCTTCGGCAAGGCGACCTGGCAGGCCGGCTGGGCGCTGCTGATGCCGGTGATCATCCTGGGCGGTATTTACGGCGGGATTTTCACGCCGACCGAGGCTTCAGCGGTGGCCGTGTTCTATGCCCTGGTCGTCGGCATTGTGATCTACCGCGAGATCAAGCTGGCGGACCTGTATGTCATCCTGCGCAAGTCGGTGATCTCCAGCGCGGTAATCATGTTCATCATCGCCAACGCCGGGCTGTTCGCCTTCCTGATCACCCGGGCCGGCGTGCCGGACGCCATAGGCCACTGGCTGCAGGAGGTGCTGAAGTCGCCCGCCCTCTTCCTGCTGGGTGTCAACGCCGCGCTGTTCATCATCGGCATGTTCATCGAGACCAGCGCCGCCATCATCGTGCTGGCGCCCATCCTGGCGCCGGTGGCGGTGCACTTCGGCATAGACCCGGTGCACTTCGGCCTGGTGATGGTGGTCAACCTCGCGCTCGGCATGATCACGCCGCCTTTCGGCGTGAACCTGTTCGCGGCCTGCACCGTCGCCAGGATATCGCTGGACCGCATCGTCACCCACCTGCTGCCTTTTGTAGCGGTCATATTGGTTTGCCTGATGGTGATCACTTACGTACCGCAACTCTCGCTGGGCCTGCGCGACCTGGTCTACGCCAAATAGCTTTTTTTCAGGCAGGGTTTCACGGTGTTGTCATCTGTAGAGGTAATGCTCAGGTTTTCATTTCAGGATGAAATCCATGCAGCTCCACAAAACCGACCGTGCCCGCGCCGAGCTCAAGCCCGGCGTGAGAACGCTAGGCCAGCGCGAGCGCACCCTGCTGCTGATGGCCGACGGCAGCAAATCGGCGCAGGACTTTCGCCCGCTGTTTGACGGCGACGGCGAGGCCATCGCCCTGCGCCTGTTGCGCGAAGGCTTTCTGGAAGCGCACCCGGGAAAAACCTCCCCGCCCGCCGCAGCGCCTGCACCGGCGCCTGTACCCAAACCCACGCCGGCCCAGTTGCAGAACTTCCCGAGCCCCGAAACCACGCAGGCCATCCAGGTTTCGGCCGACCAGTTTGAAGGCAAACGCTCGCTCGCCACCACCCGGATGTTCCTGTTCGACATCTGCGAGCGCATGTTCGCCCGGCGCGACCCGGTGATGGCCGAGCGCTTCCGCGAAGCGCTGCGCAACGCCAAGGACCGCGACAGCATGCTGGCCGCCTCGCGCGAAATGATCGAAGAAATCGAAAAAATCGCGGGCCACGAGCGTGCCGATTCCATCAGCGAGCGCATCGCCATGCTGCTGCCGCAGCACCAGGCGGCTTGACCGGGCCGACGGCAGCATCCGTTACACTTGCCGGGGTCAGGAGAGAGTTTTCCCAGCGAAAACCGCCGAAGGCGCACGTGCACCCCGGGGCAACCCTTTTTGGTGCACTGAACGCTCAGGCAAAAGGACTGGCAACCGCCCTGCGGCGCACCACGCGGCAAGGCGTTCCCTACTGGAGAGAGGCCGTTTTCAAAGCGGCCCACCGAAGGAGCAAGCCCGCATCGCCGGGTGAATCTCTCAGGTAAAGTGGACAGCAGGGGCACCCATGGATTTAGAACCTGTTTGCCCCCGGAGAATGCCTTGTCCGATTCGTCCACCTCTTCCGCCGCCCCTGAAACCCTGCTGAAAACACCGCTGCACGAGCTGCATGTGGAGCTTGGCGCGCGCATGGTGCCCTTCGCGGGCTATTCCATGCCGGTGCAATACCCGGCGGGCCTGATGGCCGAGCACCTCCACACACGCCAGGCCGCCGGCCTCTTCGACGTGTCCCACATGGGCCAGTTGCGCCTGGTGGGCGCCGATGCCGCGGCGGCGCTCGAATCGCTGATTCCGGTCGACGTGATCGACCTGCCGGCCGGCAAGCAGCGCTACGGCCTGCTGCTCAATGACGCGGGCGGCATCATCGACGACCTGATGTTTTTCAACCGCGATTACGCGAACGGCGGCGACCTATTCGTCATCGTCAACGGCGCCTGCAAGGTGGGCGACATCGCGCACATCCAGGCAAAAATCGGCTCGCGCTGCGAAGTCATTCCCATGCCCGAGATGGCGCTGCTGGCACTGCAGGGCCCGCAGGCCGTCAATGCGCTGCAGCGCCTGGCGCCCGGTGTCGAAAAACTCGTGTTCATGACCGGCGGGCGCTTCAGCGTCGCCGGCTGCGACTGCTTCCTCACACGCAGCGGCTACACCGGCGAAGACGGTTTTGAAATCTCCGTGCCTGCCTCGCAGGCCGAGACGCTGGCGCGCGCACTGCTGGCCCAGCCCGAGGTCAAACCCATAGGCCTGGGCGCGCGCAACTCGCTGCGCCTGGAAGCAGGCCTGTGCCTCTACGGCAACGACATCGACACGACGACCACGCCGGTCGAAGCCAACCTGAACTGGGCCATGCAAAAAGTGCGGCGCACAGGCGGCGCGCGCGCCGGTGGCTTCCCGGGCGCGGACAAAATCCTGGCGCAACTGGCCGACCCCGCTACGCTGGCCCGCAAGCGCGTGGGCCTGGTGGCGCTGGAGCGCGTGCCCGTTCGCGACCACACCGAGCTGCAATCCATTGACGGCACGCCTATCGGCGAAGTCACCAGCGGCCTGCTGGGCCCCACGATCAACCAGCCGGTCGCCATGGGCTATGTGAAGCCCGAATTCGCCACCCTGGGCACACGCGTCAACGCCATCGTGCGCGGCAAGCCCGTGCCCATGGAAGTCGCGGCCATGCCTTTTGTCCCCAACCGTTACTTCCGCGGCTGACCCCTGCCATCCCCACCCCTTAACCCCTGGAGATTCTCATGACCGTCAAATACACCGAAGACCACGAATGGCTCAAGATTGAAGGCGACATCGCCACTGTCGGCATCACCGTGCATGCGCAGGACGCGCTGGGCGACGTGGTGTTTGTGGACCTCCCCGCCGTGGGCACGACCTTCGCGCAAAAGGAAACCGCCGGCGTCGTCGAGTCGGTGAAAGCCGCCGCCGACGTCTACATGCCCGTGAGCGGCGAAGTGACCGCCATCAATGAAGCCCTGAAGGACGACCCATCGCTGGCCAACAGCGACCCCATGGGCGCCGGCTGGTTCTTCAAGATCAAGCTGTCCGACCCTTCGCAGCTCAGCGCGCTGATGGACGAGACCCGCTACACCGCTTTCTCGGCCTGATTTTCTTCCGATCCTTTTTTCTGTTTTCTGACTCCTGGCTGCCAAGCCTGACACGGGACCCGACATGTTGATGCAAACCGCCAAGCCCCTGGGCGACCTTGAAAACCCTTCCGAATTCATCGCGCGCCACATCGGCATTGACGAGACCGACGAAGTCCACATGCTCAGCATCGTGGGCTCGGCCTCGCGCCGCGAACTGGTCGAAGGCATCGTTCCGCGCTCCATCGCGCGCAGCACGCCCATGGCCATCCCGGCCCCGGTCACGGAAGCCGCCGCGCTCAAGCAGCTGAAAGCCATCGCGGGCAAGAACAAGGTGTTCAAGAACTTCATCGGCCAGGGCTACTACGGCACCTGCACGCCGGGCGTGATCCTGCGCAACATTCTCGAGAACCCCGCCTGGTACACGGCCTACACGCCTTACCAGGCCGAAATTTCGCAGGGCCGCATGGAGGCGCTGATCAACTTCCAGACCATGGTCTGCGACCTGACCGGCATGCCGATCGCCAACGCCTCCATGCTCGACGAGGCCACCGCCGCCGCCGAAGCCATGACCCTGGCCAAACGCAGCGTCAAAAGCAAAAGCAACGTCTTCATCGTGGCCGGTGACTGTCATCCGCAGACCATCGAGGTGATCCAGACCCGCGCCAAACCGCTGGGCATTGAAGTCAAGGTCAGCACGGCGTCGGCCACCCTGCCCCTGCTCATGGCCGAAGGCGACTACTTCGGCGTACTGGCCCAATACCCGGCCACCACCGGCAGCATCCATGACTTGCGCCCGCTCGCGGGCCAGGCCCACGTCGACGGCGCCGCCTTGTGCGTGGCGGCCGACCTGCTGGCGCTCACGCTGCTGGCCCCACCCGGCGAATGGGACGCCGACATCGTGCTGGGCAACACCCAGCGCTTCGGCATGCCCATGGGCAACGGCGGGCCGCACGCGGCCTACCTGGCCTGCCGCGATGAGTTCAAACGCTCGCTGCCGGGCCGCCTGGTCGGCGTCAGCGTCGACAGCCACGGCAACCCGACCTACCGCCTCGCGCTGCAGACGCGCGAGCAGCACATACGCCGCGAAAAAGCCACCTCCAACATCTGCACCGCGCAAGTGCTGCCGGCCGTCATCGCCAGCATGTACGCGGTCTACCACGGCCCGCAAGGCCTCAAGCGTATCGCCGAACGCGTGGCCGCCTACACCGCCGTCTTCGTGCGCGGCCTGCAGGAACTCGGCTATGAGATCACCAACACCGGCGCCTTTGACTCCGTGACGGTGAAGACCGGCGAGGCGACCAATGCAATCGCCGAGCGCGCGCGCCAGTCCGGCGCCAACCTGCGCTTTCGCCTGAACAACCACCTGGGCGTGTCGCTGGACGAAACCACCAGCCGCAAGGACATCGAGCTGCTCTGGTCCTTCTTCGCCAAGCCCGGCCAGACGATTCCCGTGGTCAGCGCTTTCGAAAAAGGCGTGGAGTCGCTGATCCCCGCCGACCTGCGCCGCACCACGCCTTTCCTCACGCACCCGGTCTTCAATACCCACCATTCCGAAACCGGCATGTTGCGCTACATCCGCATGCTGAGCGACAAAGACCTGGCACTGGACCGCAGCATGATCCCGCTGGGCAGCTGCACCATGAAACTCAACGCGACCAGCGAGATGATTCCCATCACCTGGCCCGAGTTCGCCAACATTCACCCCTTTGCGCCCGCCGAGCAGTTGCAGGGTTATGCCGAGCTCGACAAGCAGTTGCGCGACTGGCTGTGCCAGGCCACCGGTTATGCCGGCATCAGCCTGCAGCCCAATGCCGGCTCGCAGGGCGAATACGCGGGCCTGCTGGTCATCAAGGCCTTCCATGAAGCCCAGGGCCAGGGCCACCGCAACATCTGCCTGATCCCCTCGTCGGCCCACGGCACCAACCCGGCCAGCGCGCAGATGGTGGGCATGACGGTCGTCGTCACCGCCTGCGACGCGCAGGGCAACGTCGACATGGCCGACCTCAAGGCCAAGTGCGAACAACACAGCGCCAAGCTGGCCTGCGTGATGATCACCTACCCCAGCACGCACGGCGTGTTTGAAACGCAGGTGAAAGAACTCTGCGCGATGGTGCACAGCCACGGCGGCCGCGTCTACGTGGACGGCGCCAACATGAACGCGCTGGTCGGCGTGGCCGCGCCGGGCGAGTTCGGCGGCGACGTGAGCCACCTGAACCTGCACAAGACCTTCTGCATTCCGCACGGCGGCGGCGGCCCGGGCGTGGGCCCGGTCTGCGTGGTGGCCGACCTCGTGCCTTATCTGCCCGGCCATGCCACGGCGGGCATTCCCGTCAACGGCGTGGGCGCCGTCTCGGCCGCGCCTTTAGGCAATGCCGCGGTGCTGCCCATCAGCTGGATGTACTGCCGCATGATGGGCCCCGAGGGCCTGACGCAGGCCACCGAGGTCGCCATCCTGAGCGCCAACTACATCAGCTCGCGCCTAAAAGATCATTACCCGACGCTCTACGCCAGCGAAAACGGCCATGTGGCCCACGAGTGCATTCTCGATTTGCGCCCGCTCAAGGAAACCAGCGGCGTCAGCGCCGAAGACGTCGCCAAGCGCCTGATGGACTACGGTTTTCACGCGCCCACGCTGAGCTTCCCGGTGCCCGGCACGCTGATGGTCGAGCCGACCGAAAGCGAAACCCTGGCCGAACTGGACCGCTTCATCGACGCGATGATCGCCATCCGCGACGAGATCCGCAAGATCGAAGCCGGCCAATGGCCGCAGGACAACAACCCGCTCAAGCATGCGCCGCACACCGCGGCCAGCCTGCTAGGCGCGGACTGGGATAGGCCCTACTCGCGCGAGACCGGCGCCTTCCCGCTGGCTTCGCTCAAGCTGGTGAAGTACTGGCCGCCCGTGGGCCGGGTCGACAACGTTTACGGCGACCGCAACCTGTTCTGCAGCTGCGTGCCGGTGAGCGACTACGCTTAAAACGCTTCTCTTGCTCCACACCACTTTGCCCGCCGCATGGACGCCACGATCGTCCTGATCATTGTGGGCGCGGCGGCGGCGGGGTTTGTCCAGGGCCTGTCGGGCTTTGGCTTCAGCCTGGTGGCCATGTCTTTCTGGGCCTGGGCCATAGACCCGAAACTGGCGGCTGTCATGGCGGTTTTCGGTGGGCTGACAGGCCAGGTCATGGCGGCCTTCACGGTCAGCCGCAATACTGACTGGAAGCGCCTGCTGCCATTCCTGGCCGGCGGCCTGATCGGGCTGCCGTTAGGCTTGCTGTTGTTGCCGCGGCTTGACGTCCAGCTGTTCAAGCTGTTTCTCGGTGTGCTGCTGGCGCTATGGTGCCCGGCCATGCTTTTTTCAGGCAAGCTTCCGCGCATCCACCATGGCGGCCGCATCGCCGACGGCGCGATAGGCGCCGCGGGCGGTTTTATGGGTGCCCTGGGTGGCTTCAGCGGCGTGCTTCCGACGCTGTGGTGCACGCTGCGGGGTTACGAGAAGAGCGCCCAGCGCGCCGTCATCCAGAACTTCAATCTGGCCGTGTTGACCGTCACCATGGCCAGCTACGCGGCCGCCGGCCTGGTCACCCGCGAGACGCTTCCCATGCTGGCCATCGTGGCGCCTGCCGCGCTGATTCCCGCCTGGCTCGGTGGACGGGTGTACATGGGCATCAGCGACCTGGCTTTTCGCAAGCTGGTGCTGAGCCTGCTGACCTGCTCGGGCCTGGCGATGCTGGTGTCATCCGTGCCGGGCTTGTTGCGGCGGATCGGGTAACCCGAACGCCGATTTGTCACGCAGCGCACTTCAATAAAAACGGGAGCCGGCCCGTAGCTCGCGAATAGCCCGCATCATGGTGGGCGCCAACATATTCCATTGCAAGGCCCGTACCGATCGACGGTAACGCAACCCGCTGGCCCGCAGGGATTCCGACACCAGTTCCAGGGGATCGCTCACCACGCACAGAAGCCGCGTGAGCATGGGGTCCTGGTCGGTAGGCACACCGCCGAGGAAGGCGTCGTTTTTCCCGTCCCACAGAAGCTGGGCATTGATGTGGATGCCCCAGCCGCATTCCCAGCCGTTCGCTTGCAGGCGTTCGCGGGCGGCAGCCACGTATTCGGCATCGAAAATATAGGTATCGGTACGCACCCAACGGCCCAGCCAGAATTCCGCCAGCGGGCGCGCCGCCGGCGTGGCCCTCGGGATGAGGCCGCGCAGCATCTCGCCGCGCATCTCCATGTAGCGCAATCGCGCCGGGATGCCGGCAGAGCGCATCAGTGCGATCAGCAAGGTCGCCTTGTCGTCGCCGTCGCCCCCACGCGCCTCGAGTACGTCGCGGGCCGTCGGGTACTGCAGCTTGACTCTCTTGGTATAGGGCAGGCGCTTGACGAAGCGATAGATGGCCAGTGCCTTGTCCCGGTCGGTGCGGCACAGCTGGACAAGCGCGCGAGCTTTCAGGCGCAACTTGGTGTCGTCCAGGTCCAGCAGAGGCGTTGTGCCTAGCCAGTCCTGCGGCCGGTCGCTGGTCTTCTTATGCAGCCGGCGAGGCGAATCGAG
Organism: Polaromonas sp. P1_F2; assembly: GCF_056405735.1. Classification (NCBI taxonomy): domain Bacteria; kingdom Pseudomonadati; phylum Pseudomonadota; class Betaproteobacteria; order Burkholderiales; family Comamonadaceae; genus Polaromonas; species Polaromonas sp. P1_F2. The sequence goes on along the minus strand of NZ_JBFUBN010000009.1, from coordinate 11,572 downwards.
TTGTGCGGCTAGTGCCACCATGGAACCACCAACGGAGTGAATGGTTCACGCATCGTAACCCCGGGAGCTGCAATTGTGGTGGATTTCCGTTCCACAGTCGGGCGCTGAGGGGCCGGCTACTTGTTCCCCTGGTAGAAGGCAGGCATGAGGGTTCGCGGCGTTGGATGTTGCGCCGCAGCATGCATTCAAAAGCCGCCGGCCCTCACCCCAAGCCCCCGGTTTCGGCCAAGGCATTGCGCAGCTGGGTCTGTGCGATGGGCAGTTGCAGCGCCACGGCGCGCTCTACCACGGGTGCCAGGCGGCGCAGCTTCTTCTGCGCGCGGTCCTTGGCAATGTCGGCCAGGCGGTGTTCCAGAAACGGGTTGAGCAGACGGTCGCGCAATTCCACCAGGTAGGCGCGGGCCTCGGGGCCTGTGCCCTCGGCGTCAAACACCGGCAGCACCTCGTCGGCCCATACGGCCTCCAGCGGGATGCGCAGCGCCGGGGTGTGCATGGCCTGCACCACGGTCATGTCCGCGGCACCGCCCAGCAGCTGCCAGTGTTCGGCCAATATCGTGTGGCCCAGATTCAGCAGCCAGAGCTTGCGTTGCTCGAATGGGGCCAGTGCATCCGTCACCACCATGGCAGGATGGCTGCAAGGAAGCACCATGCGCGGCTGGCGTTCAATGGCCCACAGTGCATAGGGCTCGGCTACCGCTCCGGCGGGTTCCAGCGGAGACGACACGATGCGGTCCACCAGTGAATTGACCCACACGCAGTGCTCCCGCACATAGCGAAGGAAGGCGGGCGTAACGCCCCAGCCCTGTGCCAGCGTGGATACCAGGTCGCGCAGTGTGTCACCGTTGCGGCTGACCAGTTCGCAGGGGTACAGCGTCAGGGGAGCCTCCGGCTGCTGCTGCCAGCGGTGGTGCAGAAGCGCCACCAGCTTGGCCGGGTAGCTGTGCGGCGGCGTCGTCGGGCTGCGCAGCAGCGCCCGGGTATCCGCGTCATCCAGTACATAGCCCATGTCCGCGGTGTTGGAGATGACAACCTGCACGGTGGTGGCCATGGCATCGCGCAGCTGTGTCCAGTCGCGGCGGGCATGCCAGACGGCCTGGACTGCGTTCACCTGCACGGTTTCCTCAATACGCTGGCCCTGTTGCATGCCGCGCAATTCCACGCGGTAGCCATGGGCCAGTGCCGCGGCGCGTGCACTGCTCTGCGGGCTGTCTGTGCTCTGCACGACGGTGATGCCGCCCAGGCCCTGGCCTTGGGCCAGGGCCTGGGACACAAACAGGTCCGCATGCGCCTGCAGAAAGCGCCCGGTGCCGAACTGGAGGATGGGAGTGCTCACGTGGAGGCTCCGGTCAGCATTCGATCAGCGCCTTGACCACGCCCTGCGTCGGGTCCAGCAGGGTGGCGAACTGGGCGGGTACATCGGCCAGGGCCATGCGATGGGTGTTGAGTGCCGCGGTGGGGATTTTGCCGCCCCGCATCGCCTCCAGCACCGTTTCGAAGTCTTCCATGGTGGCATTGCGGCTGCCCAGCAGCGTCGCCTCGCGTTTGTGAAACTCCGGGTCGGCGAACGTAATGTTGTCCAGCACGATCGACACCAGCACATACTTGCCGCCATGGGCAATGAACTGGAAGCCGCGCTCCATGGCCTTTGCGTTGCCCGTGGCGTCAAAAACGACATCGTAAAAATCCCCATTGGTCAGTGCGCGCAGCTCGTCCAGGTCCTTGTCACCGATCACAACACCCGCATGCGCACCCAGCTGTTGTTTACAGAATTCCACCCGCTCCTTTCGCGTGTCCAGCGCTGTGACCTGGCCGCCACGCAGGCCGGCGAACAGCAGGGCGGCCATGCCGATGGGGCCCGTCCCTACCACCAGCACACGCTGGCCGGGCTGCACGTCGGCGCGGCGTACGGCGTGGGCGCCGATCGCCAGAAATTCCAGCATGGCGGCCTGGTCCAGTGAGACCCCCTCCGCCTTGCGCACAAACTGCGCGGGTACGTTGAGATATTCGGTGAAAGCGCCGTCGCGGTGCACGCCCAACACCTGGATGTTGACGCAGCAGTTGGTCTTGCCCTGGCGGCAGGCTACACACCGGCCGCACGACAGGTAAGGCATGACAAAGACGTTGTCGCCAGGCTGAAGGGGGCTGTCCGCTGGAGCTTCCTCTACGGTGCCCGCGATCTCGTGGCCCATGACGCGCGGGTAGGCCAGGAAGGGTTGTTTGCCGGTGAAGATGTGCAGATCGGTGCCGCACACCCCCACGCGGCGTATGCGTAGCAGCACATCGCCTTCATTGCGGATGGGCATGGACCCTTCGACCGTGCGCAGCACGCCGGGAGTTTCGCAAATGACTGTCAGCATAGATATCCTCGAGTGGAAGTGGTTAGTCAATGTGGAATACGGATTCCATGGCGGCCCAGTGCTCGCCTGGTCTGCGGGTTTGAAGGGGGCGCTGGCAGGGGCCGCACAGGGTCCACCAACGCTGCGTCTCGGCATCGGCGGCGATAGCTGCCATGTCCGCGTCAAAGTCCCGGCCGTGGTATTCCCAGTAGCCGAACAGCAGGTTTTCCGGCTCTCGCAGAAAAATGCTGTAGTTGCGCAGCTGCGACTGGTGAATGCGCTGCAGCACAGCGGGCCAGACGGCCGCGTGCAGGCGCTTGTATTCGACAATGTGCTGGGGGTCGATACCAATGACCCATCCCATTCGTTGCATGTCAATTTCCGTTTATAGCTTGGTCAAGGTGGTACAGGCGCATCGGGATTCAGCAGGCCGCGGGTGCGCAGGGCCTGCCACAGCGTGGCGGGAATGGGCGTCTCCAGCCAGGCGACGTTCTGTTGCAGCTGGACCGCGGTGTGAGTGCCGGTGACGCAGCTCACCACCGCGGGGTGCGCCAGTGGAAACTGCAGTGCGGCGGCCTGCAGGGGCACGCCGAATTCCTCACACGCCAGCGCCAGCGCTTGGACGCGTGCCAACACGGCAGGCGGGGCTTCCGCATAATTGAATTTGGTGTTGCCCGCCAGGACGCCGGAGTTGAACGGCCCGGCCACCACGATGGCGTTGCCGCGGCGCACGCAGTCGTCCAGAAAGGGCGTGAGGCAGCCCTGCTCCAGCAGGGTATAGCGCCCGGCCAGCATGGTGCAGTCCAGGTCGAACTCCTGCATGCTGTCCATCACCACCTGCCATTCGTTCACGCCCAGGCCCACTGCCTTGGTGGCACCGCCACCGCGCAATTCGTCCAGCGCGCGAAAGCCGCCCCCCGTGGTCAGTTGTTGCCAGTAATGCGCATGCTGTTCGCCATGGGTGTCGCGGCCGATGTCGTGCACGTACAGGATGTCGATGTGGGCCAGGCCCAGCCGCTGCTGGCTGTCCTCGAACGAGCGCATCACGCCGCTGTAGCTGTAGTCATACTGCGGACGAAACGGGTAGGGGTTGGCCCAACCGCCATCGCCGGGAGCCACGCTGGCATCGGGGCGCAGCAGGCGTCCCACCTTGGTGCTGACGACATACTCATGGCGAGGGCAATCGGCCAGCTGGGCGCCCAGGCGGTGCTCGGAGCGGGTGTAGCCATAGTAAGGCGCGGTGTCGAAATAGCGCACGCCGGCCGCCCAGGCGCTGGCAAAGACATCTTCCACCTCGCGGGCGCTGGTGGCGCGGTACAGGCCGCCCATCTGCGCGCAGCCCAGGCCCAAGGCGGTCAGCCGCAGGTCCACGCGGGAAAGGGTTTTCAAATCCGTGGTGTGCATATGCCCGTCCTCCGGCAGCCGGTGCCGGAGGGGTCCTTGGGTTGGAGCGGTTTAGTAAAGAACGTTCTTGGCAGCGGGCGTGTCGATGTTTTTCTTGTTCACCATCAGCACGCCGGTATCGCGGAAAGCGGGTACTTTCTTGCCCGCCACGATTTCCGCCACGGTCTTTACGCCCAGGTTGCCCATCTCGAAGGCGCTTTGCACGGCAATCGCCTCGATGGTGCCGTCCTTCACAAAGCCTTGCAGGTCGGCGTTACCGTCAAAGCCGATGGCGACCACTTTGCCGGCTTTGCCCGACTGAACCAGTGCGCGGCCCATGCCGATAGCGGTGGGTTCGTTGGCACCGAAGATGCCCTTGAGGTCGGGATTGGCAGCCAGCACGTCGGTGGTCTGGTTCAGTGCGGTGCCCATCTGCGAGTTGGAGTAGAACGGGCCTACGATCTGCAGCTTGGAGTGCTTCTTGATGTAGTCGGTGAAACCTCCCACGCGGCCGATTTCGGAGCCCGAGCCCGCGGTGTAGGACATGATGGCAATCTTGCCGGTGGTACCGATCTTGTCGATCAGCGTCTTGGCGGACATTTCTCCGGCAGTCTTGTTGTCGGTGGCCAGGAAGGATTGGTAGTAAGCCTTGCCGGCATCCGATGCAGCGGAGTCAATCAGCACCACAGGAATTTTGGCTTCCCAGGCTTTTTTGATGGCGGGGATCAGGGCATCCGGATCCGAAGGGGCCAGCACGATGCCGGCGACCTTGCGGTTCACGGCGTTTTCCACCAGGGCTACCTGCCCGGCCAGGTCGGTGTCGGATGCCGCGCCCTGGAAGGTGGCGGTGTAGCCCTTGAGGTTGCCCACGGCAGCGTTGGAGCCTTTCTTCACGTTTTGCCAGAAGTCCGAGTTGGCGGTCTTCACGATGACCGCAATTTCCTTGTCGGCGGCCAGAGCCATCGACGACGCAGCCACCAGGGCGGCGGCGATCAGTGTGTGGATAAATTTTTTCATTTCTTTCCTCATGGGTAATGGTTGTGGAGGTTGTCTCTCGAAGTCCCGGTAAGCCCTGCCGGTAGGGATCACTTGCGATGGCGCATCTGGTCGATCCATACGGCCAGCAGGATGACAACGCCAATCAGAATTTGCTGGGTGAAAGCGGACACGCCGCTCATGTTCAAACCGTTGCGCAGGATGCCGATCACGAAGGCGCCGATGACGGTGCCCGACACCGTGCCCACACCGCCCGTGAGCGAGGTGCCGCCTATCACCGCGGCGGCAATGGCATCAAGTTCATACATCAGGCCCTCGCTGGGCTGGGCCGTGACCAGGCGTGACATCAGCACGCAGCCGGTCAGCCCGGCCAGCAGACCGGAAAGCACATAGGCAAACAGCGTCACGCCCTTGACGTTCACGCCCGAGAGCCTGGCGGCTTCCAGGTTGGAGCCGATGGCGTACAGATGGCGCCCCAGCGTGGCACGGTTGAGCAGAATGGAGACGGCCAGAGCCAGCACGACCATGAGCACCACGGGATAGGGAATACCGACGAACACCACGTCGGGGAAGCCGTCCGCACCGATATTGACGATGCGGAACAAGGCTCCGTTGCCCAGTTCCGCGAAGCTGTCGCCCAGGCCGCTGATGGCGCGGGCATCGGTCAGCTGCAAGGCCACGCCGCGTGCCACCAGCATCATTCCCAAGGTGGCAATAAAGGGCGGCAGTTTGAGCACCGTCACGCACAGCCCGTTGATCAGCCCGCACAGGGCGCCGACCAGCAGGCCGGCAAACATGCCCAGCGGCACGGGCGCGCCCGCCTTGACCAGCATGGCGGCCACGACGCCGGACAGTGCCAGGATGGCGCCTACCGAGAGGTCAATACCGCCGGTGATGATCACGCAAGTCGCTGCGATGCCGAGGTAGGCAATGGACGTCACCTGGAGCGCCACGGTCATGCCATTGCCCACGCTGAAGAAAGCGTTGCTGGTGAACGAAAAGATGGCGATGAGTCCCAGCAGGCTGGCCAGCGCGGCAAATTTTTGAAACAGGTCTTGTTGTTGTTCGGTCATGGTGTGGTTCGGGGAAAGGGTCTTGGAGGGTTCAGCTGGTCAGCTGGTCGGCTGGCAGAGGCGGCACGCTGCGGCCGGAGGCGTAGTGCATGACCTCCTCCTGATGGGTCTCGCGGGTGGGGCGGATGGTGACCAGGCGGCCTTCATGGAAGACCGCGACACGGTCGGTCATCCCCATGATTTCGGGCAACTCGGAGCTGATCATCACGACGCCGATGCCCTGCCCTGCGAGCTGGTCCAGCAACTGGTAGATCGCGTACTTGGCGCCCACATCAATGCCGCGCGTGGGCTCGTCAAAGAACAGCACGCGTGATTGACGGAACAGCCATTTGCTGATCACGAGTTTCTGCTGGTTGCCGCCCGAGAGCAGACGCACGATCTGGCTACTGCTGGGCGTGCGGATGTCGAGTGCGCCGATGTAGTGGCGTGCGGCATCCTGCTCTTTGGCAAACTGGATCATGCCCGCACGGTTGGACACGGCATCCATGTGGGCCAGTGTGATGTTCTGTGCCACAGTCATCTTCAATGCCAGCCCATCGTGCTTGCGGTCCTCCGAGAGGTAGGCCAACCCCTGGCGCACGGCATCCCGCGGCGAGTGAATGGTGAGACGCTGCCCGGCCAGAAACACCTCGCCGGCGTCGATGGGGTCGGCACCAAAAATGGCGCGAGCCACTTCGGTGCGGCCGGCCCCCATGAGCCCCGCAAAGCCCAGAATTTCGCCGCGGCGCAGCTCAAAGTTCACGTCGTGGAACACACCCTGGCGTGTCAGGCCCTGCACGCGTAACAACACGTCGGTCGTGGGCACGGATGTTCTCTTGGGGAATACATCGTCCAGCGAGCGCCCCACCATCTTGGCCACGATCTCCTCCACGCTGGTGTCGGCCAGGCGTTCGGTGGACACATAGCGTCCGTCGCGCAAGACAGTGACCCGGTCCACGATGAGCGCCAGCTCGTCGAGGCGGTGGGAGATGTAGACGATCCCCACCCCCGTACGCTTGAGCTCATGGATGATGGCAAACAGCCTCTCGGTCTCCGACTCTGTAAGGGACGAGGTGGGTTCGTCCATGATGAGCACCTCGGCGTTGAGCGACAGTGCCTTGGCAATTTCCACCATCTGCTGCTGGGCTACCGACAGGGTTTTGACCAGAGCGCCCGGTGCAATGTCCAGCCCCAACCGGTCCAGGCATTGCTGTGCCTGGCGGCGCAGTGCCGCCCGGTCAATCAGCCAGCCTTTGCGCGGCTCGCGGGCCAGGTAAATGTTTTCGGCCACCGTGAGGTGCGGAGCCAGGTTCAGCTCCTGGTGGATGATGGCAATGCCGGCAGCCTCGGATTCGGCGGTGGACCGGAACTGGCAGACCTCGCCGCGGTAGTACAGGGCCCCCGCATCGGGCTGGTACTGGCCGCTGATCACCTTCATCAACGTCGATTTGCCTGCGCCGTTTTCGCCGCACACCGCGTGTACTTCGCCACTTCGCACCTCAAAGCTCACACCATCCAGTGCCAGCACCCCTGGGAAACGTTTGGTGATCCCTTCCAGGCGCAACAGTACGCCAGCCTCGGCAGGCCTCGGCGCGCCGGGGCGGACGGGATCGGACACGGATGACAGCAATGCGAACTCCTCTTGGTGGGGTCAGGGGGACCTGGAGGGATGAATTTGCCGTCTTGCAAATTGGTAAGGCCACCTGACATGAATCGGGGTATTTGGCCTTACCAAGAAGTGCGTGTGTACTGGTATTTACCCGTTGTCGAGGGTCAAAATCGGGGTGAAAAGACGAAAAAAAGCCTGCGCAAATTGCACAGGCCTGACCACGGCTGAAGGGTGACGGCGGAGCTAGGGCCTGTTAGCGCTATTTATGCAAGATGCGTTGCGAGTCAAAAAGGCCTTGAGCAAGGCGCAAAACGCAGGCGGGGTGAACCCCGTCAAGGCTTTGCAACGCCGCGCAAGGCCTTTTTGATCGCAACCCGGAGGGAATGGGGTGAAAACGACGCCACTCGGCGTTGCGCTCCTCACCCAGACTCCCGGTCTCGGATTCGTCGCGCGCCTTGATTGGCGCCGTTTTCACCCCATTCGCATTTGCATAAATAGCGCTAACAGGCCCTGGCTCATGACCATTCGCGGCGATTCTCGACCCAGCGCTGCTCGGAGGCTTGCAGATGCATGCGCATGGCGTTCTGCGCGGCCAGTACGTCCCGGTTCTCCAGGGCGCGCAGGATGGTTTCATGCTCCTGCAGCGCAGTGGCCCAGCTTTGGCCGGATTCGGAATGCGCGCTCAGGCGCGCGGCAATCGGGCTGTGGCGCTCGTCAAACAGCTCGCCCACCAGCCGCTCCAGCACGGAGTTGCCTGTCATGGCTGCAATCGTCTGGTGAAACTGCCGGTCAAAGGCCAGGGGCGAGCGGTTTTGCGCCATGGCCGACAGCATGTTGTCCAGTATCTGGCGCAGCGCCAACAGTGCTTCGGGTGTGGCTTTGGCGCAGGCCTGCAGCACGATGGTGCCCTCGATGGCGGCGCGTGCCTGCATCAGTTCGATCGGGCTTTCGCCCATGCTGGCCAGGGACTGCGGCTTGCGCTGGGCCGCGTTGCAGACATACACGCCGGCGCCCATGCGCACTTCCACGCTGCCCTCGATTTCCAGGGCAATCAGCGCCTCGCGCACCGAGGGGCGCGAGACGCCAAGCTGCTGGGCCAGATCGCGCTCCGGCGGCAGCCGCGCACCCGCGGAGTAGTTGCCCTTGTCAATGAAGGTGCGGATCTGCTCGGCAATTTGTTGGTAGAGCCGACGGTTGTCGACCTGTTTGAGTTGGTCCAGCATGAGTCCTCCGCGTGAAGTGCAGTTTATGCGACGGCGGGTATTGCCATTGGCTTAGGCTCGAAATGGTAAGGCCAATTCAATACTTGCTATATCGGCCTTACCAGTTTTGGGGGTCTGCCGTCGCCACGCAGGCAGGGCGAATGCCGGGACGATAATCCAGGCCAGCCTTTTCGATTCCCCTTAGCCATGAAAGCATGACCTCCATGAAGACGTTGACCGCCGCGCTTATCGCCCTGGCATCTCTTGCCCTGTCCAGCACCGCCCTCGCCGCCGCCCCGGCCGAGACCCTGCCCAACGGCGTGAAGATCGTGCACACGGCCGACGGCACCGGCCCGCAGCCCAAGGCGACCGACACCGTCAAGGTGCACTACCGCGGCACGCTGGCCGACGGCAAGGAATTCGACAGCTCCTACAAGCGCGGCGCGCCGGCCACCTTTCCGTTGAACCGCGTCGTGCCCTGCTGGACCGAAGGCGTGCAGAAGATCAAGGTCGGCGGCAAGGCCACACTGACCTGCCCGCCCGCCACGGCGTATGGCGACCGCGGCGCCGGCGGCGTGGTGCCGCCCAATGCCACGCTGACCTTCGACATCGAACTGCTCGCGATTGAGAAGTAAAAGCTAGACAGCCGCTTCGAGCGTCGCGAGGAGGGCTTTGTCAAAGGCCTCCGCACGCTCGAACTGCAGCCAGTGGCCGGCGCCTTCGACCAGGGCCAGGCCCCTGAAATCCGCGGCTCGCGCCAGGGCCGCCGCCAGCGCATCGAGCTTGCCGCGGTACAGCGCGTCTTCTTCCCCGTAGATCGCCCATACCGGGCAGCGCAGCCGCGCCAGTGACTGCGCCAGCGCATCGGTGCGCGCCAGGCTGCGGCCCTTCATGCGGTCGCGCAGCACATTGGCGATGTGCAGGCGCAGGGCCAGTTCGTCGATCGCGTCCTCGCGGTAGAGCATCAGCGCCGCAAGGTTGTGGCGATGGATCTCATCGCGCTGGGCCGCACCGGTGATATGCCGCCAGGCGCGCAGGCGTATGGCTTTTTCGGGCGCAACACCCAGGCCGGGCGCGCCCACCAGCACCACACGCGCCGCCCGGGCGGGGAAGCGCTCCGCCAGGAAGCCCGCCACCATGCCGCCAAAAGAAAATCCCACGAGGTCGCAGGCCGCATCGCCCGCCAGCAAGGCCAGTCCCTGCTCGACCGGCTCGGGCAGCACGTCGGCATCGGTGCCCCGCAAGGGCGCGGCCGAATCGCCGAAACCGGGAAGGTCGGGCACCAGCACCCAGCGGCCCGAGGCGGCCAGCGCGGGGATGTTGCGCAGCCAGTGCATCCAGCTGCCGCTGCCGCCATGCAGCAGCACAAGCGGCGCGAGCCCGGGCCGGCGTGTGGCCTGGCCCCAGCTGTGCCAGACCATGGCGCCGTCGCCGCAAGGGGTCTCTAAACGGCTGGCTGTGCGCAGCATCGCCTGCGCCTCGGGAGGCAGCTCAATGTTTGCCGAATCTGTCATGGGGGATTTATACCCTGCCCTCCGCGCGGCCATCGTGAAGCTCCTAAACTGGCCCGGCGCCCCTATAACAACATCCATGAATTCAGGTCCACCCGAATCCTCTTCACTCCCTCTCCCGCTGGGAGAGGGTTGGGGTGAGGGCCAGCGGCGCTCGAGCACGCATAGCTTCATATCCAGGGCCGCAAGCCCTCATCCCCGCCTTCTCCCAGAGGGAGAAGGAGCAAAAACATGATCCCCTTTTCAGTCCTCGACCTATCCCCCATCGTCACGGGCGCCACCGCCGCCGATGCCTTTCGCAACACACTGGCCCTGGCTCGGCATGCCGAACAACTGGGCTTCAAGCGCTTCTGGCTGGCCGAGCACCACAACAACCCCGGCATCGCGAGCGCCGCCACCGCGGTCGTCATCGGCCACGTGGCGGGCGGCACGAGCACGATCCGCGTGGGATCCGGCGGCGTGATGCTGCCCAACCATTCGCCGCTGGTGATCGCCGAGCAGTTCGGCACGCTGGACTCGCTCTACCCCGGCCGCATAGACCTGGGCCTGGGGCGCGCACCCGGCACCGACCAGCTGACCGCCCGCGCGCTGCGGCGCGACCACCAGAACAATGCCGACACCTTTCCGCAGGACGTGCAGGAGCTGCGCTATTACTTTGAAAACATAGCACCCGGCCAGAGAATCCGCGCCGTGCCGGGCGCGGGCCTGAAGGTGCCGCTGTGGATACTCGGCTCCAGCCTCTTCGGCGCCCAGTTGGCCGCCGCGCTGGGCCTGCCCTTTGCCTTCGCCTCGCATTTCGCACCCGACATGCTGATGCAGGCCCTGGAACTGTATCGCGACCGCTTCGAACCCTCGGCGCAGCTGGACAAGCCCTATGCCATGGTGGCAGCCAACGTGGTTGCCGCCGACACCGACGAAGCGGCGCGCTACCAGCTCACCTCGGTCCAGCAGGCCATGACCAACCTGCTGCGCGGAACCCCCGGCCCCATGCCGCCGCCGATTGACGACATCGAAGCGTACTGGTCACCCGCCGAAAAGGCCGGTGCGCAACGCATGCTGCGTTATGCGGTGGCGGGTGCGCCCGCGACTGTTCGGGAAGGATTGCGATCCTTTATCGCCGAGACTCGGGCGGATGAGTTGATGGTGACTACGCATATTTTTGATCCGGCTGTTGCACGGAGGTCGTTGGAGATTACTGCCGGAGTTCGGGATAGTTTGTAGTTGCTCCGGCGGTAGTGGTCTCTGCTGAGGGTTGCTGGCCGGGGGTAGCCCGGCGGCTACTCACTTTTCTTTTGCTTCGCCAAAAGAAAAGTAAGCAAAAGAAAAGGCGACCCTGGTTGCTGCGTCCCTCCGCTGCGCTACGGGCAACCTGCGGTGCTCGGTTCAGGCGGGGTCTCGCTAAACTCGCTTCGCTCAAACAACGCGATCCCTGATCCGCCTGAACCTGCGCTCCTCGGCGCATCCACAAGGGGTGGGGAGGGGA